>DAOPVC010000021.1:0-29725 GCA_035350895.1 Smithella sp. | reverse complement strand
CCAGACTGATTCGTCAGAACAAAATGACCATCAATATGGAAATGCGATGGATCGACACCTTTTTACGCGACCTTGATCAGGCCAGCAACCGCCTGTCCTTTTCCATTATCATTGCCGCCTTGATCATCGGTTCCGCGTATCTTCTGGCTTACAGCACACCGCCGCTCGTCTATGAAATATCCCTCATCGGGTTGATCGGATTTTCCGCGGCCGCGGTTCTGGGTATTTGGCTCCTGATCGCCATCCTGAAAAAGGGAATGCTCTGAACAAAAGCAAGGCGGCGTCAACTCAACACCGCCTTGCCGACCTTGCCTGTTTATATTCTGTCCCAATCAATGCTGCACAAGCAGAACGGGACTCTTGGTTTCCTCCATCACCTTCCCGGCAATCTGTCCCATGAGTCTTTTCAAAATTCCTGATTTGCCGTGCGAAGGCATCACGATTAAATCAACGCCTTTTTCTTCCTGTTCTTTCAGGATTTCTTTAACGGGTTCTCCTTCTCTGATATCACTGATAATTTCAATTTCCTGGAATTCGGGAAATTTTTGCAGCTCTTTTTGCATCATTTCCTTTGCTTGGATCATTGCGTTTTCTTCGGTTTTTTTAAATGTTTCCACGTCCAGACAATAATCGACTGTGCATTGCGTTACCGGATTTGCGACGTGCAGCAGATAGACTTTCGAGTGGTATTGCTTCGCGAGTTCCAATGCCTGTTTCAACGCCTCATCGGAATAATCGGAGAAATCTGTCGGTACGAGAATTCTTTTTGGTGCAAACATGACCATCCCTCCTTTCATGCATGATCACCAAAATGGACAAGTTAACTCTTACCAACCTTCATCTTTTTTTGCTTTTATCACCTCCTTTGGTTGAAAATCATATTAATATTATAGACACCCGCAATAAAAAAGACAATAGACCTTGCTTTTTGTTTTCCGTGATCCATCGTGCCGGTGCCGGTTCTCATATGGAGAAAAAAGATGATATCATTGATAAAAATAACATGACTTGATAACCGGCGCCAATTATGTAAAATAATAAAAATGGTCGTGAAGATTGTCAATGCCCCGGTCCGGATAGACAATGGATATCAGGAAGAAAAAGGCGTTATTTTTACAACCGGTGAAAACGCTTCCGTCTTTACTTATGCAAACAAAAAACTATAAAATTTTAATTATCGGTTCCGGTCCGGCCGGTCTGTTCGCTGCGATTCAGCTGGAAAAGCTGGGAATGGATAACATTGCCGTCCTTGATCGGAATCCTTATCCCGCCGGAGGGCTTCTCAACGACGGCAAACTGAACTTCGATTACCGCGTCGGTCTGGACATTCATGAACTGCAAATCGACCGCCCGACAGCGGAAAACATGATGCAGGAGATCAAACGGATATTTACCGGATTCCCGCGTTGCCGTCAGGTCACGTTTACCGATAATAAAAAAAGTCTTCGGGCTCTGGCGGATATGGCCGCCGAACACGGCGCGCAGTTTATTGCACCCGAACAGTGGCATTGGGGAACGGATAACGGCAGGGCGCTGGTGGATTATCTGCGGGGACATCTCAAAAAAACCGATTTTCTGCTGAGTACAGAAGTCGAGTCCATCGAAAAAAGACGCGATGGCTCCTTCCGACTGCTCTGCCGCATCAACAAAAAAAGAATGAGCTGCCACGCGCCGGTTGTTCTGGCCGCTCCGGGCCGCAGCGGCGCATACTGGTTCCGCGACATCGCCAGGGCGCTGGGTATTCGGAATAATTTCGGTCCGATCGATGTGGGAATCCGCCTGGAGATCAACAGAAGATTCTACGACTTTATGACCGATATCGTTTACGACCCCAAATTTATTTTCACCACGGGACGTCACGGCGATATGGTCAGGACGTTTTGTACCAATCCCGGCGGGCGGGTCCGGGTGGAACATCACGGCGATTTCAAATTGGTCAACGGTGACGCCCTTTCCGGCAGGAAAACGAAGAACACCAATTTCGCCCTGATCAATACCGTCGCCCTGACCAAACCTTATTCGGATACCACGGAATTCGGGCTGAGCATCGCTAAACAATTTTTCCTGCTGGGCGGCGGCAAGCCGATCGTCCAGCGCATCGGCGATTTTCGCGAAGGCAGGAGAAGCTCGCTGTTCACGTTCAACAGCACGGCACGGCATTTTGAAGTCTGCAGGGCAACCTGCAGCGCAACCCCCGGCGACATCACCCTGGCCATGCCCGCACGCATCATGGACAATCTGTGGGAATCGCTCAAATCACTGGATAAAATCATCCCGGGCATTCTGCATCCGTCAACGCTGATGTACGCGCCGGAAATAAAATTTTTCGATACCCATTTCCCGACCGATCGTTATCTGGAAACAAACGTCCAGGGCGTCTTTGTTGCAGGGGATGGCACCGGCAAAAGCCGCGGCATCGTGGGCGCGGCGATTTCCGGCATGATCGCCGCCGACGGCCTGATGCGCAAACGATAAAAAACCGGTTCTATCCGATGAGGTATGGCAATGGTCGACCGCGCTGTAAAGAATTTCTTTTTCCCGAAAATAACCGTCCGTTATCTGCTGCGCGTCGCCGTCGTAGCCGTTTCCGCTTTTATAATTTTCAAATATGTGTTCATACCGTTTCGCGTTCAGGGCGAAAGCATGTCGCCCACCTATGTCACCGGTTCATTCAACTTCTGTTTCGCCCTGCGCTATGTTTTTTCTTCGCCCGTGCCGCCCGACGTTGTCACGATACGGATGACCGGCCGAAAATTGATGCTGTTAAAACGCGTTGTTGCCACGGCCGGTCAGAGTGTTGAATTCAGAACGGGCCGCCTTTTTATTGACGGGATAAAAGTTGACGAGCCCTATGTATCGGGCAGATACGACTGGAATCGTGCTCCGGTCATCGTCAAACCGGGGCATGTGTATGTTGTGGGAGATAATCGCGCAATGCCTGCCGAAGCGCATACCTTCGGTCAGACACCCGTCAACCGTATCGTGGGAGTTCCTTTATGGTAAACAGAAAATATCTCACGGCGGGAGTGATCATCATTGCGGCTGTTGCATCGTTTTTGATTTTGTTTGTCGACTGGGAGGCCCGAGCGGTAAAAAAACATTTGCATACGCTGGCAAAAGACCTGGAATGGTCAGCAGGAGAAAACAGACTGGCGGCGGCGCATCGCATCAGACGCCTCCAGGAGGGTCTGGCCGAAAACTGTCAGGTTGATATTCCGGGCTACGGAATTTCCCGGTCCGTCGATAAAAAAGATGTGCCGACGTATATGCTGATGGCACGAAATTATTACAAAGACCTGTCTGTCGACCTTGAAGATATGGACATTCAATCGATTGACCTCCCGCAGGCACAAGCCATTGCCACAGCCTTTGTCAAAGCAACCGGCGCCGACGGCCGGAGAAACGATGCCGTCCTGGCGCTTCAGTTCAGGCTGCAAAAAGTCGAAAAAAAATGGCGGGTGACGGAGGCGAAGGAAATAGAGGTTCTGGAGCGATAGGGGCTCTCCCCGGGAACGGGCGAAGTGAAATTCGAAGCATCAGGAGAACGATGACGGGAACGACGAGGTTCGGATAAAAACATATTTGCGTTGTCGGCACGACCATGATCAGTCGGCGTAAATTCTGTTCCGACCGTGTTTTTTGGCTTGATACATAAGCTGATCCGTACGGTGAACAAAACTTTTCATGTCTTCTTTGGGGATGTACTGCGAAACACCGATGCTCATCGTCACAAAGGTTTCCATGCCCGGCAGGGGAGTAAAGACTTCTTTCCCGAACTCATTCCGGATTCTTTGCGCCGTAATCATTCCTTCGTCTTTTGTCGTCATCGGCAGGATGACCGTGAATTCTTCGCCGCCGTAACGATAAGCGGAGTCGGGATCGCGCAAACAGCGTTTGACCACCTGTCCGAGCCTGGACAGTACGTTATCGCCTTCTACATGGCCGTATGTGTCGTTGAAGGTTTTGAATTTGTCGAGATCGAGAAGCAGTAGGGTTAACGGCTGTTCGTAGCGATTCGACCTTTCCATTTCTTTTTCAAGTTGAGCGTGAAAATGTCTCGAGTTATAAACCTGCGTCAGGTCATCAAGGATGCTTAGCTCCAGATACCGTTGTTCGCTCTTCTGTAATGCTTCCTCGGCCAACTTGCGCTCGGTAATATCCCGGTAGTTGATAATGACGGCTTCCACCGTATTATTTTTGACCAGACTGCTCCCGACGGCTTCCAGGGTGAGGTATGTTCCGTTCTTGTGGCGAAGGTGCATTTCACCATGGATGGCCGGAGCCCTGGGATCGGTGCTCAGCGTCGTAAAGGCACGGATTAAAAAATCCATATCATCCGGGTGAATAAATTCGAAGCCTCTGGCGCCGATTCTTTCCTCCGGTGTGTATCCCAACACCTGCTCTATCGCCGGGTTGATGTACGTAATGATTCCTTCCAGATTAACGGAAACGATAATATCCGAAGAATGTTCCACAAAATTACGGAATCTCTGTTCCTCGAATTTTAATTTTTCCTCCATTCTTTTGCGTTCGGTAACGTCATGCGCGGTGCCGATGATTCCCGCCACCGCGTTATTTTCATCCCGGAGAAAATTGAGGGTAGCTTCCATTCACAATCGTGATCCGTCCCGGTGGATATGCTGATATTCCAGCGTTCGCGATCGTTTTAAATCCCTGTAGGGTTGTTTTTCGATTTCCAGCTCTTCCCTGAGGATGGCGACAAACCGGTTGAATGTTTCCGGATCGACCATTTCTTCTATTTTCATATTCATGAGCTCGATGGCGTCGTATCCGGCGATGCGATAGGCGGATGGACTGACATAGGTATACTGAAGGTTCATATCCATCGTGAAGATGATATCGGTCACGTTATCGGCGAGCAGACGGTATCTTTTTTCGCTGATTGCCAGTAACTCCTCCGATTTTTTGCGTTCGGTAATGTCGCGGATTACGCCGACGGAATATTCTTTGCCGTCCATGGCGATCACTGATCCGCTGATGTCGGCATACAATATCGATTTATCTTTTTTGATTAAAGGGATGTTCCTGGCGATTGATAATTCATTTTTATTCACTTTTTCATATGTTTCGAATACGGATTGGATAGATGCGCGGGGATGGAGGTCGGATACTCTCAGGTGCAGAAATTCCTCCCGGGTATATCCCAGCATTCGGCAAATAGATTCATTGACGGCAACGAAATGTCCCGCGTTGATATCCAGCAGGGTAATGCCATCCGACGCGGAGTCGAATATCGTTCTGAATTTAAGTTCGGTTTCTTTCACGGTGGAAAGAGACCGGGCCACCTTGCTTTTGAGCCGGGTAATGTAGCCGCCGACAAATGAGAACCACGGCAGAACAAGCGCCAGAATGACTAAACTCAATATGTCGATTTTATCGTCGAGGGTTCCCGGTTTGTTTTTGTGAAGCATCAAGATTACAATGGCATAATTGACCACGGCAAATGCGGATAAAACAAGAAATTCCCGCAAATTCAGTTTAAAGAGTCCAAAAACGAAAACGACCAGATAAATGACAAGCAGAGCGCCTCTGGCCTCGTCGGCATAATACAAAATTACCATGGTCCAGAAAGTGGCGATGACCATTTGAACAAGGGTCAGGCTTGGATCCTGAAAACGCTTGCTGAATCCGGACCGCAGCATTGCGTAAATCAGGATATTACTGGCAAGGATTCCTGAATAACAACCGATCAGAACATGGATGGATATGGGAGTTATGTCTAAAATAAACGTGAAAAACGCTATCAGGCACCATATGGAATAAGATGCGACAGCCATGAAAAATCTCTTGATTCTCAATGCCTGCGCGCGATCATCTCTGGGAAATACGTCAAACATGAATCATGCCTTTATAATCCTGAATTGACAGAGAATAACTTTAATAATTTTTAACATAGATTCGGCAAGAGTTCAACAAGTCATGAAAAAGTGGAAAGGGTGTCGTCGGGTGATGATGAAAATATCCGGTAAATCAGAGTGGAATGAGCCGTTTTATTTGGATTGGTGAGTTGAGCACGCGCCTGGAAGCGACGGCTTGCCGGTGTGTGAACCCGTTGATTATTTTGATTGAATGATCTTCCCCTGTGCTAAAATACCCACAGGCAAATAAAATACTTTATAATTGACAAATTATTAGATAATAACAGGAGGCGTAATGGAAACGATGATTGCTTATTGCGGTATTATTTGCACGAAGTGTCCGGTTTATCTGGCGACACAAGCCGACGATGACAAGGCCCGGGAGGCTGTGGCCCAACGATGGTCGACGCAGTACGGTCTGCACATCAAGCCTCGGGACGCAATCTGTGACGGTTGTCTGAAAATGGACGGACGGCTTTTCAGTCACTGTCGCGTCTGCGGCATCAGGGCCTGCGGCATGGAGAAAAAGGTTAGCACATGCGCTGCCTGTGCCGATTATGCCTGTGCGCAGTTGAAAGCTTTTCATTCCGTCGCGCCGCACGCCGGCCGGATGCTGGAAAAGCTGCGCGCAGAATAAATGAAAAAGGAACATGTATGAAGGTTGACTTTTTCTGCTGGACGAAGTGAACGACGTGCCGGAAGGCGGGAGAGTTTCTTTCGCGGAAGAGGGTGGAGGTTAAAGCGAGAGACTTTTTCCAGGAGCCGTTTACGCGCACGGAAATGGATGAACTTTTACAGGGGAAATCCGCATCGGAAATGTTCAGCTTCCGTTCACCCCGTTTTAAAGCATTGGGGCTGAGTCAGAAAAAACTTGCAGATCAGGATCTGGTTGATCTTATGCTCCAAGAGCCTCGCCTGATTCGTCGTCCGGTGGTGAGAATAGGCAAAAAGGTTTATTTCGGCGCGGACAGTAAGATGCTGGCGCAGATATTGAAATAGTGAATACGAAAAGGCTGATGCCTCATGAAGAAAATGGACAGGATAATTTGTTTTAGCGTAGGGTTATCGGCACAGGATATCGAACAAGGCAGGGCCTCGTTTGAAGGCATGAACAGGCAAGTTCCGATCCTGGAAGTGATTGCCGTGACTCAACCCATGCTGGGTTGGCGGGTGGGCGACGTACTGGATGGTATGATTGAAGGGTCGGAAGGGGACACGCATGGCGAACGGAAGGCTTTGGAAATAAAATTGTCTCCTCCCGCCGGCAAATACCGGGTGGTTATTGTTCATACGCAGGAGCGCGATCTGGTCTTGCAGGTGATGAGAAGCTTCAAAGCGGTGCTGCCTGATCCGCAGAACATTATTTTTGCCGTGATAACGGAGACGGCCCTGAACTGGACATTTGAGGATTATATCGGTCATCTTGGTAAAGAGCACGAGTCCATGCAAAATCGCAGAACCGAAAACAATCCTGATTTGAAAAAGATTTAATTGTATTGGCAGGAGCACACAAACGATGATTTATAATGAAGAATATGAAACACTGCCCCGGGAAGCGCTGGAGGCGTTGCAATTGAAAAGATTACAACAGGTGATCAACCGAGTTTATCATAACGTCGGTTTTTATAAGCAATCTTTCGATAAGGCGGGCGTCAGACCTGACGATATCAAAACGCTGGATGATTTGCACCGATTTCCCTTTACCACCAAACAAGATCTGCGGAATAATTATCCTTTCGGCATGTTTGCCGAGCCGATGAGTAATATCGTTCGTTTGCACGCATCATCCGGAACGACGGGGAGTTCCACCGTTGTCGCCTATACAAAGCGCGACATCGAAAACTGGGCGGAACTGGTTGCCCGCTGCTTTGCCGCGGCGAATCTGACCAAGGGCGACATTATTCACAATGCCTACGGTTACGGTCTTTTTACCGGCGGGTTAGGCATTCACTACGGCGCGGAGAAAATCGGGGCCAGCGTCATTCCCATGTCCGGCGGCAATACCAAATGGCAGTTGATGATTCTGCAGGATTTCGGCCCGACGGCCATCTGCTGCACGCCTTCCTATGCGCTGAATCTGGCGGAGCAGGGCAGAGCGCTGGGAGTGGATGTCCGGTCTCTGAAGCTGCGTGTGGGCATTTTCGGAGCCGAACCCTGGAGCGAACAGATGCGCCGGCAGATCGAAGAGGCTTTTGGCATCAAAGCAATGAATATTTACGGCCTTTCCGAGATCATGGGTCCCGGTGTTTCCATGGAATGCAGCGAAGCGCAGGAAGGCATGCATGTTTTTGAAGATTATTTTCTGGTGGAAACCATCGATCCGCAAACGGGCGAGGTCCTGAAACGGGGTGAGCAGGGTGAACTTGTTTTTACGACGCTGACGAAGGAGGCTTTTCCTTTGATACGTTACCGGACGCGGGATATTTCCCGGCTGATTACAATACCGTGCCGCTGCGGTCGGACGTTTCACCGCATGGATCGCGTTATGGGACGCAGCGATGATATGCTTATTATTCGCGGCGTCAATGTTTATCCTTCGCAAATCGAATCCGTTCTGATTAATATCGAAGGTCTGGAACCTCATTATCAGCTTGTTGTGGAACGCACGGGTACGCTGGATACCCTGGAAGTTCAGGTGGAAGTGACGGAAAAACTGTTTGCCGATGCCGGCGAGGTAAAGGTGCTGCAGCAGCTGGAAAAACAATTGATTAAGGATATGAAGGAGTATCTGGGCATTACGGCCAAGGTCAAACTGGTGGAGCCCAAAACCATTGAGCGTTCGGAAGGCAAGGCCAGCCGCGTCATTGACAAAAGAAAAATATGAGGAAGGTCGTTTAAGGTGCTACTAAATTTCACATTTCTATTTCTGGAGGTTAATGTTTATGCAGCCGGTTAAAATCATGCCTTGTCTGGATATGAAAAACGGCAGGGTGGTCAAAGGCGTTCATTTTGTTGATATCAAGGAAGCGGGCGATCCGGTGGAAAATGCCGCCTTTTATCAGGCGGAAGGCGCCGATGAACTGGCAATGCTGGATATTGCCGCCACGCTGGAAAATCGTAAGACGCGTCTGGAATGGGTGAAAAATGTTTCCAGCGTCATAAAAATTCCTCTGACCGTCGGCGGGGGCATTGCTTCTCTGGAAGATATCGACATGGTTTTATCGGCCGGGGCTTCCAAGGTTTCGATGAACAGCGCGGCGGTGAAAAATCCCGGGCTGATCCGACAGGCGTCCGATAAATTCGGCAAGGAAAAAATAACCGTGGCAATTGACGCGAAAAGGAACGCGCAAATGCCCTCCGGTTTCGAACTGGTAGTTTCCGGCGGCACGTTGCCGGTGGCCCAGGATGCCATTGCCTGGGCGAAAACCTGTCAGGAAATGGGCGCTGGCGTCATTTTACCCACAAGCATGGATGGAGACGGCACCAAAGCCGGCTATGATATTCCCTTCACCCGGGCGATTTCCGACGTGGTTACGTTGCCGGTGGTGGCTTCCGGCGGAGCCGGCAAACTGGAAGATTTTTACGAAGCGGCGGTCCAGGGCGGCGCGACGATACTGCTGGCGGCTTCGGTTTTTCATTTTCGTCTGCTGAAAATTCAGGATGTGAAAAAATATCTTCGCGGCAAGGGGCTAACCGTAGCGTAAGAAGCGCTCCGGTGGTTGTTCGGTGGAATAGCTTTCGCGAGGTCGGATATGATCAGCACGAATAAAATTGCTCTGCGCAACAGAAAGCGTGATCTTCGCAGACTTGTTCTTATGATGAACAGGCAGAATAAAAGATTCTGGCCTCCGTTTGATCCGGTCCTCGAAATGATTGACCTGGTCATCGAACCGGAAGAACTCGATCTGCTGCTGAAAATGGGGACGGATTTATACACCTTTGATCGGGTTGCCGCGCTCAGCGGAATGAGCCGTGAAAAATTCAATGTCACTTTTGAATCTTTGAAGAAAAAAGCATTTGTCGGCATAAAAAATCCTGAAACGCCGGAAGAACAATATACGCTGCATCCTTTTGTTGTCGGCTGGTTTGAAGGTCAGGTGTCCTATCTGATCGGCAAACCGGAAGAAAAGGAATTCGCTCAACGGTACATGAGTTTTCTGAATAATTTGCCCCGTTATAATTTTTTTCCTCTCCGCAATATCATGAATGCCATCGGCCGGCATGCGCAGATATCCAATCAAAGTGTCGGCATCGTGCGCGAATCCAGGGACGGCAAAGGGGAATCCCGAATCGTTATTGACGAAAAAATCATCGTGCCGGATTCCAAAATTTATCCCACAAGCACCATTAATGATTTGATTATGGAGTACGGAAACAAGAGCGTCATCGGCCAGTTCAAGGCCTGCATGTGCCGGCAGATGACGGCCAATACCGATGATCCGTGCCGCCTGAAAATGCCTGATGACGTCGGCTGCATGGGATTTGGCGAAGGGATTAAAACGTACCTGAAATACGGATATATGCGCCGGGTCGACAAACGGGAGGCTTTTGACATTATTCAGAAGGCAAGAGATTGCGGCGCTGTCCATACGGTGTTTCACGAAACAGACGATACAAAACTCCCGCAGATCGGTCTATGCAACTGTTGCTGGGACTGCTGTGGAATATTCCGTACGTATAACATGGGCGCCACGCCCTTGCGTTATAGTTGTTATTACATGGCGAGAGTAACAAATCCGTCGAAATGCGCGGGATGTGGAAAGTGTGAGAAATACTGCCCGACGTCGGCAATAAAAGCGGCGGCGAAAAAAATTGAGCTCGATGCCAGTAAATGCATCGGATGCGGCCAGTGCGTTCATCAGTGTGTGCGTTCGGTTCTTGAACTCGCGGAGAACAGGCGGACGGCATTCCTGCCGATGCTTAAAAAATCAGAGGCGAGAATCACCGTCTGATGATTCGCACTTCATCTTCAGAATACAAGGATTGCAAAGGAGAAGGGATGTCTGAATTAAATAGTAAAGATAAGATGCCGGAAGACCTGCAAAAATGCGTGAATTTTCACGGGCATATTTGTCCCGGCTTGGTCTATGGCTATCGCGTGGCCAGGGAGGCGCTGACATTAATGAATATCCGGCATTCTTGTGACGAAGAGGTTGTCGCCGTCTGTGAAAACGATTCCTGTGCCGTGGATGCCCTTCAGGTGCTGCTGGGAACTGTAGCGGGCAAAGGTAACTTGATCATTAAAAACTACGGGAAAAATGCTTTTACGGTATTGAGCCGCTCCCATCGCCGGGCTTATCGATTTTCCCGTAAAACGCAGTACCATTACGCCGGTGCTGATCGCAAAGCGTTTGCGAAATTGGACGCGGCCGTGACCGCCGGCACAGCGTCGGAAAAGGATAAAAAGAAACTGAAAGATATGAAGATCAATGATCTGCTGGCGCGTCCGTTTGAAGAAATTTTTATCACGACGGAAGTGCCTTATGAAGAACCTCGTTTCGCCCCGCTTGCGCCTTCGGAGCCATGCGCCGTCTGCGGCGAAATGACCATGGCGACAAAGATGACCGGACTGCCGGACGGGCGGAACGTTTGTATTCCCTGTGCGGAAAAAAGTTAAGTAACCAGGCCGAAAAACGTTTGACATATATCGGACGTATATATTACGTTTGGCAACACAAGATGAAATCGCTTTAGGGAGGTTTGTTTATGAAAAAAACATTTATCGCCGTTCTGGTTGTGGCAGGAATATTAATGGCTTCAACGATTTACGCGGCCAACCTTTTCGGCATTGTATCCGATAAAGCCGGTAAGCCGGTGGAAGTTAAAGTCACGCTCAAAGATGACAAGGGCGCGCAGGTAGGCCAGCCCGTGACCACGGATAAAAAGGGCGCCTATGCCTTTAAAGATATCAAACCGGGCTCTTATATTGTTGTCGTCGGAGCTAAAGATGAGGGAAAGATTTTTGTCGGTCCCGGAGAAACCAGACGGGATTTCAGCCTGAAATAAATTTGCCAACGAGGTTCTAAACATGTGTGATGAACAGCACCCAAAACCTGAAGAGCCGCCCAAAAAGAAGGATCTCTGGGATATTATGCAGGCGCTGGGTCCGGCGCTGATTGCCGCCACAGTGGCCATTATGGGATCGATATACAGTTATCAGCAGGCACAGATGACCAAGGCTTCCGAAATGCGCGAAGTCTATACCAAGATTATGACGGAACGCGAAAGTTCGGATAATAACATCCGCGCCAGTATGTTTCAGATGCTTTTTAACGCGATGTTCGATAAGGATATCAACTCTGCCGGCACGCCGGACAATATCAGCCTGATCAAAAAGAGAGTGATGTTTCTCGATGTCCTCTCCCGCAATTTCGATACGGTCGATATCAAGCCGCTTTTTGAAGAACTTGACGGCGAGTTAACCAAAAAAATTTACAACGATAACGCTTATTCCGACGGCGCTCAGAAAGACTACTTTGCCATGCGTTCCGAACTGCGGCGTATCGGCAGAAATCTTTCCGTCAAGCAGCTCAACGCCCTGGCGTCGCTGCCGGGCACGGTGGTCAAGAGTATCGTGCTGCTTGAAGACAAGGATAAGAATCTGATGGTGATGCAGGATGACAGCGCCGCCAACGGCAATGGCGATACCATTCCGGTTGAAATTAAAGCGCAGGGCCTTGATGACGGCAAGGTGGAAATCTCGCTGGAGTATCAGAAAACCAAAGCCTCCGATAAGGGTTTCAAGGCGCCTTCCTTTATTATTAGCTTTTATGATATGCCTTATATCGACAATAGCGTTATCGACAAGGATATGCGTGTTGGCGTTGTGCTCACAAAATACGCTACCACAAAAGATCTTGATTTATTTCGCGACCGTATCGACAAAAGGCTGATCAAGGATTACGAAGACCTTAAATCCGGCGGAATTTCCAAATATGCTGAACTGAGACTGATTAAATTTCCGGCCAAGTACACCGGACATCGAGATCGTCCGTATCTGCAGGAGATTTTGCAGGATCTCGTCGAAGAGGGGAGTGCCTCGAAATAGAAAGGGCTGTTGGGTCGGAGAGAATGGATGCTTCTTCGGTAAAGATGTGGAAAACAGTTAACCGGTTTTAAAAATTTTCAGGATCCGATTGAAGGAGGACTGTTCGATGAAAAAAAATTTACAGATATTGATGTTGTTGTTTTTTGTTTTTGCTTTTTGGGCCTGTATCCCCGTACCCGTGCCCGTAGGCACGACAACGACAACCATCTATGAAGAACCGTATGGGAATGAATACGACGACTCATACGTTGATAATGATTACGTCGACGTTCCGATTGTTTTCGGAGAACCGATGTACTATGCGCCTCCGGTTGCCGTTACCTTTGCTTTCGACTATTTTACCTATGAAAGCGCCGGCGGTTTCGTGGATGTTGTTTTCTGGAGAGGCGGACACCGCTATCATCGTGAGCCATGGTACGATAAAGGAAGAAGAATCTCGCCGAATGATATACGGACGGGCAGACGATATTACAGGGTCCACAACAGGGAGTTCTCCGAACATCGGGAGAAATTACGCCGCAATCATAATATTTCGCATCCGGATTCCTACTACAAGCTGGAACGATTAAAGCAAAAAGAAAAACAGAAACGCCTGGAAGACCGTTATAAATACGAGCGGGAAATGCGCGAGCAGAAAGAAAAACAAAGGCTGAATGAAGAGCGTAACAAGCGTGAACTGGAGATGCGTAAACAGAAAGAGAAACAACGCTTTGAAGAGGAGCGCAACAGGCAGGAGCTGCAGAAGCGCGAACAGCAGGAAAAGCAAAAACAGATAGAAGAGCGCTACAAGCGGGAGCGGGAACTGGAAAAACAGCGAGACAACCGCAGGGGAAAGGAAGATCGTTACAGACAGGAGCAGCAAAGACGCGAACAAAAGGACAAGCAGAAAGTAATGGAAGACCGCTATAAACAGCAACAAGAGCGGGACAGACAGAAGGATAAAGAAAAAGAAAGAAAGCTGAAGGAACGCTTGAAAAAAGAAAATAAGGAGATGCAGGATGACATAAGAAGAAACTCGCCCAATCCTATAAGCTGACAGGCGATTCAGGCAGGAGTTTTTTCAAAACGTATAATAAAAAAGTAAACAAAGCGGCATCCTGAAAAATCAGGATGCCGCTTTGTTGTAAGGGCACCCCTTGGGCATTCGAGAATACGACGAAACGCTTGGGTTGGTTGGATAAATCAATTGACATTAGCCGGGAACTTCCATATCGTCTGTGACACCGTTGAAATATTCGATGACGTAAAATTATTTTTGCATTACCATTCGCAAAACAGGGGGGATCATGGGGCATTTGGCAGGGAAAGATGTTCTTTATCGCGAGTTGGGCAAAAAAATAGACGGACTGACCGTTAAGGTACCGTGGAATGAAAATTTTCACGCGATTTTGAAAGAGCTTTACACTGTCGAAGAAGCCGACTTGATCGTCAGGATGCCCTATCGTTTATCACCGTTTAAACGGATTAAAAAAATCACTAAAATTGAAGGAACAAAACTGCGCAACCTTCTCGACGGACTTTGTGCGAAGGGCTTGATTCTGGATATTGAGATGAAGGGCGATTACTTTTATATGATATCGCCTATGGTCATCGGTGTTTTCGAGTTCACGATGATGCGCACCGGAGGTAATCTCAATTCCAGACAATGGGCAAAACTGTTCAACGCTTATATGCATGGTGAGCAATCCTTTATGGCTGCCAATTGTGTCGAAGGTGATCAGATCTCCATTCTGAGAGCTCTGCCGCATGAGGGTACGGTCGCTGAAGAAAATTTTGTCGAAGTGCTGGATTATGAGAAGGCCTCTTCTTATGTCGAAAGTTCAAGCCGTTTCAGCATAGGACTGTGTTCCTGCCGTCATGAAAAATATCATCTTGAAGAAAAGAAATGCGATATCCCGCTGGAATCCTGCGCTTCATTCGGTATGGGGGCTGATTTTCTGATTCGCAACAATCTGGCCAGAGAAATCTCCAAAACAGAGATGCTCGAACATCTGGCGCGTTCGCGCGAATCCGGCCTGGTCCTCAGCGCGGATAATGTCAAAAAAAATATTACGGCAATATGCTCCTGCTGTGGCTGCTGTTGTAATGTTCTTCTCGGGATCAGCCAGTTCGGCTATAACGGAATTCTGGTGACATCAAATTTTATATCTCGCGTCGATGAAGCAACATGTAACGGTTGCGGGAAATGTGCCAGGGCCTGTCCCATTAACGCGATTGAAATGTCGCCGGTGAGTAATCCGGATTCTAAAATAAAGAGCAGGGCGAAAATTAATAAAGAGATTTGTGTCGGCTGTGGCGTGTGCGTTTTGAAATGCGAAAAGACAAAAGCGCTCAAACTGGCGAAAAGAGAGCAACGGGTCTTGCATCCGGAAAACGTTTTTGAAAAACTTATCCTGCAATGTCTGGAAAAAGGAACTTTGCAAAATCAGTTGTTTGATAATCCCGGAAGCATTACGCATCATGTGATGCGCAATATCCTGGGCGGGTTTTACAGATTACCTCTGATCAAGAAGGCGCTGATGAGCGATGCGCTGCGTTCGACTTTTTTAAAAACCATGACGATCGGCGTTAAATTGCAGGGGATAAAAATTCCCGGCATATAAACGGATGAAGTCTTTATATGCAGCAAAAAGTATTCTGATTACTTTTAATTTCTCTGGCGTTGATTGCCGATTTTGCTCTGCCCTTGATGAGGGGTATGATTGCCACCATCCCGATTGTCGTTATCAGCGGGTGGGTTGCTTGTCGTTCGGGGTAGTTTGAATAACGTCAATTGCTTCGCTTTATTCTTTCGGCTTCAGGGTGTAACGGCATCCGTTTTCCACCGCTCCGTCCAGTCCGACTTCATTCCCCCATTCGTCGAAAACTTTCCCTCCCTTTTCTATTTCCTGCAAAAGGCCGGCCTGAATCAGGGCCTCTCGAACTTTCATGCCCGGAACAAGCGTGAGGGGTTTCCCGTTTAACCAGATGCGCATAAATCAGTCCTCCTTTTGAATTCGTCCTTCCACGGTCGCCGAAATCAGCTTTTTGTCTTTGATAAAATCGATAACCATGTCCCTGATGGCCCGTCCGGAATCAAAGAGAATAACCCGGTTTTCATGCATCGGATGGTTGCCTTTATGCTCCATGGTTTCCAGAATTTTTGTCAGGGCCGTATAGCCATCACCGCCCGCGGCAAGAAAGTCATTCGTGGCCAGGGTGTACCAGCTCTGCGGTTGTATGGCTTTTCCGTCGACGTTTAAGCTCCTGATTCTTTGACCAACTGGATTTGCCGGCTGATAGACAATTTCGATACCGGAAACCTGGGGGAAACGCCCCGCTGTTCCTTCCAGATCGGAAACGCCGTGTTCGAAGATTTCCTTAAGTTCTTTGCCGTTTACTTTAAGAACGACAGGATGATTGGGAAAAGGAAGCACGGAAAGAACATCGTTGATGCGAACAGGGCCTTTCAACATATCGGCTCTGATTCCTCCGCCGTTTATCAGCGCAATGTCGGCATGGGTCTGCCTTCTCAGAATGTCCGCGATCAGATTGCCCAGACTGGTTTCCCGGGAACGTGAATTTTTTCCGTGTAAATCGATTTGTGCCTCTCCGATGACGTCATCGAGAATCACGGCAGTCTGCTGTTGATACCGGTCAACAATTGCGGCGATGAAAGGGTCCGGTTTTTGCTGACGGGGCTCGATGGCGATCAGTTTCCCCTCGTGCCGGATAATAGTTTGCTTCCGGACCGTCACATCCAGCATGCCGAGAACTTTGGCATGTTCCCAGCCCTGGACGATCAGCGTTTGATGGATCTTCATCGGTTTATCGATTCTGGTGTGGGAATGACCGCCAACGATAATATCAATGCCCCGAACGGCTTTGGCCAGTTCGACATCGGCCGGTAAACCCAAATGCGAAAGAACGATGATCAGATCGGATTTGTTTCGCAGATCGTTGACAAGATGCTGCGCCGTCCGGATGACAGGCAGGAATGTCAACCCCTGAACGTTTTTCGGATGTGTTGTCGTGGACGTCTCCTCAGTTATCAGGCCGATAATCGCTACGTTTAAACCGGATATTTCCGTCAAGACATAGGGCGTGATGGAGGAAAGACCGCGGACATTGGCGGCCAGGATGGGAAAATTTGCTTCGGCAATCCTTTTCTTCAGAACATCCTGTCCGAAATCAAATTCATGATTGCCGAGAACCATCGCCGAAAAATTCATGGCATTCATCACCTCGACGGCCGATTTTCCGTCGAAGAGATTGGTCCAGGGATTGCCCTGGATGAAGTCTCCCGCTGCCAAGAGTAAGGCCGGTTGCTTTTCTCTGAACCGATTAACTTCGCCGGCCAGAAATGCGATTCCTCCTGTTTTTTCGGAATGTCCCGCCGATGGGTATGATTGGGCAAAACCGTGAAAGTCATTGAGATAAAGAATCCGCAACTGTTTTGATTCCCCGGCATAGCTCAACGAAGAAGCCATCAGCAGCAGAAATAGAAAGCCGGATATCCATGTCAACCTTTTGCGCATGGGATAATCTCCTGTTGTTCCTTGACCGTTTTTACTATATTGATTGTGAGAATTCCAGCATTGTTTAAGCGAAAGCATTCTCATTTCTCCGGAATGCATAATATTTTGTTGACAGAAAAATCGGTGAGCAATATATTGCCCGCCATGATTGAACTCAAATCTGTAACCAAGAAATTCGGATCTCTCGTTGCCGTCGATAACGTGTCATTCTCCGTGGGGACGGGTGAATATTTTGCCCTGCTCGGTCCGAACGGAGCGGGCAAAACCACCGTCGTCAGAATGTTGCTGGATTTTACCCGGCCCACCTCCGGCTCGCTTTCAGTGGACGGACTGCCGGCTGAACGTGCGCGGTGTCGCGCAGCCGTTGGTTATTTGCCGGAAAACCATCGTATCCCGACGAACCTTTCCGGATGGCAGTATCTCCAGCGTTGCGCGAAACTCATCGGCTTGAAACACGATGAAGCCGAAGATCAGTGTATGCGTATTGTCGAATTGATCGGGATGCAGGGCCGGGAACATTCCAAATCCGGCACCTATTCCAAGGGAATGATGCAGCGTTTCGGACTGGGCGTCGCCCTGATCGGACGTCCGAAATTGTTGATTCTTGATGAGCCCGCATCCGGCCTGGATCCCATAGGCATCCGAGAAACCCGCCAATTGCTGGAATCGCTGAAAAATCAGGGCATGACGCTCATCCTGAATTCTCACCTGTTGTCGGAGGTCGAGAAAATATGCGACAGCGCTGCGATTATCAATCACGGAAAACTGATGGTCCGGGATAAGATATCCTCTCTGGTTAAGGACGGCGACAGCCTGGAAGATGTTTTTGTCAGATTAGTGAAAGGATGAAATGAAAGTACCGAAAGTTTTTACGCCCGTCATCCGTATTGCGCAATTCACAATAGCCGATGAAATTCGGCAGAGAAGCTTTATCGTTATGTTTGTGATCTGTTCTTTGTTTATTTTTATGGTTCGCGGTTGTTATCAGGGCGATTACAGGCTGGACGGACAGGAAATCGAAGCCGCAAAAATTATCATCATGTTGTCCAGGATAACGTTCCATGTCATTGCCGGAGGCATGATGTTCCTGGCCGGTTTACTTGCCATGCGCATTTTCAGGCGCGATCGTGATGATGGAACTCAATCCTTCATACTTTCCAAGCCGATAAGCCGCCGGCAGTACGTTTCCGGCAAGGTTTTGGGGTTGTGGACGTTGCTGACCGTTTTTATGTTTGTTCTGCACGGCATTGTTTTTTTGATCACATCCGTAAGGCTGAATATTGTCATGCCGGAATACCTCTGGTCATCGGCATGGTGTTCTATCAATCTGTTTTTTATCATTGTGGCGGTGTTGACGTTGTCACTGATGATGCCCGATGTCGCAGCGTTGCTGTGTGTCGTCGGCATCGGAATCATCGGCGTTGTGTCAAACGCCTTCTCAGCGGTAAGCCGCACCCCGATTGGCCAGGCGATTTTACAGCACTCGCAATCCGATGTCAGCATGTGGCAGGTCATTGATTATGCCTGGCCGCAGATTGCCGGCGTTCAGCGTTTTGCCGTTTCATTTATCGGCGCGAATGAATTCGGCGTCCATGCTTCCGTTTATCCGGTAATCAACATCCTGGCCTATTGTATCCTGTCGGGTGTTCTGTTGTTCCGGCGTTTCGGAAAAGAAGAGATAATCTGACCTTTCAAGCTTTTTCTTCAAAAAAATCAAATTCAAAATTGACTAATCTGAAAAATTATGCAATAATCCAAACAATAAATTTAATCCACCCGTTGGCTTTTTTGATTGCCGGCATTAAATTGAAACGCGTGCCTCGAAAAGGACGGTAAAGAGGCTTAATCCTGAAAATGTGGAGAATGCATGGCGGATAAATACAGCAAGACGATTCTGGCGTTAATTTTATGTTTTGTCTTTTTGTTTTTTTCATTTGATGAAGGACTTGCAAAATCTTCAAAGAAATCTTCCCACCATCGAAAACATTCCACTGCTCAATCCGTAAAGATCGGTAAGAATAAAGGCGCGCTCGTTTTGCGTTCAGCGGCCGTCATTGTTAAGGATCAGCAGACCGGTAAATTGTTGATTCAGAAAAAAGCCAAAACGGTCATGCCGATCGCATCCATTACCAAACTCATGACCGCCATGGTGGTTCTCGATGCCGGGCTGGATCTCGATGAAACGGTAACCATCGAAGCGGAAGACGTCGACAGGATTTTCAATACCAGTTCCCGGCTCCCGGTCGGTGCGGAACTGACGCGCGAAGAAACGCTGCTCATTGCTCTGATGTCGTCGGATAATCGTTGCGCTCATGCGCTGGGGCGAACTTATCCGGGCGGTTACAGAGAGGCCATTAGAGCCATGAACGCCAAGGCCCGTTCTCTGGGGCTGAAAAATACGTACTTCAGGGACACCATCGGGCTTTCGAGTGGAAATGTTTCTTCCGCCGGCGATCTGGCCAAGCTGGTTGATGCCGCTTACGAGTACGAACTCATCCGTGAATTTACGACACGCAAGAATGCGGCGATCTATATCGGTTGGCAGAGGATTAAGTTCCGCAACACGAATCAGCTGATTCGGGATTCCGATTGGAAAATAGGTCTTTCCAAAACAGGTTTTACCAACGATGCCGGACGGTGCCTCGTGATGCAGGCTAAAGTGGCCAAACGCCCTCTGTTGATTGTTCTTCTCGATTCCCGTAATAACAGAACCCGCATCAGCGACGCCAATCGTATAAAATCCTGGCTGGAAGCCAAATCACATGCTCAGCAGACGTAACAACTCGCATCTTTAATCATGCTTACGGTAACAAGTTCATCATAAACGTAATTTATAGTTTACAGCCATTGAAAGGGTTATTGTTTATATTCAGACGTCTCGCTTTGCTTAAGGATGATTACTGGTTTTGTTTGTCATTCGTTCTTTCATCGCCTGCGTTGTGCATTGCACGGGGAGACATTGCTTTTCACGCTAGAAAACCCCGATGGCTGTTTCGGGTATGGTTTGGTTGAAGATAAGCTAATTATTCCTTTTATTTATTTACTGTTGCTTTACGCATCGATTTTTTTTCATATTTATTTGACAGAAAAGATATTTCTTTATATGCTCCACCGGTTTAAAATAGAACGATTTTATAAGTAATGGCAAAATTTTATTGCTGATTGCAGTTGAGATTTCTCAGGGGGTAAAAATGGCTTTAATAGAAATGAAAAACATTACCAAGGATTATCATCTTGGCGAGACGGTGGTTCACGCGCTGAGAGGAATTGATCTCCAGATAGACAAAAAAGAATTTGTGGCGGTCTGGGGTCCCTCCGGGTCGGGGAAAACCACTCTCCTGAATCTCATCGGCGCTATTGATGATCCGACCACTGGAGACCTGACGATCGCGGGGAAGGATGTACGGGGGTTGACGGATGATCAGAAAAGTGAACACCGCAATCAGACAATCGGATTTGTTTTTCAGGGCTTTAACCTGGTGCCTGTTCTGTCAGCGCTGGAAAATGTGATGCTGCCCATGCAGATCAGGGGGGCATCCGTTGCTGAAGCAAAAAAACAGGCGCTTATGCGTTTGGAAGAAGTTGGCCTGAGTGACCTGATTAATAATCGTCCGGCGAAAATGTCGGGCGGTCAGCAACAGAGGGTATCCATCGCGCGGGCGCTGGTCAACAATCCATCTCTGGTCATTGCTGATGAACCGACGGCAAATCTCGATTCCGAAACGGCTCTCATGGTCATCGACATTATGCGTGAATTGAACGAAAGAGACCACATCACGTTCATTTTTTCTACACACGATCAGAGGCTTCTGGATAAAGTCAAACGGCTGGTGCGTCTGGAAGACGGCAAAATCATTCAGGAGTAATCAACGACCGATGATACAGTGGATTAAGCTTGCCTACAGGAATATATTGAGAAACAAACGCCGCTCTATTGTGACGATGATTGCCATCGCCGTGGGGTTTACCTCTATCAGTATTTATCACGGCTATATTAGTAATGCGTATGAAGGTCTCCGGTGGCTTGCGATATGCGGCGAGCGTTTGGGCCATTTAAGAATCAACAAAGCGGGATGGGAAGAACAGGGCAAGCTCGAACCATACAATTATATGTTGTCGAAAGAGCAGACCGATAAAATTATTCAACTGGTCAAGGAAGAAAAAGATGTCGTGCTGGTAACGCCGCAGATTCAAGTGATGGGTACGGTAACCAACGGACTGACATCCATTATTTTCATTGCTCAGGGTGTTATCCCGAAAGATGAAGAATTTATTACAAAGTTCTGGTTTGACGTCGTCGGCTACGTGGACGAGGGGTATGATACGGTCATCGGTGAAAAACTCAACGAGAAGAAGACTTACGGCGTGTTGATGTCGAAAGACATGGCCAGTTATTTGAAAATGAAACCGGGCAGCGACGGAATCGTCATGGCGCAAACGTTAAGCGGTCAGATGAATGCCATGGATATGCAAATAAGCGGCATCTATGATACCGGCAACGATTTTTCCAATGACAAATTTATGCGGTTTAATTTTGAGTTCGCTCAGGCCCTGCTCGATACGCAATCCGCGGAGAGAGTCGTTGTCATGCTCAAACACTGGAAAGATACGGAACGAATGCATGATGTTATTGCAAAAAAACTCAAAAAAGCCGGCATTGATGCCGAAATCAGAACCTGGCAGGATCTTTCCATCGCTTATAACAAAATGAAATCGTATCTGGATACGATCTTTATCTTTCTTTTTTTCATTGTCGTAACCATCGTGCTGGTAACAATCATCAATACGATGAGCAATACCATTGTTGAAAGAACAAAAGAGATCGGAACCCTGCGGGCTCTGGGGATGAAACGTGTCGGCGTAGCGAAGCTTTTTGCCCTGGAAGGCGCTTTGCTGGGCATTTTTGGCAGCATGGCGGGTGTTGTTTTACATACGATTGAGTGGTCGCTGATCAGGCTGTTCCCGCTTCATTATACGCCACCGGGATTGTCTACGCCTGTCGCCATGAGGGTGAATATGGTGCCCTGGGCGTTAATGCTTCTGATTGTGTGTTTTATTATCATATCAACCATCGCAGCAGTTATTCCCGCAAAATCCGCAGCTAAAGCGAATATTGTGGATTCACTGGGACATCCCTGAAAAATTTTTAAAGGACAGTGACAGACCGAAAATTTCTGAAAAACCAATGGAGTAACGTAATTTATGATGAACTGGATGAAACTGGCATTTAGGAATATTTTGAGAAATAAACGCCGCTCTTTTGTGACCATGGTGGCTATCGGGGTCGGATTTGCCGCGATTGGTCTTTATCATGGCTATATTCATAACGCTTATAACGGGCTCCGGGTAATCGCCATTCGCGGCGAGGGATTGGGGCATTTGAGGATTAACAAAGCCGGCTGGCATACCAAAGGCAAGCTTGAACCGGAAAAATACATGTTCACGCAGGAAGAAACCGAGAAAATAATAAAGCTTGTCGGAGAAGAAAAGAAAGTCGTTTTGTCCACACCGCAGATTCAGGTTGTCGGCACGGTATCCAACGGAAGCACGTCCACCGTTTTCATCGCTCAAGGCATTATACCCAAGGATGAAGTGGTTATTAAGGGGGATTGGAAAGTATTTCGCCCGCGTCAGGGACAAAAGATAAATGATGAGACGGTTTATGGCGTGGAAATGGCAAAGGATCTGGCCAATTATCTTAATATGAAAGCGGGCAGTAACGGCATTGTTATGGCGCAAACGTTAGTCGGTCAGATCAACGCACTGGACATGGAGATTCTGGGTGTTTATGATACCGGTAATGATTTTTCCAATGACAAATTTATGCGCTTTAATTATAAATTTGCCCAGTCTCTGCTTGATACGAAATCTGCGGAAAGAGTGGTGGTCCTGCTGAAAGAATGGGAAGATACCGAAATGATGCGCGATCTTCTGCTCAAGAAGCTCAAGGCCGCCGGCATTGATTGTGAAATAAGAACATGGAAAGAGCTCTCCCTGGGATATTTGAAAATGAAATCCTACCTGGATATGATATTTGTTTTTATTGCTTCCATTGTTCTGGTAATAGTGATAATGACGACCATCAATACGATGGGAATGGCTATTCTGGAAAGAACCAAAGAAATCGGAACCCTGCGTGCTCTGGGATTAAAATTCAAGGGGGTATCCACTCTTTTTGCGATAGAGGGAGCTATCCTCGGATTTTTGGGCAGTATCGCGGGCATTATTCTGCATTCGGTTGTGTGGGCTATCATCAGGCTTTATCCGCCCCGCTATATACCGCCGGGATTTTCCGAACCCGTAGAAATGTGGATTGATATGGTGCCGTGGATGCTGCTTATATTAATTATTTGTTTCGTGATATTGTCCATGGTGGCGGCGATAATTCCGGCAAGAGGTGCAGCCAGGAAAAATATTGTGGATGCACTGGGACATGTTTAAAATAATTATGGAGAGAAAATGATGATTCAAAATTTAACGAAAAAAGTTTTTTTCATATGGGTATTCGTTTTGTTTTTTGGCGTTTCGTCGGCGCAGGCGATAACCAACCAGGAGATGCTGGAAAAAGCCGATAAAGCCCGGGGGAATGAAGACGGCATTCAATGGGAAATTAGAATGCACTCGGTGGAAAAAGGGCGTGTTCAGGATAGAACGTTGCTGGTCATCGCCAAGGGTGAAAGCGCCAGCGGGTATAATTCTCTGATTGATACGCTGGCCCCCGGCAATCTGAAGGGGCAGAAATTGCTGATGCAGGATCGCAACATGTGGTTCGCGAAGCCTGGTCTTTCCAAGCCGGTTCCCATTTCTCCCAGGCAGAAGCTGATGGGTGACGCATCCAACGGTGACATCGCGGCCACCAACTATTCCGGTGATTATAAAATTGTCAGTTCGGAAGACGGTGAATTCGACAATGAAGATTGTGTTGTCTTGAATTTACAGGCGGTGGACAAGCGGGCGACGTATGACCGGATCAAGTACTGGATATCCAAAAAACGGGTGTTGGGCGTGAAGGCCGAATTCTACACCATTTCCGGTAAAATGTTTAAGATGGCGACATTCGAATATAAGAACAGGATCAATTTAAACGATAAACCCCAGGAATTCATCTCCAGGATGACGATTACCAATGCCATCATGAAAGACGATGTTACGGTGATTAATTACAGCCGGCCGGTCATGAAGAAAGTTCCCGATGCAACTTTTAATTTAAACTTACTGACAAAGTAGAGGTTATTATATGAAAAAGAAGTATCATAAAATAATGAAGGGCATCAGCATTGCTCTTTTGATTCTTTTTTGTTCCTGGTTGCCGTCGCTGGCGATTGCCGCCGCTGATCCTTTTGCTTCTTTCCTTCAGTCCAATATCGAGCATTACAAGTCGGCCGATGCCGAATATGCCGACCGGCCCTATATCAAGCAATTCAAGGGAGCTTTTTCAGGAGATTTAAGAATCCTCACGTATGGCGTTATTCAGGATCCGGCCAAATCAACCCAGAACCCCAACAATGATGCTGTTGGTTTTCCCAATTATGTCGGCAATTTCGAAGTCAGACCTGATTTCCGTTTCAATACCAAATATCTGGACCTTGTTTTCAAACCAAGGGCGATGTTCGACTACCGGTACTGGAAGGAAGGCGAACGGGAGGGGGAAGATGACTGGAACGATGAATGGTATGTCAATGAGTGGCTGGTAAGAGTTAAGGCTTTGGATAGATTATTCTTGTCTTATGGAAGAGAGAATTTACAATGGGGGCCTTCGTTCCTCTATTCTCCGTCAAATCCATTTTTCTTCGATAACGGACGCAGCAATCCTTATATGGAAGTTGCCGGGATGGATTTTGCACGAGTGGTTTATATTCCCCACATGCTTTGGACGACTTCTTTCATTGTGAATACGGATGAGGGCCGCAACGCATTGATCAGCACGGATTCTTTCAAGGAAACATACGCTCTGAAGGTGGATTTTACCGGCAGTCAAAATTACGCATCTTTGATTCTATCGCGAAAAGATGACGATAACACCCTGGGATATTTCGGCGGCTGGACCGTTTCCGACGCCCTGCTTTTATACAGTGAGGGCAGTATGCGGCAGGGAAGCGATGCTTTATATCCCAGCCTGAAGCGCAAGTCTCTCGGACAGTCGTTTTGGGAGTCTATCCTGGCGCCCAATTCCGAGCTGCGACCGATTTTGGACCGCTATACATCGCTTCGATCGGCGTATATGGTCAAAACGCATGAAGATGATTCTGATATCTACCCAACCATTCTGGTAGGGGGAGCCTACACCTTTGAAAAAATCGGCACACTCACACTCGAGTATATGTATAACGCGCCGGGTTATGATGAAGACGAGGCTGATCTCTACTATTCTCTTCGCGGCAGAGCAGCGTACGCCTACGTCGATATGGGTGCTTTCCCGGGATTATTGGGGCAGTTCACGCTGTACCAGACCGGCAATACCGGATTAAGGTTCTTGCGGAAAAATTATACGATGCTGCAGTATTATAAGAACAACATCTTCAATAAAATGGACACGACACTCCGCTGGACACAAAATATTGATGACGGTTCGGCTCAGCTTCTCGGATTGCTGTCATATTCGCTCGGCAATCATCTTGAATTATTTTCTTCGGGCGTTTTGAATTCAGGGAAGGAAGATTCGGAATTCGGCACGTTTATTGATTATCAATTAATGTTTGGTTTCAAATACACGCTGTAATGCCGATAATCAACCATAAAACATCTGAACGATTCTGATGTTTACCGGGACTGCGAATGGTGCGGGATACATCTGGGTTTGCTTTCAATTTCCGGATGCCCCGCTGAAAAATTATGACCGTCAGGTGTTCTATCTCTTGTTTCATCCAGAATTTTCATCAAATGATTCCAGTGGTTATATGATGACAGGTGCTTCATCTCCGTTGAAGTTCCGCTCTGGTTTCATGCGCCATTCAATTTCTTGACAATAGGAAAACGAAGCGTTATCATATAACTGAAGAAAAAAGATTGTTTGATAAAACCCTTTCGTTTTTAGTCAATATAAGCAACGCAACCTTTATTCCTCCCGCCAAGAGGACAAACCGATGGCTCAGAAAATGACAAAGAAAGATCAAGGAACTGAAACGAAACCTGCTATTCGTTATGCCCTGCCCGTGAAACGCCCGCTGGGCCGCATTCTTGTTGACGGCAGATTCATTGAAGCGGAAAGCCTGGATGAAGCTCTGGACAGACAAAGACAGACAGGAAAGCTTCTGGGAGAGACGCTGGTGGAAATCGGCGTTTTGAATCGGCATGAGCGGGACGCTGTTTTAATGGTTCAGCGTGATTTTGCTTCAGTCGAAGAAGCCATCCGGGCGGCTGCCGGAACCCGCATGATGCTGGGAGAAATGCTTCTCGCTGCGTGTCGCATTACCCAGGAACAACTGGATGCCGCTCTTGAAGAGCAGAAGAAAACCGGTGAGAAACTGGGAGAAGTTCTGGTTCGCCTCGGCTTTCTCCATCAGCGCGAAATCAATGTCGCTTTATGCTTTCAGTCAAGGCAGGGAAAGAGCAATATACCCTCCTGTCTGGCGCTGGGAGAACTGCTCATCTCCGCCGGGTACATCACTCATGATCATCTTCATGACGCACTGGAGCGTCAGAAGGGAAGCGATAAAAAACTGGGTGAAGTGCTTGTGGATGCGGGTTATTGCAAGCCGCATCATATCGAACATGGTTTGAAAATACAGAAACAGCTGGTAGGGGCGGCGCTCGTGGCCGCTTTGTCCCTCGCTCCCATCGAGGAAGCCATGGCTTCCCAGACGGCCAGGGCGGATACGGTTGCGATGAGCACAAAAATACAAGTGACCGCGACGGTGCTGGCCAGGGCAAGCATGCATCTCCTCAGACAACCGACTGAAATCATCGTCACCGATGCTGACATCAAGAGGGGCTATCTGGACATCAATGCCGGCTCCCTTGTTGAAATCAGAAATAATTCAAGAGCGGGAGTGCATTTAACGTTTGAAGCTCGCGGACTGCCGTTTAAAGAAGCTCTGATCAGCGGCTTTGGCAGAGAGGTGGCTCTAGGGCCGAACGGGGGAATCATCACCCATCAACTCATTGGCACGAACATTATTGCCTTCAGCTATCGTTTTGTTTTCGACAAAGACTCACAGGCCGGAACTTATGCCTGGCCTCTGGCCCTTTCGGTCAGTCCCGTCGAATAAACGTCTGGACTCGTGATTTTCTGTTTCACGGTTCATTTTTACTCCCGGAACGTTTCATTGAAGTAAAGAAGAGAAAGTGATAGATATCCTCATCCTATGGATCATTTGCTTTTGTTGATATGGATAACAGAAACTCGGACGCTTATTTAAAAAACAAAAAAAAGAACCCGTATCTGGAACTCGATAAGCTGATCTTAGAACTGTCCAGCAAGTTCGCTGGGGCATCTGCTTCAGAAATTGAGAATAACATCGCCCATGCTCTGCAACAGATTGTTGAATGTCTGGATATCGATCGCTGTACCTTCTGGGAGATATCGGAAGACGAAACGGAATTGCGGTGTATTCACCAGTATGTTGCTCCGGGATTTCAGAAAATTTACGGGGGTGACGATCAGGATTTCTCCTGGATTTCCAAGGAAACATGGAACGGAAGTTCTTCGTCTGTCAGCCCAACGGAAAATTTTTACGAAAATTCGGGAAAAAACAAAAATGCTTCGTTGATGCTGGGAGGCAGGTCTTTCATTGTCAGTCCATTCCATATCGCCGGCAAGGCTATCGCCGGCATGACCTTTTCCACGATCCAGGAGGAAAGGGAGTTTTCCCCTGAAATGGTTTCCAGACTGAATTTGATCGGGGAAATTCTGACAGGCGCCTTTTACCGAAAAAAAATCGAGGAAAAATACCGGCAGTCTTTGCGGGAAATGCATCACACGGAAGAGCCGATTCATGAAGACGATTTTCCGCTTCGTGAAGATACCAAAAAAGAATTTAAATATGAGGGGATTATCGGCAATTCTTCCCCCATGCGACTTGTTTATTCCAAAATGGAACAGGTCGCGCCGACGGATTCCGTGGTGCTTATTCTCGGCGAAACGGGAACGGGAAAAGGCGTTCTGGCCCGCGCCATCCATGAACTCAGCAGCAGGAATAAAAAACGGATTGTTACCGTCAACTGCGCCGCCCTTACCCCCAACCTGATTGAAAGCGAGTTATTTGGAAGAGAGAAGGGGGCCTATACCGGTTCCACGGAAATGCAGATCGGCCGTTTCGAGTTGGCCGATAAGGGAACGCTGGTGCTTGATGAATTTACGGAACTTCCCCTGGATTTGCAGGCAAAGCTTCTCAGAGCTATACAGGAGGGAGAATTTGAGCGGCTCGGTTCTCCGAGAACCATTAAGGTAGATGTTCGTATTCTGGCCCTGACCAGCAGAAATCTTAAAGACGAAGTTGCAAAAGGAAGATTTCGCCAGGATCTCTACTATCGCCTGAACGTGTTCCCCATTACCATGCCTCCTCTTCGGGAACGAAGCGGCGACATTCCGCTTCTGGCGGGGCATTTTGTCGCTCAGTTCAACCGGAAGATGCAGAAGGAAATCAAAAATATACCGAAAAACGTCATGACGGAATTGGTCAGGTATCCCTGGCCGGGTAACGTCCGTGAATTGCAACATGTTATTGAACGATCCGTCATTATCACGCGTGGGACGAGTCTCCAACTCGCTGAAAAACTTGATGATTCCGGATCAGCTATATCGGACGAAAAATTAATCACCCGTCTCGCCGAGGTTGAAAAACTTCATATCCTGAAAATTCTGGGACAGACCAATTGGAGAATAGATGGTCCAAAAGGCGCTGCAGTTCTTCTCGGCTTGCATCCCAATACGCTGCGGGGAAGAATGCAGAAACTCGGTATTCGTTTGCAAAAGGGCTTTTCCTGAAAAAGTTTATATAAAAACCACCGTATTACGTGGAAACACGATATTCAAAAGTAATAATATTTTCCTGCCTGAGAACTTCATTAATTAATACTAAATAATATCAGTAACATAAAAATTATTTCAGCCCGTAAATTAACTTGGCCTATCTATTGCTATAGCTACAAGGTAACAATGATTGTTTTTTAATAGCAGGTTGAAAAATGGTTTCTTTACAAACGGATATTTTGAGCAAGGGATTGAAAGTGACGCCGCAGCGTCTGGCAATTTTAAAATATTTAAAGGAGAACAGGGTGCATCCCACCGCTGAAAAAATTTACAGTGAAATAATCAAGGAATACCCGGCCATTTCACTGACGACGGTTTATAAGACACTGGCAAGTTTTGTAGAGGCGAAAATGGTCAAGGAAATCAACAT
>DAOPVC010000020.1:0-30917 GCA_035350895.1 Smithella sp. | reverse complement strand
CTGATCCACCGTAATATGAAATGGCCTCGTTACTACCGGCGGATCGTTTAAATATTTATACTTGCTCGGACGGTAATTCTTTTTTTGCGTTTCGATTTTTACGTTCGAATCTTTGCCCCATGTTGAAGACATTTAGTGTTCCCCCCCCCGTTTTATATTTTCTTCAGCAGACGCTGAAAAGTTTTCGCATACAGGACTGACGCGCTACGATGATTTGGAGGATATTTGTTTTTGAACATTCACCACATTGGGCGCGTCAGGGTGAAACTGTTCTTTGAGAACACGATCCAGCGCCTTTTCCGTAATTGTTTTGGGAATTTCATCGACAATCTGCAAATACGACGGAACCGAATTGCGTTCGAGCTTTTTCAGGCAAAGACCGATCAATGAATCCACATCAATTTTTTTACCGGAAAGCGGCGCCACAGCGGCCACCAGATCGCTTTCTCCCGGCGCGCCCGAAGAGGCCGGAATCCCGTAAACACACACTTCGGAAACACTATCATGTTCGCCGATTATTTTTTCGACATAGTCGGGCTGAATGAAATCGCCCTGGCGGCGCAATCCGCCTCCCTTGCGAAAATCGAAGAAAAGAAATCCTTTATCGTCTTTGTGACAGATGTCGCCGCTGCGCAGCCAGCCGCCTTTTGTTTTTTCGTCGGATTCTTTTTTCTTCCCGAAGTAATCCACTTTCGTCGGACGGAACGTCATTTTGCTGATGAGCTCTCCCTTGACAAACGGGCCGACTTCCTTATCGTTCTCATCGACGATTTTCATCCGGTACATAAAAAAGTTGGGCTTGCCGAAGGAGCCGATGGGGCCCTTGCCCGGAGGATTGTGCGCCAGTCCTCCTTCGACCGCTGCGTACCATTCGTGAATTTTCACATTGAAGCGCTTTTCAAAATCCGCCCAGATGGCTGCCGGTGTGCCGGCGCTCACCACCACGCGCACCGGATTATCCGCGTCATTGGGTTTGGGCGGTTCATTGTATATGCCCGACATCATTCCGCCCAGCGATGAAAAAGACGTGCAGCCGTACTTGCGGCAGATGTCCCAGATTCTGCTCTTGGTGAATTTCTCACCGATGACGGCGGGAATGCCTTTGGAAAGAGCCGGGAATAACGTAACGGACTGGCAATTGCCGTGCGTCATGGAAAGGCCGTTGTATAAAATGTCGTCGCTCTTGTATTTATAAATCAGTTTCCCCAGGATGGCGGAATCGCGCAGACGCCCTCCCCGCAGTATTACGCCTTTGGGATCACCGGTCGTGCCCGACGTATGAATGACCTGAAGGGGACGGCTCAATTTCATAGGCAGAATCTTATCGGGAAGAGAGCCGCTTTCCTTTTCCAGGATCTCATTGAGCGAAGGATACGAAGCATCAAATGGAATCTTATGATGCGTTTTGTAAGTTACACCGATCACCGGGACACCTTTGATGTTTTTTTCAATCTCTTTGATACTGCCGATGAATTCGTCAGAAACAATAATTCCTTTGGATTTGGTGTTGTTAATCTGGAAAGAAAGTTTTGCCCCCTTGGAACGGGGATCGATAGGTACCACGATCGCCCCCAGGGAAAGCGCCGCCGCAAGGCCATAGAGAAATTCCGGATGATTTCTCATCAGCACGGCAAAGGTATCCCCTTCGCCCACTCCGGCCTTGATCAAAGCGCGGGAAATTCTGTTGGTATTTTCAAAAATCCCGGCATAGGTAATCTTCTCATCGCTTCCGTCGTCATTGACAAAAATCAGAGCGGCCTTGTCCGGATCTTTGACCTTCAGCCACAACGACTTAAATAAAGGAAAATCTTTTAACTCATTGGACATCTCTAACTCCTTTAATCAATATCTATGTAAATTTTTCTCCGGAAAATCATGGGTATGAACCCCAAGGCAAGCTCTGGGCCCTAATTCCACCCCAAGGGGCGGAGTATTATACCCGCATTGATCCCGCGCGGCCTATAGTGACCTTTAGGTTATTCGCCGCGGGGATAATTCCCAATCCCGATAATTTGGGATTGGATAATTCGTCTAATAAACTTCAATGCGCTATGCTTTTGAAGTTTAAGCCTCATGACGACCATCAAATTTCAGTGCACCTATAGTGCCCCCATGGTGCCCTTTAGGGTATTTAGGGTATTCGTTTCTGCAATAGTCCCACATGGCTTCGCATGTGGGATAATTCGACTTAACAATCTGACTGCGCTTCGCTTGTCATATTGGAGTCTCATTAAAATTTGGGTCTCATTAAAAATCAGCCTGAAGAATTGTAATCATCATAGCCGCTTCTTCCACGCCGATGTTTCCGCCGCCGTTTTCCGCGAGCGCGATGCGCGCCCCCTCGACCTGGCGTTTTCCGGCTTCGCCGCGCAGTTGCCACACCAGCTCGGCAATCTGACCCGCGCCCGTCGCTCCCACCGGATGTCCTTTCGACTCCAGACCGCCGGAAGGATTGATGGGAATTTTCCCGCCAATGGTTGTGTGTCCCTGTTCGGCGAAAATGCCGCCTTCGCCCAGTTTACAGAAACCCATGTCCTCGGAAGCGCGAAGCTCGCCAAAAGCCGTCGCGTCATGCACTTCCGCCACATCAACATCTTCCGGCCCGACACCCGCCTTTTCATAAGCCACTTTTGAGAGGCGCTCGCCGATATCCGGCGCAAAGAAGTCTCTGTCCACGCCGCCGCCCAGTACCGTGGCCAAAATCTTTACCGGTTTTTGAGCGCCGATTTTCTTTACATAATCCCTGGAGCAAATAATCAAAGCCGCCGCGCCGTCGCCCACCGGCGAGCACATGGGACGGGTCAGCGGATAAGCAACCGTGGGCGCGGCCAGGACCTCGTCAACCGTGAAGCTGGTGCGATATTGCGCGTAGGGATTATGCACGCTGTGGGCGTGATTCTTGGCGCTGATGACCGCCAACTGGCGCTGGGTCAGACCATAGTGTTCCATGTGCAAACGGGCGCCCGTTGCATAAATTTCCATGAAGGCGCTTCCTTCAACCTTTTCCTTTTTTTTCTCGCCTCCAGGCGCTGCGTTCTTCTCCGCTTCCTTTCTTCTTCGTTCGGCGTCCTCTTTCATCGCCTTGACGAACATCTCGACGACTTCAACGTCGGCCGACGACGAATAGAGCTTGAGCCTTTTCTCGCGATCGTCCATGTACATTTTTTCCATGCCCAGAACGAGACCGACATCATGCAGTCCGAGAGCCACATCCATCCAGGCTACCTGCAATGCCGTCGCGGACGAACAGCAGGCGTTCTCGACATTGGTGACGGGAATGTCGCCGATGCCCATGGCTCTGAGCACCACCTGCCCGCGAATGGATTCTTGACCGGTCACGATGCCCTGATAGGCATTGCCCACAACGGCGGTCTGAATGGCATCTTTCGTGAGACCCGCGTGCTGTAAAGAAGCGTTGACCGCTTCGGCAGCCAGGGTTTTCATATTTTTATCCATGTGTTTGCCGAACGGCGTCATGCCGACGCCAATAATGTAAACGTCTCTCATCTAATTCCTCCTGATAACCATATCGTTATTATTTTCTATTTTTCTCTTCATCTATCTTTATATTCAATATCCGGCCCGGCCCACGGATCAGGCGGACCGATCATCACAAAAGGCATCGGATTGTATTTGCCGAAAGTGATTGTTAATCTTCCGATGCCCAGGAAAAGGTTGTCGTTGACCTTTCGGACTTCATCGGTCATCGTACTGGTGAAGAAGGTATTGTAATCCCGATAACTGAGCTGGAACACAGGCCGATGGTCGAAGACCGAAGAGCCAATGGATGTCTTATTGAGCATGATTCTCGCCAGTCTTTGGGGATTATGCAGACGACAAAAAGAACGGATGATGCTCACAATCTTCATGAAGACCGCCACAAAATAATTTTCGTAAAGTGTTGATGGCGTCGTAACAAAAGTGTTGTAGCCATGACCGTGATTTTCATCCAGTGGTTCAAAGGCCTTGTGCTGCCAGTCTCCCCAGGTAAAATGAAGGTACATTTTGGCAAGAAACATATTGATAATGTACCCGCTGTCCAAGAGCGCTGCGCGGTACTCGCCTCTCATTTCGGACATGGATGGTGCATCAAGCTCAAAGAACAACGCCATGAGTTGCTTCCGGTTGAGCGTCATCAGATCTTCATACCTGAAATTCTGCAAATCTTTGCCGTGAAATCGCTTGATAGACGCTGAATGATTCATAACCCGGCCATCTTTCTCAGTACAAATTTCTCCACCGAATAGGGAACAAAACTCCTCAACCGGTAATAAAGTCTGTTATGAGGTCTATCAATGACCCAGTGGAGACGCTTGCAAGTCGCGGCTTTCCAGATAACAGCGGCCACATCTTCTGCTGTTATATAAACACCGACGCTGTCAACAAATTTACCTCGATTTTGTTCGACCATCGGCGTGTTCACAAAGCACGGCATGATGTCACAGACATGGATCCCATATCGTTTCCATTCGACGTGCAACGCCTCCGTAAAGCCTCTCACCCAGAATTTCGACGCGGAGTAGGTTACCTCCGTCGGGCTTCCTATAATTGACGCGACAGACGCCATATTGATTACGCGCGATCCTTTGGTGTTTTTAAGGTAGGGGAAAGCATGATAGGTGCAATTCATCATCCCTCCCGCGTTGATGTCGAGAATCGTGTGATGATTTGCAAGCGATATATCTTCAAAAGGACCGGTTCGGAGAATGCCCGCGTTATTGAACAACACATCCATTCTCCCACCCGCGGCGGCATAAAATTCCTTCAATACGGAAGAAATCTTTTCCGCATCCGTTACATCAGCAATTGCAGAGAAACCTATTTTGCCGCCGGAACTTTTCTTCAACTCTTCCAGACCGGTTGCGTTCACGTCGGCAATTCCGACAAACCATCCTTTACCGGCAAAAAGAAGAGCCGTTGCTTTGCCGATGCCGGCTGATGTCCCCGTAATAAAAATACTTTTCATCATAAGAAATGCCGCTAATCCAGCGCCGGATTGAAATCCGTGCTCAGGTGATGCTCAAACAGCGCCAGCCGATTGATCTGATTCGTGCCTTCGTATATCTGCGTCAGACGGGAGTCGCGCCACGCCCTCTCCACACCGTGGGAGTGCAGATAACCGTGATCGCCCATCAGTTCCATTGCCTGATTGCAGACCTTGAATGCCGTGTCGGAAGCAAATACCTTGGCGGATGCCGATCCCGACTGATAGCATCTGAACTGCTTGCAGCTATGCCAGATCATGGAACGCGCAGCCCAGAGGCTGATGGCCATATCCGCCAATTCCAACTGCACATCCTGATATTCGATCAGGCGCTTGGGGCCCAGATTGGTTTTACGGCAGAATTCCAGGCACCGTTCGAACGCGCCGCGGCCGTGTCCCAGCGCCATCGCACCGACAACGGGACGCGAATAATTCAGCACGTTGCGGTTGTTGGCCCAGCCGGAACGCAGCTTGCCGACAACATTCTTCTTCGGCACAAATACATTATCAAAAATAAGCTCCGAGGCATCCGACGCCCTCTGCCCCATTTTGCGTTCACTTCGTCCCACGGAGAATCCGGGCATGCCCTTTTCCACCAGAAAGCATGTCCACGATTCGATGCCTTCGTCCTCAAGCTTCGCATACACAGTCACCTTGTCCGCTTTGGCTCCATCCGAAATAAAACACTTCCGTCCGTTGAGAACGTAACCTTTTTTCTTCGGATCGTATTTCGCCGTGGTAACGAGTTTCGCTTTTGCCCCGCCTTCGGTTTCCTCGACATCGGACCCGGCGCCCGGTTCGGTGATGGCAAAAGCCATACACGCGGGCCTGCCCAGGATATAGGATTTCAAGTAGAAAGGAACCAGTTGTCCGATGATGTTTCTCAGACTTCCGGAAAGCAGAAGCGGAACAATTCCCAGATTGTGCGCCAGAAGCAAGAGGGCCAATCCTCCGCATTCAGTCGCAAATTCCTCGCCCACAACGGCCACCTGAAACGCCGTTCCCCTGCAATATGGAAGAATACTTGCCGTACCCAGGGGCGGGACAAGCAGGAGAGTTTGAAATCCATGGCGCGCCGCAGCAGCCAGTATCGGTTGAGGATCGTAATCGTGAGGATGAAGATCGGCTTGAGGCGCCAGCGGCCGAATATATTCGCGGGCGAATTTCAGAGCCTTGCGCCGCCATCGGCGCACCCCCCAGGATAGCGTTTTCGTATCATGTTCCCAGAGGCTCATCTCACGATTATCCACAAGCAGGCGGCCGAAGATATTCATCGTTTCCGTTGCATTTTTCAGTTTGAGCTGTTCAATGCGTCCTTCAAGAGATTGTTTCATAGCACGCCCTCCTTTTCGATGTCGAAAATGAATTGTTTCAGATACGTGGGAGAACCCGATGCCGATTTCAAGACGGTTACATCCCGCAAACGCTTTTCCATGCCGTAATCTTCCATGTAACCGTAGCCCCCAAAGATCTGGAGGCAATCAGTCACCGCGCGCGAACATAGCTCCATGACCGACAATTTCGCAGCGGCTGTTTTTTTCAGATGTTTCAACGATCCCAAATTGCCGTCCTGCAAAGCAAAAAGGGCGGCCTCTGCCGAGGCGACGGATGCTTCCGCGCCGGCAATAAGCATCTTGACCGCCGGATGCTCCTCAATTTGTTTTCCCCCCTGGTAACGCTCGGCGGCATATCTGCGCGCTGCGGCAGAAGCGCCTTTGGCTATTCCTGCAGCGATGGCAGCCATGCCCGTCCAGTTGAGGTTCAACGCGCGAATGACCAGTTCCCGCGCATCGCCGTCATCGATGCGAGCCTCCAGCGGGATTTTCAGATTGTTAAATTTCACATGCTCAACACGGCACGCCCGGAGGCCGGTGCGCACACCCACATCCATCATCTCCACGCCATTTTCATATGCATTCACGATAAAACAGCCCCACGTTCCGTTAACAAGAGCAAACACGATGTAAGCGTCAACATCATTCATCGAATAAACAAAAGATTTGGAGCCGTTCATGATGTAATGCTTATTTGTCTGCACAGCGGTCGTTGTGATTTTTGCGGGAGCGTCTTGATCGGGAGAAATGACCGTTCCAATAAACGGCGGATAAAACCCTTCTTGAAGGCAAAGGGCGACTCTGACCGGTACAAATGGCAGTTTTCTTTTTGCCCCGAGGAGCAGATTGGAAGCCACGCCCTGCGCGTGCAGGCACATGGCTACTCCGCCGCAGGTTTCCGCTATAACAGACAAAAGAAGCGCGGAGGGCATTATCCCCGTCTCGTCCAGCGCTCCGCCCCAGATGCCATACTGACAGCCGGCAAGCGACTCGTCAGGCGTGGCGGCAATGCCAATGTCAAAAGCGGTATTTAATTTTTCCGGCAGCAGTGACAAATTCCCGTCGGAGTACTCGCCCTGAAAAATCGGAAGCAACGATTTTTTGGCATACTGACGAGCCAGATCCTGATAATGCATAACATCGACGGCACAGATTCCTGAAACAGGTTCTTTATCCATTGATCCCCCCCTTTTTTATAGTAAGATGGCTGACTGCATAAATACAGACTTATCAAAATCCGGGACCCGTGACTGTTTGCTCTTTGATCGCGCTCCGAATAAAGCCCGACAGCTTATCAGAGCACGAAGCGATAGTCATTGACGGTCCTGCGTATATTCAGTATGTTTTATTTTACGAATTATAATATGAATAATATTTCATATTATATCCGGTATATTGTATAATGTCAACAATAATATGAACTATATTTCATATTATTTTCATGGATAAAAAATCATTGAAATTCAGCCCATGAATCATATATACAAACAACGCTTCGGAAATTCGCAGAACTCCGGGCAATCGTTAAAACGCGAGGGACGATATGGCTGTTTCAAAAAATAAAGCCCGTATTCCGAAACAACAGAGGGGGATTGAGTCCAAAGAAAAAATTATCAGCGCCGCAACGGTGTTGTTTGCTGAAAAGGGCTACCAGGGAACGAACGCGCTGGAGATTGCCGCCAAAGCCGATGTCGCGACAGGCACCTTCTACAGTTATTTCAACAACAAAAAAGAGGTCTTTATTGAAATAATCAAACGAATCTTCAAAAACATCTTTGATAAAGTGCTGCTTAATTTGGAACTTAAAATTCATAAAAATCAGGCGGATAATTATAAAGAAGGGAAAAGGCTTGCGCACCTCATCATCAACCAGATTATTTCAGAGTACAGAGTGAACGTTAAACTTCTCAGAGAAATACTGGCTATGATACTGCTGGACAAGGAAATAGAAAAAATACGCCGCAAAGAAGAAAAAAAAGTCATCGACCTGCTGGTTTTCTATATGCAGACATACAAAAGCTATATCCGCATATCCGATTTTGAAGCGGCCGCGGTATTATTGCTCAAATTCATGGAAGATATGATTCACCAGATTAAATTTGCCAGTACCGGTGTTGACGAAAAAAGGCTCCTCAAAGAAATCGAAGACATGATTTGCAGGTATTTGCTCCCTGAAAATTGATTGCCCTTCCAGAGATACGTCCATACCCGCTCATTTCAGTATGGAAATGGCCTGGGGATCACCGCCGGATTTAATACGGTTAAGCCAAAGATCAAAAGCGTAAACGCTTCCTGAATAAAATCCAGGTCGAGGAAATTAAATAGAAATTGCGTAAAATCACATGAGGTGCCCACGAGGTTTCGAGACTCAACCGCTGACGATTTTCACCAATCTTGAAGCTCTTATTTTTCTTATAATATTAATCAACAATCTCGTTTTTTACCGTGTTCGTCGGCCCCGGCAAAAACATTAAATTAAATTAAATATTAATCCTTTTTTCCTTGACAGGTTAGCGTTGTATTTCCTATACTCCGCTCACACGAAAAAGAATTGCTGCTTAAATTCTTATCAAATCAAAAACAATAAGAAGGAGAACAACTATGAAATTGGATGATATCAAGAAAGTTGCGGTAATCGGTTCGGGAGCCATGGGAAACGGCATCGCCCAGGTATGCGCACAGGCCGGAATCAAGGCTGTCATGGTGGATATCAAACAGGAGTTTATTGACAAAGGCATGGCCACTGTTACCAAGAGTCTGGATACTCTCGTCAGCAAGGGCAAAATGACTGCCGAAAAAAAGGCTGAAGTCCTGGGCAACTTGTCCACGTCTTTGAGCAATACCGAAGCAGTCAAGGATGTTCAGGTGATTATCGAGGCCGTTCCGGAAATCATGTCGCTGAAGAAAACGGTATGTGCCGAACTATCGGCCGCGGCTCCGGCTGACGCACTGATCGCGTCCAACACATCAACCATGAGCATCAGCGAAATCGCCACCGCCGGGAAAAACCCGGAGAGAATTCTTGGTATGCACTTCTTCAACCCCGCACCGGTTATGAAAGGCGTGGAAGTGATTTACGCCAAGCAAACCACCGACGCCAATGTGGATCTGCTGTGCGAATTGACCAAGAAGATCGGCAAAGTTCCCATCAAGGTGCTCAAGGATTCCCCGGGCTTTATCGTCAACCGTATCGGCGCACCCAACCAGGCCCTGATCAGCGCCATTCTGGATGAAGGCAAAATCAAGGTCGACACGATCGATGCTCTTATGAAGGCCAAGGCCGGTATGCCCATGGGCCCCTTCGAGCTTGCCGATTACGTCGGCATTGACGTTTTCTATCACACTCTCAAGTATTATTCCGAGACGCTTTCTCCTGAATTCAAGCCCGGTAAAGTCCTTCAGAACCTGCTCGACAGCAAGAAACTCGGCATGAAGAGCGGCCAGGGCATTTACACCTGGGAAGGCGGCAAGGCCAAGATCGATATGTCCGTAGAATCGCAGGATTTCGGTCCCCTGGATTTTCTGGCCATTCAGATCAACGAAGCCGTGCGGGTTTACAAAGAAAAGATCGCGGCATCCGCGGCGGATATCGACCTGGGCATGGTCCACTGCATGAGAGCCTTCGCCGGTCCGTTCGCTTTTGGCGCCGGTATGGAACCCGCCCAGCTGGCGGATACGCTGAATAAATTGCACGCGCGTTTCGGCCTGAAGATTTTCAAACCCGAGCCCGAAATCGTGGACGGCTCCTTTAAGCAGATGAAATAGCTTTCTGAAATCAGATAACCAATTAGGTTATTTAATTATCGGGAGCACGGTTCTTTCACCATGAAGAACCGTGCTCTTTTATTTTATCTTTCCTTTGACAAATCCGATTTCAATCTGCTATGCCCATAACAAATCTATCAACTTAAAGAGGAATTATTATGGCTGATCTATTAAAGTATGCGGAAGTTTTTTCTCAATCCATTAACCAGCCGGATGTATTCTGGGGCCAGGCGGCACAGGATGTCATCTGGAACAAGAAATGGGACAAGGTTCTCGACGACAGCAACAAGCCGTTCTACCGCTGGTTTACCGGCGGGGAATTAAACACCTGTTACAACGCGCTTGACCACCAGGTGAAATCAGGACGGGGCGAACAGGCGGCAATTATTTACGACAGCCCCGTAACCAATACCGTCCAGAAAATCACCTATCAGGAATTGCTGGACAGAGTTTCAACATTTGCCGGCGCCCTCAGTTCACTGGGTGTCAAAAAAGGCGATACCGTGATCATCTACATGCCCATGATACCGGAAGCCGTCGTGGCCATGCTGTCCTGCGCGCGCATCGGAGCAGTTCATTCCGTCGTCTTCGGCGGATTCGCTCCCAACGAACTGGCTATCCGCATCGACGACGCCAAACCCAAAGTGATGATTTCCGCTTCCTGCGGCATTGAAGGCAAAAAAACAATTCCCTACAAACCGCTTCTGGATGAAGCCATCAAACTGGCTGCTCACAAACCCCAAAAATGCGTTATCTATCAGCGCCCGCAGGTCAGGGCGGAGATGGACGCATCGCGTGATCTGGACTGGAACGATCTTGTAAAAAATGCCAAAGCCGTCGGCTGCGTATCCGTTGCCGCGACCGATCCTCTTTATATTCTTTACACCTCCGGAACAACCGGCAAACCCAAAGGCGTCATGCGGGACAACGGCGGCCATGCTGTGGCCCTGAAGTGGTCGATGAAAAACATTTATGACGTCAAGCCGGGCGAAGTTTTCTGGGCGGCCTCCGATGTCGGCTGGGTTGTCGGTCATTCCTATATTGTCTATTCCCCGCTTCTTTATGGCTGCACCACGATTGTTTACGAAGGCAAACCGGTCGGCACGCCGGATCCGGGCGCTTTCTGGCGTGTGATCTCCCAGCACGGCGTCTCCGTTTTGTTCACGGCGCCCACGGCTTTCCGTGCCATTAAGAAGGAAGACCCCGCAGGCGATTATCTGAAAAAATACGACATCACGTGTCTCCGATATTTATTTCTTGCCGGCGAACGCCTCGATCCCGACACCTATCACTGGGCCAGCGACATGCTGAAGATTCCCGTCGTGGATCACTGGTGGCAGACGGAAACCGGCTGGCCCATCGCCGCCAACTGCATGGGCATTGAAAAGTTTCCCATCAAGGCGGGCTCGCCGACAAAACCGGTGCCCGGCTACAACGTGCAGATCCTCGATGCCGACGGCAATCAGTTGCCCAACGGCGAAGAGGGCTCCGTGGTTATCAAACTTCCTCTGCCTCCGGGATGCCTGCCCACACTGTGGCAGGACGATAAACGCTATCTGGAATATGTGACGGAACGGCCGGGTTATTACGTCACCGGCGACGGCGGGCGCTTCGATGAAGACGGCTACATCTTCATCATGGGACGCATTGACGATGTTATCAACGTCGCGGGGCATCGGTTGTCCACCGGCGCCATGGAGGAAATCGTCTCCAAACATAAGGACGTCGCGGAATGCGCTGTCTTCGGTGCGGAAGATCAGCTTAAAGGTCAGGTTCCGGTGGGATTTGTCGTCCTCAAAGCCGGCGTAGACCGCAAGCCGGAAGACATTATCAAGGAACTTGTCCAGATGGTCCGTTCCGAACTCGGGGCCCTGGCCTGTTTCAAGGAAGCCGCGGTCGTCAAGGCTCTCCCGAAAACCCGCTCCGGGAAAACCCTGCGCAGCACCATGCGCAAGATCGTTGACGGCAAGGATTATGTGGTGCCTTCCACGATCGACGATCCTTCCGTGCTGGACGTCATCGCCCAAGCAGCGAAGACCATCGGCTACGGGAAGAAATAATTTTCATTTCATAACCGAGAAGGGTTGTCGCACTTAAGTGCGACAACCCTTTTTTATTTTTTTGTCTTTCCTGTCGGAAATGACCCTGCCATACTGGAAACCTGTATCCGAAAACACATGACAAAAGATGCCGATGCAAGCGAAATAATGTCTATATATTTGATATTATTACAAAGATATCGACACAGGACGGGAAATCGCCGGTGATGAGCGGATTAATTAATTCCTCAACTATTGGCGTACGATTAAAGATAATATTAATCTTGACTAATGACAGGTTAATGATCTAAAAGAGCGGAAAAGTCGTCATTTATTGTGACAGGAAAAATCTCAGTAAAAAAAAAGGGGGGGGGACAATGAATAAAAAAATTATCATCTTGATGCTTGTTTTGTGCGTAACCATTATTCCGTTAAGCGTAAAAGCAGAAATGACAGCAATGACCGACAATGAGATGGAAAATGTTGTAGGTCAGGCTTCTCTTGTAGATATGGGAAGCTTTATGCTAACCATGGCCAATAAAGCGGGAATTGACACAAATGCAATTTTTAAGTCATTAGATCCGCTTTTAAAGCCGCTCATGAATTCCACTATCGGCAAGAAACTGCTGGGCGTAATGACGCCTCTTCTGGAATTTGATCCTTGCGACGCATTTAAGAAATAAAAAAACCCTTAAGCGGTAAAGTGTTAGCAAGATTTATTCGGAAACCTCACCGATTGATTCTGTAAATCGGTGAGGTTTTTTGATTTTATATACCATAACCCTTTCTTTTTCTTTCAAAGATTGCGCCAGCGAAAATAGTCGATTTTGTTATGGAGCTGTCTGCCTAAAGCAATCGGTCCCTTTTGCTTCAATTCATTCATCATAAAACGAAATTCATCCGTTAGGCGCATGGCCCGGTTATCCGGAATGGAAATTCTCGATGCCGGACCAGCCGGACAGACATCATTTTTGATTTTTTCATAGAGGTGCGGGAAAAATTGCCATCGGTTTAAAACAAGTTCACGCGCCTTCTGCAATGCGGGCAGACGACGACGCCAATCGTCAGGGTCTGATGTTTCAGCGATGATTTTCAAGCTGGCATCGGGATCATCGATATCGATGCGGATAAAGGACTCGGGCGGAAAATATTTTTCCAGGTTAAGGCAACCGTCATAAACAGGCACCGTCCAGCTCAGAAAACAATCCGCAAGTTTTTCCGTCCAGTAATCATTGCCTCGGTCATTTTCAATGGCCAGCGAATAATAATAAGAAGCCAGACCGTCCCACTTATCATGGATATGGCGGATGCCTCTCCCATAAACATCCACCGGGAATTTACAGGATTGCAAATAGTGATAAAAGGCCATGCGTTTACAATGCATCGGCGTAACCGTTAATCGGCTGGTAACCCAGGAAATCAAGCGTTGCTTGACCGGCCGTCGGCACCACATTAATTGTTTGTAGTTCCGGTCTACGTGCCAGGGAACAGCGGGATGGGACGCCTCGGCCCTGTTCACACCGGCGGTGTGATGGGTTAAGATTCTCGAGCACCAGTCCAGATCCTTGATCATCCAATCATTCGAGAAAGGGATGTACGGTTCCTGCATCATGATCCAGACATGCTCCGGCGGGCAATGAACTGACACGGAGATATCCCGTTTGTTGTTGAGCATAATCAGATAGTCGCAGTGTTTGACCGGCTCAAATGTAAATTGAATATCTCGCCATTTGCCATCTCCCTGCGGCGTTTGACGCATCAAGTCAGGCTGCGACCAATCTTTAACCAGACGTATCAGCATGGATTTTATCCGTTCGAAAATTTACACTCAATAATCATTGTCTGAAGATAGTGATTCTGCAAAAGAGAATAAGAAATGCCGTCGGCCCTGTCAAGAAAATTGCGACAACGCAAAGACCGTTATCATTAATTTACCCAATGAGTTTGCTTCGCTCCTTCAAGGCGAAAGGATGCCTTCATCAATTATCACATCTTCCGCTTGACAGAAACGCGCATGATCTATAGATAAAGAACAGGGGTGGCCGATATACGGTCTGAGATTATACCCTTTGAACCTGATCCGGATAATGCCGGCGTAGGGAGAGAAAAAGGCGTATTCATCCGTTTCCCCTCATGAGGAAACGGATTTTTTTTGAGCATCCATACCGGTCAGCCACCCTATAAAATCTTGGGGAGGCATCTATGTTAAACGAAGTCATCATCAGTCGGGCGATTCTGGATTCTTATTTTAAAAAGCTTGTTAACTGTCTGGAACTTGATGTCGCCATCGTCGGCGGCGGACCCTCGGGTTTGGTGGCCGGATACTATCTGGCCAAAGCAGGGCGTAAGGTGGCGCTCTTCGAACGCAAGCTTTCGATAGGGGGAGGCGTCTGGGGAGGCGGCATGATGTTCAATGCCATTGTCGTGCAGGAAGCCGGCCGGCAACTGCTTGATGAGTTCGACCTGACAGGGTCGGAATACGCTCCGGGATATTATGTTCTCGATGCCGTGGATGTCACGGTGACACTTATCCACAAGGCCGTTCGCGCCGGACTGCAGATTTTCAATCTTATTGCCATGGAGGATGTGGTGATCAGGAACGATCGCGTGTCCGGACTGGTCATCAATTGGGGGGCGGTTGATACGCTGAAATGGCATGTGGACCCGCTAACCCTTCATGCCCAATACGTCATCGACGGCACGGGCCATCCCGCCAATGTCACTGAAGTGCTCGTCCGGAAAATGGGCGTCAGACTGAATACGAGCACCGGCGGCATTGTGGGCGAGAAATCCATGGAAGCCGGACAGGGCGAGTTGCAGACGGTGGATAATACCCGCGAGGTCTATCCGGGGCTTTATGTCAGCGGTATGGCGGCCAACGCGGTCTATGGCGGCTATCGCATGGGCCCGGTCTTCGGCGGCATGCTGCTCTCGGGACGCAAGGCAGCTGAAATGATCCTGGAGCGTTTATGATGACAAAGGAAGGACAGATTCCTCGTGCCATCCTGCAACGCGGGCTTTATCTGGTGTTGACCGATCCGCGCGACGGGTATGAAACGCTTTGCCGGTGGGCTGTGGAAGCCGGCCTTCCCGCCGTGCAATTGCGTTATAAGGGCCACGATGAGTGTGAACATCTTGCTCTGGCGCATGCCTTGCGGCGGATCACCAAAAACAGTGGTACGCTCTTCATCGTCAATGACCGGCCGGACATCGCGTTGATCTCGCAAGCCGATGGCGTGCATCTGGGACAGGATGACCTTCCGGCAGCAGAAGCGCGGCAGCTTATCGGTCCGATCATGCTGTTGGGCCTTTCCACGCACAACCTGGAGCAGGTCGCCGCCGCCAATGCCGCGCCCGTGGATTACATCGGTTTCGGTCCGCTGTTTGCCACCAATTCCAAGGCCCAACCCGATCCGGTGACAGGGCCCGCGGCTTTGAAAGCCGCGCTGTCCGTCAGCCGCCATCCTGTCGTAGCCATCGGCGGCCTGGACCTGGAGCGGATCAGGCTACTGCAGGCGCATCCGCATAATGCGGCGGTCATTCGCGCCGTAAGCGATGCACCCGATCCATTGGCCGCGATGCTCGCCATCCATGAAGCTTGCCTGACTATGAAATCATGACGCCTATCGGCTTACGTATTGCCGGTTTCGCTATCAATTGATTTTAAATATTCAATTCTCTCCAGCAACGGCGGATGGGAATAATAAAACCAGACATACCAGGGATGAGGATGCAGATTGGAAAGGTTGTCTTTGGCCAGTCTTTTGAGGGCATTAATCATCGGCTCGGATATTCCGATCAGTTCATGCGCCATCTTGTCAGCTTCACGCTCATAGCGGCGCGAGATGAAAGCGCCCAAAGGACTGAAGAAAAATCCGATGCAACTGAAATAAAGCGAGACCAGCAGCAAACCGGCGTAAACAGGAGTCTGCTGCAAGCCGAACGCGCCATAGAGCGGACGCCAGTTTATCAGCAGATAAACCAGATAAAATCCGACCAAGGAAGCGGCAATCATAAAAATCAACTGTTTGAGGATATGTTTCTTCTTCCAGTGACCGATTTCATGCGCCAGCACCGACAGGATTTCCTCGTGTGAATGCGACGCCAGCAACGTATCAAAAAGAACAATGCGCTTGGTTTTGCCGATGCCGGTAAAATAGGCATTGGTGTGTCTGGAGCGTTTGCCTTCATCAACCTGAAAAATTCCCTTGGCCTTCAGTCCGACATTGGCCAGCAGCGCCGTGATTTTTTCTTTCAGTTCCTCGTCCTGAATCGGCTCGTACTTATTAAAGAGCGGCGCAATGACCACGGGAAAAAGCCACATCAATAAAATTTCGAATGCCGTGAAAAAAATCCACGCCCAGAACCACCAGCTCTTCGGCAGATAAAGAATAAACGCCATGAAAACGGAAAGCAAAACACTCATCAGGATAGTGGCAATCATCAGGGACTTCATCAGATCGGTCAGCCACAGCTTCCAGGTGATCGTGGAAAAACCGTACTTTTTCTCCAGAATAAACGTGTGATAAATATCAAACGGAATGCCGACAACGCCGCCGATCGAGGCCAGCGCCCCGAAGAAAATCAGCGTCTGCCAGATCAGGTGCAGTTGCAAACCGGCAATTTCCTCGACCAGCACCGGCAGCAGAAGAAACAATACGGCCAGTTCCAGAATATCGTCCGTTAAATCCTCTTTGGTTCCCAGCCGTGAATTATCGTAAGTGTAATCCACCATCCTGGACAGCGTCGCTTCATCGATCACGCCCCGAAAAACCGCCGGAATAATTTTTCCGTGATCGCGCAAATGCCTGATGTTGAGCCGCTGCAAGATAAACCGCCAGACGATCCGGCCGAGAAACAAAATCAAAAATACAATCAAAAGTGCCTTTGCCATCCCTAGCCCTTTCAGAAAAGTAATTTTAAATTACACAATCATGATTTGAGGTCAATCGTCAATATACTGATCGTGGAGTTTCAAATCTCATTCGGAATTTTGGAGTTTCAGCCGCTGGAATATTATTGCTGCTAAAAAAGCCTGATGCTTTTAATCCCACGTCTGCTTTTGAGAGACTGAAAAACGATATCCGCGCAGGAAATATCCTGAATGGCCAATCCGGTCGCATCGAAGAGCGTTATTTCTTTTGCCGATATTCTGCCCCGCTTCTTTCCCGTCACGATATCTCCCATCTGTGCGTGCACCTCTCTTTTCGTTATCTGTTTCCGGCTTAACGGAACATTCATCTCGCCGCTGTGGGAGGCCTGTATCCAGTCATCAACCACCACAGTGGACTGCTTTAATATCTCCGGATTGATTTTCTGTTTACCCGGAGCGTCCGCATCCTTGGGGAATTGCCATATTTTGATCTTTCGAATATGGCGAACTTCCAGCAGGCAGAACAACTGAGCCCGCGCCTGAGCGTCGCAGCCGACGAAGCCTGCAACCTGCGAATCTTCCCGGCTCAGATATTTTGCCGCAACGGCTCCGGCCGCTCCGGTTCGAATACAAGTAAGATAGGTGCCGTCCATGACAGCCAGCGGGAAACCGGTCCCGGTATCATTTGGCAGGAAACCGGTCGGGTTTTACGGATGAACATTCACGCATTTGATACCGGCCGCATCAAAACCTTCACCGGAAATATATGCCGGCATCGATCGTAAATCGCCCTTCGGAAAATAAAAATAGCTCTTGGACGGCATCTGCGTGAACCCCAAGCTGTATGCCCGGAAAGCCTTTTCGACCGTTTCATTGGCTACTCCGGCAGTCAGTATTTTTTCTATCTCACGCCTTGTCAGAATCAGTGTTTTCACAAGCGGGAAGAATCATCCTCGTTTACGTCGCGCACGCTTAAAGCCGTTGCCGCCTTCGGAATTTTAACGATAATACCCGGTGCCGACAACCCATCCGAATGGTTTAAACGGCAGAACATAGGATCTCTTGGCCTGTTCTTTGGTATGTCCCTTCTTTGTAAACCAGTATTCGACATATCCGCCGCCGGTTTTTGCTTTGGCCATAAAATCTTTAACGTAGTAATTGCCCTTGGAGTCCTTATCATTCAGACGGTTTCTTCCCTCCACATCCCTGCGGCCATACAGAACCACATTAACGCCGTCCGTCGTATCGGCCCAGAAATATCCGTCAGATCCGTATCGCAACTCCCGGAGCAGGTCGGCACCGAGCTTTTTGGCTTTTTCCATGGTCATTTCTCCGCTTTGCTGCCGGGTATGGATGGCCCCAAGCATACTCACGGCTGTTTCCACTTCACTTTTAATCAGAAGATCCTGAGCCATAGAATTTGCCGGCCCCTGTGTCTGAGCGACAACCGGTAAACAAAATATCCAGGCGCTCAAAAAACCAACGAGCGCTGCCGTCACTGTCTTTTTCATATTTTCTCCTTTTATTGGCAATGATTCTTCGCACGACAAAAGCCGTTCACCGCCGTATTTATTATCCTGTGCTTTTGATTATTGAACCTCTTGATAGGCCGCAATAATCCAGTCATTATTAAAGAAATGCACCGTTCTCCAGACCGTCCGTTTCTTGACCACCCTGCGCGTGCCCGGTGTTGTAAAAGAATAGAACCCTTCGCCTTCTTTCTCTTTAATCATCCGTTTCCCGAGCGCGATCACCTCGGGAAAATCTTGATAAAGGGGATCCGTAAACGTGTTATGGCCTATCTGTGTCTGATCTGTTTTATAAAGGATCAGGCCGTCCTTCTGCATGACCATGCAATTCACACCCCTCTCTTTTTCAGTCTTCCCAGCGGCAGAGCGAATCAGTTCATCATGCTTGATCAGCATACTGATCGAACCGAGAAACTGTTTATCTTTCGAAAAAACGGGATATTCAATATCGATGGATTTTATGCCTTCGACGGAAACAAATGCGTTCCCCATCCATGGTTTCCGTGTTTTCATCATATTCGCGACGGCTTCCTGCCCGGCGATATTCGAGCCTTCATGCTTTCGATACTGCTGAGGCTCGATAAATTTCATGATACCCCTGTTGTCGACAAACGCGGAATCGATCACATAGGACCGGCCGGCGTTACAACCTTGCAAAAGTTTTCTCATATCAGCTTCACGCAGAAGGTCCGGCTTGCCAGTTTCCTTCGCGGCATAAGAAATCGTCTTTTCGATTCCCTTCAGAACATTCGAGATATCAGATTTTATTTTCAGAACGGCCTTAACCTGATTATCCGCGGCCAATGCCTGTCCGGCCATGAAAAAAATCAGTGCCGTCATCACGAACACAAAGCGTCTCATGGATTGCCTCCTTCATTCTTTTATGACGTTGAACAGACCGGTCGTCAGATTGAGTTTTGTGATCAGGTTACCGTCCGGTGTCCCGACGCGGCCGAAACGGTGCGCATGTGAACGCATTGCTCCCCCCCTACGCTTTCTGATAAATTATATCACAGCGATCGTTAAAATCATATTACTTTACCCATGAGCCTTGCACTGATGTGTCCAGGCTCTCGATATCCTTTCGACACCGCCGGGAAAAAGGCCGCAAAAAGGTCAATATCGAAGTTGAGACGTGCCCAGCAAAACAAAGCGCAGATTCGTCAAGGAATAATGGTTGACACGGAAGGATGCCTCCTGTATAAGGGAGACCGGTCGGTCTGTATGATGAAAGAAACCACAACATTAAAAGAACGCATTATAGAGGAGTCTCTTAAGCTCTTTTCCGTGAAAGGGTATGCCAGCACGTCAACGACGAATATTATCGAAGCGGTCGGCACGTCCAAGGGTGGATTTTACAACCATTTTAAAAGCAAGGAACAACTTTTTCGCGACATGCTGAGCACGGCCAGAAAAATCTGGCGCGAAAGAAACCTTTATAAACTGGAGGAAGAATCAAGGCCTCTTTTGAAAATTCAAAAATTGCTGGAAAACTACCGCGACCGCTATCTGGCGGATTCCAAGAATTTTCCGGGCGGCTGTATTTTTGTCAATCTGGCGGTTGAACTGAGCGATCAGGCGCCGGAGCTCGCCAAAGAAGTCAATACCGGCTTCATCCGGTTGGGAAAGATGATCAGACGCCTTCTGGATGAAGAGAAGAAAACGGGAGGCATCGGCGGGAACGTGAACACCGAAGATGTCAGCAACATGATATTTTCCGGCCTTCTCGGCGCCTGTGTATTGTATACATCCGACAAATCGAAAAAACGGCTGCGCTCCACAATCGCTTCGCTCATTTCGTATCTTCAGGGCTTCGATTTAAAAGGACAGGATTCGGTTTCATGAAATCATGCCGTGTTTTTATATTCGTTCACTAAGGTCATTCTCGAACAAAACATACAGGAGGTCTATCATGGAAGCAAAAAAATATCGCGCGCTTGTCGTGCGGGAATCGGAAGATAAAAAATTTACCAGCGCCATCGAGGAATTATCAACGGAAAACCTTCCCGCGGGGGATGTTCTTGTCCGGGTTCTCTATTCGTCGCTCAATTTCAAGGACATGCTTTCGGCTTCGGGCAACAGAGGTGTTACGAAAAAATATCCGCACACGCCGGGCATAGACGCCGCCGGAATTGTAGAAAAAAGCAGTTCAGCGGACGTTAAGCCGGGCGAAGAAGTAATTGTCACCAGCTACGATCTCGGCATGAACACCTCAGGCGGCTTGGGGCAGTATATACAGGTTCCGGCTTCCTGGATTGTCAAAAAACCCGCGAACCTGGCTTTGCGCGAAAGCATGATATTCGGCACTGCGGGACTTACCGCCGCCCTGTCCATTCTTAAGCTCGTCGATCACGGCTTAAAAGAAGGCTCTGAAATTCTCGTAACCGGCGGAAGCGGCGGGGTCGGCAGCAGCGCCGTATCGATACTTTCACACGCCGGTTACCGGGTCACCGCAGTCAACGGAATTTTCGACGAAAGCTCTTTCATTAAAAGCATGGGAGCGGCGGAGGTGATGGACATCCCCGACCCGGCTGAATCGGCGGGGAAACCTCTTCTGAAAGAAAGGTGGGATGCCGCCGTTGATACGCTGGGAGGCGATCTCCTCGCTTTTGCCCTGAGATCGGTAAAGAGCAACGGGGCGGTCACGTGCTGCGGCAACGCGGCTTCGGCCGACCTCGCCCTGACAGTATATCCCTTTATCTTACGCGGCATCACACTGTACGGAATCGACTCCCAGAACTGTCCCATGAAAACCAGGGCAAGAGCGTGGGAACTCATGGCAAGTCGTTGGAAATACCCCTGGCTCGAATCAATTTCCACGGAAATAAAGCTGCAAAACGTATCTGACGCAATTGAAAAGATAAAAGCAGGGAAACACAGAGGACGAATCATTGTCGATATGCAGGATTAAAGAATCATCAGGCAATAAAACGGTAAAGAGAGATCAATAAAATGAAAAACGATAGCATTCTATTGGAAAGAAAAGAGAAGGTGGCCATCGTCACCATCAACAGACCCCAAAAGAGAAACGCCTTCGATGAAGGACTTTTCCTTCAGCTTGAATCGATAACATCCGAGATTACAGCATCGCTTCCCCGCGCGGTGATCATCACCGGCGCGGGCGACAAATCCTTCAGCGCGGGGTTCGACGTGAATCCGGATAACCCGATGGTCAAGCGTATCATCGATGCGGCAGCTGCACGCGACCCGGAACCGGCCGGGAACGTGATCACGGCGATAAGAAAATCCATTGATGCGTTTGTCTCCATCCCTGTTCCTTTGATTGCGGCAGTTAACGGTCTGGCGTACGGTGGCGGAGCTGAGCTTGCCACACGATGCGATATGCGCGTGATGGACCCCGACGCGGTCATATGTTTCTCGGAGACAAAACTGGGGCTCATGCCCGATTGGGGAGGAGGGGCGGCACTGACGCGGCTTATCGGACATTCGCGTGCCGCCGATCTGATCCTGACCGGAAGGAAAGTAAATGCCGATGAAGCGTATTCCCTGGGACTTGCGAACAGAATCAGCGCGAAAGGAAACACGTTTAATGAATCCGTTGTCATAGCGGATAAAATCGCGCAAAACGGACCGCGCGCAATAAGATCTTCATTATCTCTTATCAGACAAAGCGCAAACACCCTATCGTCGGATTTGCTGAAACTGGAGGCTCTTTTAGCCTCCGAACTGATCTCTTCAGGCGAATGTTTTTACGGTGTGGGAGCCTTTCTGGAAAAACGGGACCCGGCCTTTCCCGATATAGAATAAGGATCCCGGCCATTTAATTTATGCGGACTTGTTTACAGGATTCTTTCGCGGGGGAATCGCGTAAATATCCGCTTTTAGGTTGCTGTGAAAAAGGCCGGATGCTTCACGGGTCGCAATCAGATAATACCGCCATTCTTCGGCATCCTCCCGCAGACCGTTAAAAGATTCTATCATTTTATTGATCTCTTGAACGGAGAGATTATCCTGAATAGCCTTATCGATCCGCACGCTCATTGCTTCCAATTCTTTCAAGCAACCGGAAAGATTTTCGGAAATCCTGCGCAGGGCGGCATACTTTTCGCTGGCGATTTCATGCTGCAAATTATCGAAAGGACTATTCTTCGGATTTGACATAATCAAAGAGACATTACTCCTGACTCCTGCAAATATCATATAAAAGATTGCATTTCTGCTCGCAGGCCTGCTTCACGCCGATGGTCGATGGACAATCATAATGACATACTGTCTGATCGATTTTACATTTCGCTTCTGTGCATGATAGACAACACATGACCAACATCGTGAATAATGCGATTGTGAACACATGATAGATTCCGCGACGCATATTTATCCCTCCTTCCCTGTATTCGAATGAAGTATAACAAAAAAGATGAAAAAGGGGTAATTCGGAATTGTTGTCCCGAATTACCCCTTTCGGTTTATACAAAAGATTTTTGTTTTATTCCTTATACATCTCCTCGATGAGGTCTTTGTAATTGGCCAGAACAATTTTGCGCTTGATCTTGAGCGTGGGCGTCAGTTCGCCGGTTTCCTGACTGAAGGCGTGGTCGATGAGGGCAAAACGTTTGATCTGTTCCACGCGTCCCAGCGGCTTGTTCAATTCGTCGATCGTTTCGTTGAATTTTTTGACGACTTCCGGATTGACAATCAGTTTTTTCGGATCGGTTTCGTTGATATTTTTCGATTTGGCCCATTTGATCAGTTCGGGGAAACAGGGCACGATCAAGGCAACGAGGTATTTTTTCTGGTCGCCCATGATGGCGATCTGCTCGATCAGCGGATGCATCATAAACTGTCCCTCGATGACCTGGGGTGAAACATTCTTGCCGCCGGCGGTAATCAGAATATCTTTCTTGCGGTCCGTGATCGTCAGATAACCGTCGGCGTCGATGGTACCGATGTCGCCGGTGTAAAACCAACCGTCCTTTGTGAGCACCTGCGCCGTATCTTCCGGTCTGTTGTAGTATCCTTTCATCACCTGAGGCCCGCGGATCAGGATTTCACCGTCTTCCGCAATCTTGCATTCCGTGCGCGGGAAGGCCGGGCCGCAGGTGCCTATCTTGATCGGCTTGAGATGCTTGTATGTGTTCAGATGCGTGATCGGCGTGGTTTCGGTCAGTCCATAACCCAGATGGATTTCAACGCCAATGATCTGAAAGAACTCATTGATGACGTTGGATAACGGCGCGCCGCCAACCCCGATCGTGACCATGCGATCAAGCCCCAGAGCCTTGCGCAGTTTGGAATAAATGAGTTTTTCAAAAAGCTTGTATTGCAGATTCAGGAAAAACGGAACCGGTTTGTTGTAAAGAATATAGGGCAGCGCCTTTTTACCGACGTTCATCGATGCGTGAAACAACTTCTGTTTACTCGGTGGAGCGTTTCCCAGTTGGCTCATGACGCCTTCATAAATTTTTTCCAGGACACGCGGCACGTATACGGCCAGCGTCGGCCTGACGTCTTTTAAGTCGGCCAGCAGGGTCTCGGCACCTTTGGTGTAGGAGATGGTGCACCCTTCATGCATGGCGGAGTTATAGCCGACTGTGCGCTCCAGCGCATGGGACAGAGGAAGAAGCGACACACACGTTCCCCTGGGGGGGAACGGATGATGCTCGACGAATTGTTTCACGTTCGACACCAAATTGCTGTGGGTCAGCATGGCGCCTTTGGGATTGCCCGTCGTGCCCGAGGTATAAATCAGGGTTGCCGTTTCCTCAACGTCGATATTTCTCAACCGCTTGTCGATTTCGTCGAGATTGAGGCTGGCTTTACCGATCTGCAAGACACTGGAGAACTTCACGACGATCGGATCCCTGGAATCAATTTCGTCGAAAACGATGATTTCCTGCAGATAATGAAGATTATTTTTTTCCTTCAACAGATTGTCCACCTGGAATTTCCCGGCGCACATGCATATTTTCGCCCGGGAATCATTCAGGATGTATTCGGCTTCCGGCCCGGAGTTGGTCGGGTAAACGGTGACGTCGGCCGCGCCGATGGCCAGTGTGGCCAGATCGGAAACAACCCATTCAGGCCGGTTGTTGGAATAGATGGCAATTTTATCTTTCGGCTGGATGCCTTTTTTCAGAAAGTAGGAAGCCAGTGCGTCGATCTGCCCGCTGATATCGCCGTACGTGGACTCTTTCCAGTTTTTGTTTTCATCGCGTATTCTCAGAAAAATTATGTCGCGGGACTTCTCCACCTGATTTCTGAAAATACCTGGCATTGTCGTGTCATTGTAGGGTTTAACTGCGCTCATGATATCACTCCTGTATTTTATGCCTGCCCCGGCCACAGGTTCCGGACGATCCGAACGTTGCAAACCGGCACAGGTTATTTCAAGCTTATATTTGACATCTGAGAAACGAACTAACGAGGATTAGATCATGGAAATAAATGGAAACAACAGAGTCATGCCGTTGAAATATAAGTTTTCAATCCTATTTAACTTTCATTTAATGTTTCCATCATGAAACATTAATGTCGTTTATATACTCTCTTACGCCTGAGGTGTCAACGCCAATTCATTTCGTCATCGGGAATACACGGATAGCTTCCAATCCCTGCATGTCGGGATTGGATAATTCGTCCAACGTGTCCTTCTTCAATCCATTTGCTTTCAGCAAGATTCATGACAACTTGCAGATACCACGGCGCTTCGTTTGTAATATCCGAACTTCATTAGATTTCATTAATATTTTCTTGACAAAAGCATTTTACAGACTTATCATCCCAGTTAACGTAAGGTGGCATTTCATTAAAAAACGGTCGTAATATTAAAAGATTATCCCCGTTGGCCAATTTACGCAAATGGCATTTAATGGCTGGATTTTACAATAAAAAAATCAAATGCCGGGAGGTGGAATAATGTCAGATTTTGTTAAAAAGACTGTCGGCCGGTTGGTAAAGGAAACGGCGGAACGTTATCCGGACAACATAGCTCTTGTTTGTCCGGAGTTCGGCATCCGGCAAACATACAGCGAATTCTATCAGGCATGCAGAGATGTCGCCAAAGGACTGATGGCTATCGGTGTCAAACGCGGTGACAATATCGCCGTCTGGACGACCAATATCCCCGAATGGATTTATCTGCAGTTTGCGCTGGGAATGACGGGCGGCATTCTGGTGACGGTCAATACCAATTATCAGACGCATGAGCTGGAATATATTCTCAGGCAGTCCGATTCCACCACGCTTTTTCTTATAGAATCTTATCGCGATATCAGCTTCTACGATAATGTTCGCAAGATACTGCCCGATATCGATCATCACAAAGCAGGCCATCCGGTTTCGGAAAAACTACCGGCTTTGAAAAACATTATTTACATCGGGAAAAGAGAGGACACGCCCGGGATGCTTCGTTTCAGAGACATCCTTGAATTGGGAAGGGAGGTTACCGACAGGCAACTGGACGACCGGTTAAACAGCCTGGATGACGACGATGTCATCAATATGCAGTACACGTCCGGAACAACGGGATTCCCCAAGGGCGTCATGCTGACACATCACAACATCGTCAACAACGCCCGCATGGTCGGTGATGTCATGGGAATGACGGAAAAAGACCGGCTGCTGATTCAGGTGCCGTTGTTTCACTGCTTCGGCTGCGTGATGAGTTCGCTCAATTGCGTTTATCACGGTTCCACCATGGTGGTGGTGGAATTTTTTGATCCCCTCAAGGCTGTTCAATTCATTTCCGCGGAGCAATGCACGGCGGTGAACGGCGTGCCCACCATGTTCATCGCGATTTTGAATCATCCCGACTTTGACAAATACGATATGACGTCTCTGCGCACGGGCATTATGGCCGGGGCTCCCTGCCCTGTCGAAACGATGAACCAGGTGCGCACGAAAATGCATTGTCCCGAGATCGTCATTGCCTTCGGCCAGACGGAATCGGCGCCGGTGATGACGATGACGCGGCGCGACGATCCGGTTGAACTGCGCGTTTCCACCGTGGGCCGGCTTCTGCCGGACATCGAAGGGAAAATTGTCGATCCGGATCTGGGCATCGATCTGCCTCCCAATACTCAGGGCGAAATTGTCACGCGCAGCGCCTGCGTTATGAAGGGCTATTACAAAATGCCCGAGGCGACGGCGGATGCCATTGATAAATACAACTGGCTGCACACCGGCGATCTGGGCGAAATCGATGAAAACGGTTATTTCAAAGTAACCGGCCGCATCAAAGACATGATCATCCGCGGCGGTGAAAATATTTATCCCCGCGAACTGGAGGAGTTTCTCTTCACGCATCCCAAAGTGGTCAATGTGCAGGTGATCGGCATTCCTGATAAAAAATACGGCGAGCAGGTCCTGGCCGCAATTCAACTCAAAACCGGACAGACGGCTTCGCCGGAAGAATTCACCGAGTTTTGTCAGGGGAAAATCGCGCGGCACAAGATTCCCAGATACTGGGAGTTTGTCGACGGCTATCCGACAACGGCCAGCGGGAAGATCCAGAAATTCAAAATGAAAGAAATGTTCGAGAAAAAATATCAGGTTTAAGCTGTCCCCGTGCGGGGAATGCATCGTAACGGGAGCCGATGTCATTCCGAACGTATGTAAGGAACTTTAAGAAACATAAACCCCTATTTCTCCCGATATAGCCGGGCTATAGGTTTCGCCTCAAAATGACCTATGGTATAGAGCACGAATGAAACATCACGCAAAAACATGCTGAACAACGATTCAATAAAGGATTACAAGTCATGAGCAACATTATTAATCGCGACACCATCGGCGATATGGCCCGCCGGGCGGCAACAAAATACGGCGACAAAACGGCCATTATTTTCCGCGATGAAAAGCTGTCGTTTTACGATCTGGAAAGGGAAGCAAGACGTTTTGCCAATCTCATGACCAGTTACGGAATCAGGAAAGGCGACCGGGTGGCCCTCTTCGCTTACAATTCCCATTATTACCCGATCAGCATGATGGGACTCGCCAAAATAGGCGCTATTCAGGTTCCCATCAATTATATGCTCAATGCCGACGAGATAGCTTTCATCATCAATCACTCCGGCTCGAAATTATTCATTGTCGAAGATTCGCTCTATCCGGTTATTGCCGGTTGCCGGGATAAATTTTCCACCGTCGAACATTGGGGCTTCATCCCTTTGGAAAATTCACCTCTTCCCGAAGGATTCTTTAACCTGATAACGGAAACGGCAAAAATGACCTATGATGAGCCGCAGGTGGATGTCAGCGCGGAAGACATCGTGCAAATTCCTTACACCAGCGGAACGGAATCAAGACCCAAAGGCGCCATGCTGTCTCACCGGGCCTTGATGTCGCAGTATCACAGTTGCATTTTCGACGGCCAGTACGCCACCGACGATGTCAGCCTCCATGCCCTGCCCCTGTTTCACTGCGCCCAGCTCCACTGCTTCCTGATGCCCTATCTGTACGTTGGCGCCACGAATATCATCATGCATAAAGCGGACGCTCTGGAAATGATCAGGCTCCTTGAAAAATATCAGATTACGCATATGTTTGCGCCGCCAACCGTCTGGATCGGAATTCTGAATCATCCGGAGTTTAACAATTACAATCACACCAGCCTGAAAAAGGCCGCCTACGGCGCCAGCATCATGCCGGTGGAAATCATCAAACAATTATCCGTAACGTTTCACGGCCTGAAGCTCTGGAACTATTACGGGCAGACGGAAATGGGACCGGTGGCCACTATTTTAAAACCGGAGGATCAGCTTCTGAAGCCCGGTTCTGCGGGCAAACCGGTATTGAATGTAGAAACACGGCTGATGGACGATGACGGAAAATTTGTTCCGCTGGGAGAGGTGGGAGAAATTGTTCATCGTTCCGGCCATGTGATGACCGGCTATCTGAACGATGCCGATAAAACCGCCGACGCTTTCCAGTTCGGCTGGTTCCACAGCGGCGATCTGGGACGTTTCGACAGCGACGGCTATCTCTATGTGGTTGACCGTAAAAAAGATATGATCAAAACCGGCGGAGAGAATGTGGCCTCCCGCGAAGTCGAGGAAGTCATTTATCAGTATCCGGGTATCGCGGAGGCCGCGGTCATCGGATTGTCCGATCCCAAGTGGATAGAAATCGTGGCGGTGGTTGCCGTGCCGAAGAAGGACGTTCATCTCCAGGAGAAAGAAATCATTGCCTATTGCAAAAAGCACCTGGCCGGGTTTAAATGTCCCAAGAAAGTTTTCATCACCGACAAACTGCCCAAAAATCCATCGGGAAAAATTCTCAAACGGGAACTCAAAGAACAGTACGGTTCATAATTTCAACGGGAGTCCTCCATGACGAGAGAACAAAAGGAAACGTTCACCTCCATCGGCGAGCTGGCGCAGAAACTGGAAATGAGCCAGCGCACGATCCGCTATTATGAAGAAATCGGCCTGCTCAACTCCATCAAACGTGTTGAAGGCGGACGCCGCATTTATACGGATGCGGACTTGCGCCGTCTGAAATTAATCAAGCGCCTGAAGATTATGGGCATGACGTTGTCGGAAATGCAGGAACTGGAAGCGATGTGGACGATTGAAAAATCCAACGACAAGGTTCTCGGACGATTGCTGGAGCTTTTGAATAATCAACTGACAAGGCTCGACGATCGTATTGCCGACCTTAACATATTAAGAAACGAAATCATCGAATATCAGAACAGAATTAAATCCAAAATCGGCAAATGATTCTTGGAGATTCCGAATTGTATAACCAGGGAGGAACCGCACAGAAAAATGGAAAAATTTTTTTATCCGCGCAGCATGGTGGTCATCGGCGCATCCGTCAAAAGGCTTAATCTGGGTCACATCATTGTTCTCAACAACCGTCAGCACGGCTATTACGGAAATATCTACGGCGTGGGCCGGGAAGAAGGCGATATCGCGGGCGCTCCGGTTTTTAACAGCGTTGAAAAAATCCCGGAAGTGCCGGATGTCGCTATTATCATTTCTCCCGCGCAGACCGTGCCGGATTTCATGGAAGCCTGCGGCAAAAAAGGCATCAAGCGGATTGTCATCGAGTCAGGCGGGTTCAGCGAATATTCCGAAGGGCAAAATGTTCTGGAAGAAAAGGTGCTGGAAATCGCCGACCGTTACGGCATACGTTTCATCGGTCCCAACTGTATCGGCACCATCAATTTCGATATTAAAATGATGATGCCTTTCGGATTTTTTCCCAGGACAGTGCCCGGCGGGCGTGTGGCCATGATCGTTCAAAGCGGCGGCGTGGGAGGGTCTTACCTCGGCGAATTCGGCGACAATGCGATTGTGCCCGGGAAATTTGCCGCCGTCGGCAATAAGCTGCAGATCGATGAAGTGGATGTTCTGGAGTATCTGCTCCATGACGACAAAACGGACGTCGTCGCCATGTATCTGGAAGGATTCAAGCGCGGAAGAGCTTTTTTTGATCTGGCGATCCAATCCGACAAGCCGTTGATCGTTCTAAAATCCAATCGCAGCAATCTTACCGCGAAGATCGCCCAGTCTCATACCACCGCCCTCTCCGCCGACGATGCAGTGGTCGACGGCGCTTTCCGGCAGACGGCGGTCATCCGCGTGGAAGACGATATTGATTTCATCAACGCGGTAAAAATTATCCGGCTGCCATTCATGAAAAGCAGGCGGGTCGCGGTCCTGTCGCGTTCCGGCGGACATGCTGTGATGAGCGTGGATGCCTGCGCGAAATTCGGATTCACGCTGGTGGACTTTCCGCCCGCGTTTATCGAAAACCTGAAAACCATTTACAACACGCGGGTCATCGCTCACCAGAATCCGCTCGATCTGGGAGAAATTTTCGATTACACCATTTTTACCCATATTCTGGAAGAAGCTCTGAAGCTGCCCGATGTGGACGGCGTTCTGTTCAACCACCTCTATATATCCAACTATGAGGGAGAAATGTCACGGGATTTCCTGAGCAACGTCGGCAAACTTGTGCAGCAATATCAAAAGCCTGTGGCCATGACCATGGTCACGGATACTCAGGAACTGGTGAATATTTCGAAGAATCAGGAATATCCGATTTTTACAACGCCGTTGATGGCCGCAAAAGCCCTGCACATGTCGGCCACCTATTACGAAAACAAAACAGCGCGTGATGCCAGAGGAAGCCATGTCCGGTCATCTGTCGATCGGGCGGCTATCGATAAAATCAAAGAAAGATGTCAGTCTGAAAACAGGATTCCTCTGACGGATGAAGCCCTGCAAATCACAGCAGCCGCGGGCATTCCAAGCATTTCCGGCGTTACGGTCACATCCGCGAAAGAGGCCGGCGAAGCGCATCTTCATTTCCCCGTCGCCCTGAAACTTCTTTCACGCGACGCGTCCCATAAATCCGACGTCGGTGGTGTGCGCCTGAATATCAAAAATCACGGAGAACTTAAAAAAGCGATTTCCGGCA
>DAOPVC010000019.1:0-32902 GCA_035350895.1 Smithella sp. | reverse complement strand
TTTGTTCTCGTGTGATCTGATTTCTTCACCATGGCCATTGCCGTCTGCTTATCAATTTTTTGTGCTTTCATTATGCGTTCGACGCGATAATCGATAGGAGCATGGATAAACACGTTAATTGTGTCTGCTCTGTTCCTCAAAATATAAAATCCTCCTCGTCCGACAATGACCGCGCTACACTGGTCGGCAATTCTTCTTATAATCTTAGCTTCCATGTTGAATAAATCTTTATCGTAAATCGGTTTCTTGAATATCGGTGTGCTGGGAATCTCCGGAGCACCGAAACAAAAAGCATTAATAATCTTTTCGAGCAGAGACGCTGACTGACCATCAAATTTTTCCAGCATTTGAGGCCCAATGCCTGTTGCTTTTGCCGCCTGTTGAAGTATCTCTCTGTCCAAATATTGAAGCTCCAGTTGCTTTGCCGCGAGATAACCGATATAGGTTCCACCGCTGCACATCTGTAGATATGGTTACTACTGTTTTTTTAGTCATACCCTCATCCAAGATTTTATTACCTATGATTTTCTTGTTCTATGCCTTCCATGCTTATCCGGGAATCGGTTATAAGAGAAATATATAGTATGAATTTCAAGTGCTGCCGTACTTAGCGAGATAAGGATCATACTAAAGCCAACTCATTCTTTGCGTTGCCAGAAATCTACAAGGCAATCAAATGTCTCTTAGGAGAGAATGAAAGTATTTTGCTGTGTAAAAGGAATTTTGAGATAGTTTTTTAGTAGAATCCATCCCTTATTTTGTCCGATTATACTTTCTTCTTATCCTTATAGGTTTCTTGTGTCTGCTTGTTGGTAAAGTAATCAATCGCCTTTTTATAAGTTTCATCGCAGTAGTCCTTAAAATTTACTCGGCCGTTTTTATAGGTATCCAGCCACTCGCTTATAACCTTTCTGTTTTCCAGAGGTATCCATGTTGCTTTTTCCATGAAGCGAAAAACATAATTCTCGGCCTGATCCTGCAATAAGGTCATGATTTTAAAAGTATTGTCGAATGCCGTCTTGTTGAGTTCCATCATTTGTTTAGTTGCTTGAATGTGGTCCATGCTGTAACCTCCTTTAATTTTTTTGTTTATTCAACCAGCCGCCAGCGGTTGTAGTCCACCAGCCCGAATTGTTTTAGTACATCTATGAAATAATCTTTCATTTTAAAGTCTTTATATTTGTTGTCATGTGAATTCGATATAATAAAAATAGCCGAATCACTGGGAATAGAATCGCTAACAAAAAAAATAGCCTCCGATAAGTCATATTTTTTAATTAACTTACAAATTTTTTTCATATATTTATGAGCAGTTTGCTCATATGAGTTGGATGCTCTTAATGAAATAATCTCCACGTATTTCATCTTTTTTATTCCCCACCCTACTGTAATTAATCATCTGCTTAAAATGTGCCAAAAATAATATGTAATAAATATGAATACATAGAGAAATATTAGCACTGTCCTGTTTTATTAAACACAAAAAGATGTTTCATTTAACATTTATTTGCGGTATAGTATCTCATAAAACATATTAAATGAATGTAAATGTAAGAGATGATTTTGTGATTGATGAAAAAGAATTCTTCCGGGAAGCCACGTTAAGAATTTGCGGAAGTCTAGAAATTGAGAAAGCATTGTGGGATTGTTTGATTTATATCCGCCATTATATTCCGGCTGATTTTATTACGATGAGCACTTTTGATCCGGACACAGGCGTTAGCGAAACTATCGCTGGAGCAAATATCTCCGGCGGTAAAATCATTTCTCATAAGGTGACGACACCGCTTAATACACGCAATGCAATTATGAAAATCATCAACAGCACCCGTAAAGATCCTACAATTATGATAGCAGATCGTGTGGCCGAGCATCCGATTATGAGGTTTCTTTCAGAGTTAGGCATCAAACCGGATACTTCAGTTATGGTCATGGGTCCAAAACCGGAATGGAATACGTTTGGTGGGATTGCTATAGGAAATAATGAAAAAGAAAAATATACAGAAGAACATAAATATCTTTTTTCGCTGCTAAACGAACCATTTGCCATTGCCTTCATTAATTATATCCGTTACCGTGAAGTGATGCGGTTGAAGGATATGCTGGCCGATGACAACAGGTATTTACAGGATGAATTGCGTTATCAGACTGGTGATGAGATTGTCGGTTCCAACTTCGGTTTGAAACAGGTCATGGAGATGGTACATCAGGTATCGCCGCTAAACAGTCCGGTTCTTTTGCTGGGTGAGACGGGAACGGGCAAGGAACTGATTGCAAATGCTATTCACAATTTGTCACCGCGTCGGAATGGTCCCTTCATCAAGGTTAATTGTGGGGCGATTCCCGAATCTTTGATGGATAGTGAACTTTTTGGTCACGAAAAAGGCGCATTTACCGGGGCACTGTTTCAGAAACGCGGGCGTTTTGAGCGAGCCGATGGTGGAACAATATTTCTCGATGAAATCGGTGAACTTACACCTGGGGCGCAGATCCGACTGTTACGAGTTATTCAGGAGAAGGAGTTTGAGAGAGTAGGAGGGACGCAGACACACAAAGTAGATATCAGGATCATAACAGCAACGCACCGGAATCTGGAAGTCATGATGAGTGACGGCAAATTCCGTGAGGATCTTTATTTCCGTCTAAAAGTATTCCCAATTGTTATTCCGCCTTTGAGGGAGCGGAGTGCTGACATTCCGGCCCTGGTTCAGCATTTTGTTTTGAAGAAATCCCGTGAGATGGGACTTGCTAAAAATCCGGTTTTAGCTTTGGGATCTATTGAAAATTTAGTTCAATATCAGTGGCCAGGGAATGTTCGGGAATTGCAAAATGCAGTTGAAAGAGCGCTTATTTTGAGCAACGGAAAACCTCTTGTTTTTGATGAAATCGGTTCGTTTAATTCAAGAGGGATAGTTGAAACTGATCAAAAGGAATGTTCATCATATGATTTTGAAGAAGCAATAGTCACTCATATTAAGCATGCGTTGAAAGCAACAAATGGGAGAGTTGGCGGAGATAAAGGAGCTGCAAAGCTTTTAAATATGAATCCGTCAACCCTGAGGACCAAAATGAGAAAATTGAAGATTCCTTTTGGGAAAAAATCCGCAATGCTGTAGAATTAAAGACAAAATAAAAGCTGAATATGCTTTAGTTTGCGACATTTTTGTCACTTTAAGACACGATAAAACGATTTGGATTGGAAAAAGAGGTTGGGCTTTTGAGCTGTTTGGGGCGCGGAAGCGGCTCGATTGAATTGTCCGAGGACGGACTTAACTTGACAGTTTAATAGAAAAGGTGGTCAGTACCCTGCAGATGGTTTAGCCATAAACAAAAAAAGGAGGATAAAGAGATGACCACCCAAGAGAAGCTTATCAGAAACAAACTAAGTTTACTAGAGTGAGCGGAGTATTTACAGAACGTATCGGAGGCCTGTAAGGTAAACGGCGTCTCACGTCAGCATTTTTACGACATCAAGAAAGCCTACGAAGAGAACGGATTAGACGGACTCCGGGAGAAGAGCCGTCGGAAACCCTGTATGAAGAATCGGGTCGCTCCGGAGATAGAAGAAGCCGTGGTCCGGATGGCTTATGAATATCCAGCCTATGGACAAGCCAGGGCGGCCAATGAGTTAAAGAAGCAGGGCACGTTGGTTTCTTCCGGCGGTATTCGGAGTATCTGGCTTCGGCATGGATTGGAGACCGTTAAGAAGCGTTTGGTTTGTTTGGAAGAGAAAGCGGCAAAAGAAGGTCTTGTTGATACAGAAGCGCAGATAGTGGCTCTGGAAAGCGCCCAGCGGGAAAGAGAGAGTTCTCCTGATGAAATCGAGACCGCACATCCGGGATATTGGATCAGCCAGGATACTTTTTATGTCGGCTATTTAAAAGGCGTCGGGAGAATCTATCAGCAGACCGTTGTGGATACCTACTCAGCCGTTGCCTTTGCCAAAGTTTATACGGCAAAAATACCGGTTACCGCGGCGGACACCTTAAACGACAGAGTTCTTCCGTTCTTTGAACCACAATCCATACCGGTGATGCGGGTCATAACCGACAGAGGGACAGAGTTTTGTGGAACGCCGGATAAACATCCCTATGAGCTTTATTTACAGCTCAATGAAATTGAACACACCAAAACCAAGGCACGAAGTCCCCAGACCAATGGGATTTGCGAGAGGTTTCACCAGACGATCCTTAACGAGTTTTACCGGATTGTTTTTAGAAAAAAGATATACAGCGATCTGGAGGTCTTGCAAACGGATCTGGATGCGTATATAAATCACGACAACCATGAACGGACGCATCAGGGGAAACGCTGTCAAGGCAGGGCGCCGATGCAGACTTTCATTGACGGAAAACAGTATTTTGCCCAGAAAAATTGAGGGTGTCAGAAAATTTGTGTAAAAGAACATTCTGCATAATCAGCAAGGCATCCGATCCTTATAGAGGATGGCAAACGGGTTAAGCGCCTTGCCCCCATCTCGGGCGGGCATTGTCCACTTTTTCTGGATGTTTTTCAAGGACAAATACAGTAATTTGACAGCCGCTTCATCATTCGGGAATGAAGCCCGATGTTTTATGGTTTTCTTTAAACTGTGATTCAGGGATTCAATCGCATTGGTCGTATAAATAATTTTGCGGATTTCTTTCGGATAGGAAAAGAAAGGCATCACCCGTGGCCAATGGGTCGCCCAGGATTTTGAGATGGTGGGATACCGGTTATCCCACTTTTGCGCAAAGCTCTCCAGATTGGCTTTGGCCTGTTCTTCTGTGGCCGCCTGATAAATACCCTTTAAATCACCGGCAACGGCCTTGCGGTCCTTCCACGATACAAATCTCAGGGAACCTCTGACCATGTGAACGATGCAAAGCTGCACTTCTGCCTGAGAAAAGGTGGCTTCAATGGCTTCCGGAAATCCCTTTAATCCGTCAATGCAGGCGATAAAGATATCCCGGACGCCTCGGTTCTTGAGTTCTGTCATGACCTTTAACCAAAACTTTGCCCCTTCGCTCTGCTCCAGCCATATACCCAGAACGTCTTTTATCCCGTCAATGTTGATTCCAATGGCGAGATAGGCGCTTTTGTTGACGACTCTGCCTTCACTTCTAACTTTAACGATGGTAGCGTCCAGATACAGGATCGGATAAACTTCATCCAATGACCGGTTCTGCCATTCCTTGACGTCGTTGATCACGGCATCGGTTACCCTTGATACCAGATCTGCCGATATCTCGACCCCATAAATCTCTTGAAGATGAGCCTGGATGTCCCGGGTGGTCATTCCACGGGCGTACATGGATATGATTTTATCGTCAAATCCGTCAAACCTTGTCTGGTGCTTCTGGATGATCTGAGGATCGAAATCCCCATTACGATCCCGGGGAACCTCTATGGAAACTTCGCCAAAATCCCCCTTGATCTTTTTCGATGATTTGCCATTGCGGAAATTGCCGCTGTTCTTGCCCGAGGGTGAATGCTTCTCGTATCCCAAATGATGGGTTAGTTCACTGTCCATTGCCTTCTCAACCAACCGCTTTGTCAACTCCTTGAGAAGGCCGTCTTTGCCTATTAAATCTTCCGGATTTTTATAATCTTTTAAAAGCTCCTCTAAGATCTCTTCTCTAATCGCCATCTGTAGTCCTCCTGTGATAAATGGTTTATACTATCTATAACCATTTACACAGAATTATCTACACGTCCTTATCAACTCAGACTGACAATTCCGCATTAAGATTTTTCAAAGTCGTTTGTTTGTAAGTATTTTCTTTGTCAACCCAGAATTTATTTTTTCTTCTTGATCAGGTCGCCCAGCGTGCCCATCGTCTTGGGTGATTTGCCGATATAACCGCGGAAATCATCTTCATTGCCTGAAGCAGCGGAAGTATCTTTGTCGCTTCCGGTCAGATCAAGAGAAATTTTTCTGTTCTCGCGGTCGATTTTTTCAATCTTCACTTCGACGTCTTCTCCGGCTTTCATCGCATCGCCGGCGTGCTTGATCTTTTTGCCGCGCGCCAGTTTGGAAATATGCAGAAGCCCCTCGACGCCGTCTTCCATTTTGATGAAAGCGCCGAAGTTCGTCAGATTGGAGACCTTGCCCTTCAGCACGCTTCCTTCAGGGTACTTCCTGACAAACTCATCCCAGGGATTAGGCAGCGTTGCTTTGGCGGATAAGGTGATGCGATTAGCTTCCCAGTCCAGATTGATGATCACGGCTTCAACCTTGTCGCCCGGCGAGTAGAGCACTTTGGGATCTTCAACCCGTCCCCAGCCCATTTCCGAAACAGGCAGCAATCCCTGAATGCCGCCCAAATCAATGAAAGCGCCGAATTTCTGAACGCTCGTCACCACGCCGCTCACCGTCATTCCCTGTTGCAGGGAATTTTTCAACGCGGCTTTTTTCTCCTGTTCGATTTTTTCCAGCAGCGGCCGGCGCGACAAAATGATGTTGCGACCTTTTTCCGAATATTCGGCCACAACAAATTCAAATTTCTTGCCGACGTAGGCGGCGGCATCGTCTATTTTTCTCGTGTCCATCTGCGAGTAGGGACAGAACCCGCTGACATTCTGGTTGATCTTCACGGAAAAGCCGCCTTTGATTTCCTTTTCGACGGTGGCTTCCACGGGCATCCGACTTTGATACGCTTTGAGCATAAAATCATCAACGCTCTTGCCTGTCAGCAGTTTGGTGGTAAAAAGTTTTTCGCCGTGACGAGAAGAGACAAAATAAGCCGTGATGGGATCTCCTTCCTTCACAGTTAGATTGCCGTTTTCATCCAATAGTTCCTTTTTATCCAGATAGCCTTCGCTTTTCGCTCCAAGATCCAGGAACATCCATTCCTCTGTAATTTTTACGATGATAGTATCTATTTTCTCTCCGGCGGAAAAACGCCGGGGTTTTAGACTGGTTTCATTAAGTAATTCTTCAAAGCTTTTTGTTTCTTCCATATATTTTCCTCTCTCTCAATGCAGGCCGAAGGCGTGCGAGTTGGTGCTCCGATAACATAAAAAGCTGGAAATTTAAATAAATATATAATATAAAATAAAACTTAACATCTAAGGGGTTAAAATACTTATGCGTTTTGAAATTTCCCGCGGTGGCAGCGGGCTGACTTATGAAATACGAAATATCGTACTGATTGCCAACAAGCTCAAGGAACTGGGCGTTGACATCATTTGGGAAAATATCGGTGATCCGGTGCAAAAGGGTGAACAAATTCCCGCCTGGATGAAAGACGTTCTGATTGAAATCATCAAAGATGACGCGTCGTTTGCCTATTCGCCGACGAAAGGTGTGGATTCCACAAGAAAATTTCTGGCCGACCGTCTCAACAAACGCGGCCATGTCCGGATTACCCCGGAGGATATCATTTTCTTCAACGGCCTGGGTGACGCCATTGCCCGCGCCTACAGCTCCATCCAGGTTGACGCGCGTATGATCATGCCGGAGCCGACGTATTCCACGCACTTCATGGCGGAAGTTCTGCACGCGTCGTTTCCGCCCAACACCTACCGGTTGAATCCATACAACGGATGGCATCCGGATATGCGCGAACTGGAACAGAAAGTCAGAAGTCACAAGGCTATTGTGGGAATTCTGGTCATCAACCCCGATAATCCCACCGGTTTCGTTTACCCGGAGGAAACGTTGCGGAATGTCGTGCGGATCGCCAAAGAAAACGATCTTTTCGTCGTTTTTGATGAAACCTACATTAATATTGTCTATAACGGCAAGAAGACCGTGCCGCTTTCCGATATTGTCGGCGATGTTCCGGCCATCAGCATGAAGGGAATTTCCAAGGAGCTGCCCTGGCCCGGCTCGCGGTGCGGCTGGATGGAAGTTTACAATGCCGGCAAAGATCCTATTTTTGACCGTTTTATCAATACCATCCTGCACCAGAAAATGTCGGAAGTGTGTTCGACAACATTGCCGCAACTGGCGATTCCTAAAATCATGACGCATCCCGAATACTACAATTATCTCGATGAACGCAAACGACACTATGAAAAACTTTCGAATATCGCCTATAACATTTTGAAGGATATTCCCTGCCTGATGGTGAACAAGACCGACGGCGCTTTTTATATGACAATCGTGTTCAACGAATCCGGTCTCAACAGCAATCAAAAGCTTCATATAAAAAATGGAGAGATAAGGGAATTCGTCGAAAATCTTGTCAAGGAACCCATCGAACACGACAAGCGATTTGTTTATTATCTGCTGGCGGCGACGGGAATCTGTGTTGTTCCGCTGACATCGTTCTTTACACCGCTTTTAGGCTTCCGCATGACGCTGCTGGACAAGGACGAAGCGGAATTCGAATACACGATAAAGACCATCGCTGAGAAATTTACCGAATATATTAATTCCTCCAGCAAGAACATGCAGACCGCCATCAATCTGTATTAAAGAAACGCTTTTCTCCGGCCGTTTCTCTTTCTGCTGGCGTTATGGATCCATAACGGTTCCGGTAAAAGGCAGATCCAATGATTGTTTCAGTATTTCTTTTTATACTGGGTATTGTTCTTTTGTGGGCGGGGACGGAATCCGTCCTGCGCCGCGTCCCGATTCTGGCAGGCTGGCTGCGGGTTTCTCCTCTGGTGGTTACGGTCTTGCTGCTGGCTGTCATGACCTCTCTCCCGGAGTTTTGCGTGTCGCTCTTCGCTTCCCTGCGCGGGCAACCGGCTGCCGCGGTGGGCAACATTGTCGGGTCCAATTTTGTGACGTTGACCTTTGTTGCCGGCATTTGCGCCCTGTGGCGACCGATCGTCGTCGGCTCCACGCTGCGCGAGAGAGAATCCAGTTGGATGATTCTTTCCGCCGCTCTTCTTCTGGTCATTGCCATGGACGGTTTGATCAGCCGGATAGACGGCCTGATCCTGATTGCGGCATACTATCCTTATCTCAGAGGCACCATTGACGACGCGAAGCAGCAGAGAAGGGAAACGCCCGTCACGGACATGGCGCGGCCCTGGCTGCACATAAGCATTTTTATTGCAGGCATTGCCATGATTGTGCTGGGGTCGAGCTGGATCGTGGAAAACGGAACCTCTCTGGCGCGTCTGCTGGGGATGAATGATCTTCTTATCGGCGTCACCTTCTATGCGTTCGGAACGTCTCTTCCCGAACTGGCGATTGCTCTGGGCGCGGTGTTCCGGCGTCAGGCCGATGTGACACTGGGAGAAATTTATGCGTCCAACATTTTTACCGGACTGGCCGTGGCGGGCGCTCTGTGTCTGGTGAGGCCGTTGCCGGTTGAACCGATCATCGTACAACGCGATCTGCCCATGCTGATTGTGGCGGGCGTTCTCCTGCAGATGTTTGTCACCACCGGAAGAAAATTCATCCGTCTGGAGGCGCTGGTGATGATTGCCATCTACGCCCTTTTTCTCGCGGCTCAGTTCATGGGGTTCAGCATATCTCTGTCTTAATAAAATTTCCTGATAAACTCAGGGCCTGAAATTGTTGGCACACCCGATAATAAATTTATGAACAGATCACCATCAGTCCGGAACATGCACAATAACGCGAACCCGCTGGAAAAGCGCGCCATCCGGCGAATGACGCTCCGCCTGATACCGTTCATGTTCATCCTTTACATTGTCGCTTATCTGGACCGGGTCAATGTGGGATTTGCCGCCCTGCAAATGAATGCCGAACTGCAATTAAGCCATGCAACTTTCGGATTAGGCAGCGGCATCTTCTTTATCGGTTACTTCCTTTTTGAAATCCCGAGCAATCTTATTCTGCACAAAATCGGCGCCAGGATATGGATTGCCCGGATCATGATCAGCTGGGGTGTGATTGCCTCGGCGATGATGTTTGTTGCCGGACCAACGAGTTTTTATACGCTTCGTTTTCTATTGGGGTTTGCCGAAGCCGGGTTTTTCCCGGGCATGATTCTCTATCTGACGTATTGGTTTCCCCGCAAGTATCTGGCGCGCAATGTGGCGCTTTTTATGACGGCAACGGCGCTGGCCGGTGTTGTTGGCGGCCCGGTGTCCGGCGCTCTTCTGGAAATGCACGGCCTGGGGGGATTGTCCGGCTGGCAATGGCTTTTCCTCCTGGAGGGGCTTCCCGCCGTATTGCTGGGTCTGGCTGTCTTTTTTTACCTGCCCGACAGGCCGGAAAATTCAGCCTGGCTTCCGGAGGAAGAGAAGGCGTGGTTGCGCGGACAGCTGGAACAGGAGGAAAAAGAAAAAACAGGGTACCCGGAACAGGGACTTTTTCAGACTGTTCGGAGCGGCCGTGTATGGGTTTTGTGTATGGTCTATTTTACTCTTGTTGTTGCCATGTACGGCATCGCTTTCTGGATGCCGCTGATGTTGAAGAGCATCGGCGGTTTGAGCGATTTTCTCGTCGGCGTTGTATCAACGTTCCCGTATCTTGCCGCAGCCGGGTTTATGGTGATCGTCGCAACGTCATCCGATCGAACCGGGGACCGTCGGTTACACATGGCGGGGGCATTGGTCATGGCATCTATTGGTTTTGGTTTGTCCGTCTTGACCGATTCTCTCGTTGGAAGCGTGTTTTGTCTGGCCGTCGCCGCCGCGGGAATTTGGGGCGCCCTCGGTCCTTTCTGGGCTTTTGCCGGTTCCTTTCTCCGCGGAACGGGCGCAGCCGGTGGTTTTGCCCTGATTAATTCCATCGGTAATCTTGGCGGTTTCACCGGACCTTACCTGATGGGATGTTTGCGGGATTCGACCGGCTCTTATGCGGCCGGCATGCTTTTCCTCGGATGCACGATTTTAGCAGGCGGCGTCGGGGCATGGCTTTTGAAATTCAGTCAAAGCGGCCGGCAGGCGTGTGGAGTCCGTCAAACAAATCCGTCCGCGTTTGAATAAAAAGAAAAGAGCAAAAGGCTTGTGAAAAAAGTCTTCTGCTCTTTTCAACGTTAAAAAATCAGATTCACGTCTGCACGGCGGGAGTCCTCGATATGTTTGTCACCTGCCGCGCCGGCCGAATCACGCCACCTCATTCAAAGCCAGATCCTGATAGGCGTGGAAAAACTTTTGGCAAAACGCATCCCACCGCATGCAAATATCGATGGTTTTTTCATCCATCTGAAAAAGATTGGAGTAAGCCACCAGTTCGGTAATCTCACCGGACAATTCCGCGACGATTTTATCATCCAGACCGGAAAGAATATGGCGCACAAACTCCGCAGGCTTGTACCAGTCGCTGGCTTTTTGCAGATCGCGGTGAATCTGTGTCAAAAGAACATTTCGCGGACCTTCCCACAGTTCGTTAATGGCGGAGTCGCGGTACAGGCGAGGCAGGGATGAAAAATCCTCCATGACGCCGTGTCCGCCGAAAATGGACATGGATTCGCGAATGACATCCGTGCAGTCCCAGGCAGCGGCCATTTTTTGCAGCATGATGAGTTCCCGGATATTGAAACGATTCTTCCGGCTTTCATCCGGCTCATCCGCTGCCCGTACGCCTTTGAGCCCTCCTTCCAGCATCAAAAAATCCCGGTACAGCTTGAAAGCCCCGGCCGTTGTCCTTTTAGCCATCTGATCGATTCTGCTGATCTGAGCGGCAACCAGCGGGAATTGGCCAATGGTCAGGCCGAAAGCATTGCGGAATTCAGCGTATTTTTTTGCTTCCCGGACGGCCCGCGTCATGTAAGCAGCGGCGGAAAGTCCCACGGTCAAACGTGAATATGTCAGGACGATACCAACGACGTTGGCGACGCCTTTTTCCAGCGGACCCACCGGATAGGCGACCGCGCCATTGAACGTCAATTCCGCCGTGGTCAGCTCACTGGTGCCCATCTTCCATTTAATCCGGTCGATGGTGTAGCCGTTGCGTATTTCCTTTTCCTTGTTGCCGGGAAGCCAGGACGGCACGACAAAAAGGGCGACTTTTTCCGATCCGACCGGTTTGGCCGTGACGACGGCATAGTCCGCATGCGTCGCCGAACAGAAGAATTTGGTTCCGTAAAGCCGCCAGCCGCCTTTTTCATGAACGGCTTCCAGTATATTTGCCGGCACATCCGACCCACCCTGGATTTCCGAAAGATACTGGGCGCCGATGGCAAAATCGCCTTTGATGCCGTCTTTGCAGTGTTTAAGAATTTCTTTTGTTTCCGGCGAATCGGCGTATTTGTTCAGTAGCTCGACCAGACCTTCCGTGCAGGTGATGGGACACCCAATACAGGCCTCGCCGTTCTGGTAGATGATGTACATTTTAATCAATTTGACCCAGGGCGACGTTTTTTCGGCAAAGAACGCTTCGGAAAAAATCTCCTTTTCCATGATTTCCGTTTCATGCGGGCGCACGATCCGGTCGATGCGGTTGTGATGACCGTCGTAGTGCAGCATGAAAGGCCTCTTCTCCGGCCGGGCGATGCTGTCGGCAAAATCGCGCCACCGGAAAGACGCTTTTGCGGAAACCTCGCGTGCCCGGGCATCAACCTTTTCCCATTCGTTTCCGGTGAAATGGCGCACCGCCTTTTGGATGAACGGATCGTCCCGGTAGTAGTCAACGCTTTGACGCCATTTTAAAAAATCATCAAAATTGTATGGATTGTTGCGATCAGGCAGAGACATATAACCTCCTTGGTCACGATATTATGATTGACTTTGTCAACCAGCGGTTATATTACAAACCATTGGTTACACAGTCAAGCTTTTTTGCTGCAATGTTTTCATGGGATATGGTATAGGGAAACAAAAAAATTGATATGAAAAAGAAAAATACTTTTGCCGAACTTAAAAGCAACGAAAAACGAGTGCGGCAGGGCATGATTGTCGAAGCCGCTCAGCGTGTCTTTGCCGTCAAGCCGTTCAACAACGTCAGCATTCGCGACATTGCCCGGGAGGCCGGCATTTCTCACGCGTCCATTTACCGGTATTTTCCCGATCAGCAATCCCTTTTTGTGGAGGCCTTTCTGCATGGCGCCGAAGAGATTACGGCTATTCTGGACGGGATCATCAAAAACAGCAGAAAGAATCCCATCGAGAAAGTGGCCGAAGCGTATCTCAGCTATCTGATTGATAATGACCAGTATTTCCGCATGATGACGCATTTCATGCTGGACGGTTCGCTTTCCTCCGAAATGGTGGAAAGGCTTAATGTCTCCGAACGCCGCCTGTTTGATAAATTCGATACGCTCTTCCGGAAAGTGAACATGCCGGAACCGGTCCGGCCGCTGTCCCATGCTTTTTTTGCGGCGCTCAACGGCGTTCTCATAACCTTCAGAAATTATCCCGGCCGGAATTTAAAAGATGTCCATCATCATATGCACCGCATCGCCCGGATTATCGTATCTAAATTTTGCGCCACATCTGTTTAAGTGAATCCATAAAAAATGAAAGAGCAGAAGGCAACAGACCTTCTGCTCTTTATATTAGACTAATGTTTTTAGTTATGATCCCGATATGCGTCGTGCATGATTCCCCGTCACTGCGTTTCGGGGATAATTCGACTAACAAGTTTCGGTTCACTGCGTTCCCAAAACTTGAGTCTCATTAGAATCGGCCGCCTCGGTTTCCACCGCCGCTGCGATTGCCGCCCCGGAATCCGCCGCCACGATTACCGCCGCCGCGATGTCCTCCGCCGGCGCCGAATTCTTTCTTCGGTCTGGCTTCGTTGACGGTAATGGTTTTTCCGTCCAGTGTGCCGCCATTGAATTTTTTAACCGCTTCCGCCGCGCCTTCTTCCGTTTTCATTTCGACAAAACCAAATCCCTTGGATTGGCCCGAAAATTTATCCTTGATGATGGTTGCTGACTCGACTTCTCCGGCTTCGGAAAAATTTGATCTGAGATCATCGTCGGTGATTTTATAAGACAGATTGCCGACATACAGATTTTTATTCATTTTTATCCCCTTTCTTCTAGTGATTTTTATAATCTTTATTCCCCGATGGGTTTTACAAAGCATCAAAATCACCCCCATCCGTCTCCTGGTTGAGAAGGAAGGAAAAAGTGAGGGGCTTTTATGCCTTACCTCTATCGCTCTTTGAAAAGCTGTTTACAACTTAAAGCAAAAAACCACCACAGCTCCAGGGAGCATGGTGGCTGTGTTTCATCCATTAAAAATTAAATATTTTATAATAGAAAACACGTGGTCTTGCTCTTCCTTTATTTATTCACATTGACGATTGATAGTCAAGGGATTTTTCCCCCGCCCGGCATTATTTGATCATCCTTTTGCGCATGATGAAAACAGACAGGGGGAACATCAAAAGGCAGAAAACAAGAAGATAGCAGGCGCCGATCAAGGCCTCCGGATCGAAAATGCCCAGGCTCAAGGCCCGCGTCAGATTTACCAGATGCGTAAGCGGCAGAGCCAGGGCAACATATTGAGCCCATTGAGGCAGTCCGGTTATCGGGAAAAACGTGCCGCCGAAGAGAAACATGGGAGTAATGAATAAAAAAACCGGCAAGTTAAAAAGTTCTATTCTTTGCACCAGCGCCGTGAAGAGGATGGCCAGCGAAGCAAAGGCGAAGCCTCCCAGAAATGCGACGGGCACGATTAAAATTCCCGCCGGATAACTAATCAATCCAAAGAAACTGATTACGATCAGCATGATAACCGTTCCGATAACTGATTTGGTTGCGCCCCAGACTATTTCGCCGGTAATGATTTCTTCGGCGTTGAGCGGCGTCGCCATCATCGCATCAAACGTCTTCTGATAATACATCCGTACGAAAGAACCGAACGTATTTTCAAAGAAAGAATTGTTCATCATGTTAATTGCCACCAGCGAGGGCGCGATGAATTGCACGTAAGAGATTTCACGGGAAGCGTACCTGACGGACTCAATCATGCCGCTGAAACCGATTCCGAATGCCAGCAGATAGAAAACAGGCTCCAGCAACGGCGGCAGGAAATTAACTTTCCAGTTTTCGCGATAAACGGTCAGATTGCGCTGCCAGACCCGCATGAATCGGACGGAAATATTAAAATTCATTCCCGCAGCCCCCTCCCGGTTAATTTCAGAAAAACATCTTCCAGAGTCGCCGAACGCAGAACGCAGCTCTTATGTGTAAAGCGTCCGCAGATTTCCCGGTAAAGTTCATGCCCGTTGCCCGCATAAATAATCAGGCGGTGTCCCAGATCTTCCAGCCTTTCCTGCTTTTCACGGGTAAAAGATCGCAAATCATCATCCGGTTCGGCAATTTCAATAATATTCCCCCCGGTGTATTCGCTGATCAGCGATTGAGGCGATCCCTGCGCCAGAATTTTTCCGTGATCCATAATCACCAGATCGTCGCAAAGACGCGCCGCCTCATCCATATAATGTGTGGTCAGTAAAATAGAGATGCCTTGTTTTTTTAAAAGCTCCAGCCGTTCCCAGAGCTGGTGGCGGGATTGCGGATCGAGGCCCGTTGTCGGTTCATCCAGAATCAGCAACTCGGGTTGATTGATCAGGGCGCGGGCGATGACCAGACGGCGCACCATGCCTCCGGAGAGTTCCGTGGCGCGGGCGTCGCGACGTTGTTCCAGCGCGAAATATTTTAACAATGATAGCGCTCGGTCCGCGGCTGTTTTATGATCGAGGTTGAAATAACGGGCGAAGACCTGAAAATTCTGCATGACGGTCAGATCGGGATCGAGTGTATTGTCCTGTTGACAGACTCCAATGCGGGCTTTGATTTTCCGGTATTTTTTTTTGATGTCCATTCCGAACACAAAAATATCGCCGGATGTCAGCGGCGAGAAACCGTAAATCATTCTGATCGTGGATGTTTTCCCGGCGCCGTTGGGCCCCAGAATGCCGAAACAGGTTCCTTGGGCGACGCTGAAAGAAATATCATTCACCGCGGTGAAGACGCCGAAACTTTTTTTTACATTACGGGCAACGATGACCGGCCGAGGGCTGTTTGTTTCCGACATATAAAATCACCATCCACTGATTTGATCTTTATGTCAGTCTCGAGAACCTTGTCAACAAAAAGAAAAACCATTTTTGTGTTTGACGAAACATCTCCCTTCTATTATATTCTTCAACAAGATGTCTGCAACGGCTAATGATGACGTCGTAATTCATAATCTGAAAAAACGGAGGTTCAGACCATGAGTAAATCGAGAGACAAAGGGAAAAAAGATGTGAAGAAAAAAGCGGTCAAATCCGTCAAAGAAAAAAAAGAGGCCAAGAAGTTGAAAAAAGCGGCGAAAGCCGGATTATAATATCAAAAGGCAAAATTCATTTTGCCGGCAAAAATAACTCAGATGACGTCTTTGCGCGGGAACGAAAAAGAGCGGCGCAATCTTTTTAAATATATCTGTGGCTGTGCAATACCGCATCCGATTAACAGAGCGCAGAAATGCGAGCCTCGCAAGGACAATTTCCGATCATTGGTTTATTTTTGAATTTACGCCCACAAAGGATTTCCCATGAAAATTAAATTTCTCGGAGCGGCCAGAGAAGTGACCGGCTCCTGCTTTGTTATCGAAACCGGTCAGGCGCGGTTTGCCGTCGACTGCGGCATGCATCAAGGCGGGGCTGAAATTGAGAAGCGCAACTGGGACATAGCGGCTTATGATCCGGCAACGATTGATTTCTTCCTGATCACACACGCTCATATTGATCATTCAGGGTTGCTCCCCCGTATGGTGAAAAACGGATTCCGCGGACCGGTTTACGCGACCGAACCAACAGGCGATCTGATCAAGATCCTGCTTCTCGACAGCGCCCATATCCAGGAGACGGATGCCATTTCCAAAACCCGACGGATGCAGCGCTACGGAAAGTCTGAACACATTGAATCGCTTTACTCGACGAAAGATGCCGAAGCGGTTTCTCCTTTGATTAAAACAAAACGTTACAATGAATTGTTCACGGCCTGTCCGGGGGTAAAAGTCAATTTTCAGGATGCCGGTCACATCCTGGGCGCGGCCATCCTGGAATTGTTCGTTGAAGAAAACGGATCATCGATGAAACTGGTTTTTTCCGGCGACATCGGTCGACGTCACCAATTGTTGATGAAAGATCCTGTCACGATCAGCGATGCCGATTTTCTTTTTATGGAATCGACGTACGGTGACCGCGATCACAAAGGCGAAGAGGACAGTTTGAATGAAATGGCCGAAGCGATTCAGTACAGTTGTGCCCGAGGAGAGAAAATCATTATTCCGGCGTTTGCCGTGGAGAGAACGCAGGAAATGCTTTATTCCCTTTACCTCCTCAGTCGCGATGGAAGGCTGCCCAAAGATATTCCGGTGATTCTGGACAGCCCTCTGGCGATCAAGGCAACCGAGATATTTGGCCGTTACCGCTCCTATCTGGATGCGGAAACGCGCAGCCTGCTGAAGAACGGAGAAGACCCACTGGATCTGCCGCAGCTTCAGTTTTCTTCATCAACCGAACAGTCCATGCAAATCAATGAAATGAAGGGTTCGGCCATCGTTATTTCCGCTTCCGGAATGGCCAATGCCGGAAGAATCAGACATCATCTGCGGCATAATTTGTGGCGTCCGGGAGCCAGCATTGTTTTTGTGGGCTATCAGGCTCAAGGTACGCCCGGCCGCAAGATTATCGAAGGAGCGAAAAAAATCCGCATCTTTAACGAAGACATTGCCGTGAAAGCGAAAGTATGGACGATCGGCGGTTTTTCCGCCCATGCCGGACAAAGCCAGCTTTTAGATTGGCTGGGGCACTTTCAGAATAAAACCATGCCGGTATTTTTAGTGCACGGCGAATCCGGCGCACAGGATACCCTGGCCGCATTAATCCGGGAAAAGCTTGGATTTGATGTAACCATCCCCGACTATCTTGAAGCGATTAAGCTCAAAGCGGGCACCCGGCCGGAAGAAGCGAAACAACCGCAACCGCCCAGAGAACCGGTCAATATTGCCCCGGTTCTTGCCGATCTGAAGGAGAAAATTGATTATATAACGAATCAACTGGAGAATATTCAATCTCTTCCTGAATCGCGGCAGATGGAATTTCTTGATTTGCTTAAGCAGGCCAATCTGAATATTGAGGAAATAAAAATCAGAAATTCCGGTACGAGGAAATAAACCGTTCGGCGATTCCATGCCGCGGGTAAAATCTAATCCATAATTTTGTAGTTGAAGGACGCAATGATGTGGAGGCGTGACAGTTTGTAAGAAACGGGCAACGGTTCGTAAGGGGCCGCATCCCGGACAACGCTTAAGGCCCCGTTATCCAGATCTTCTGAGCCGGAGGATGACAGAAGTATTGCCCCGGCAAGACTGCCGTCCGCATCGATGGACATTTTGACAACAACATCGCCCTCTTCATTCTTTTCAAAGGATCTTTGCGGATATTTCCAGATCCGGAGAATCTTGTTTTTTACCCTGGTCAGATAGTGAACGTATTTCACATTGAGGCTGCCCAGATCAATAGTATCTTCGCGCCAGCTGTCATCACGGACGTTTCCACCCTGTTTCCCCTGCGGCGTGGCGGGACTTTCTTTTTGATTCAGGCTGTTATTCCTGGGGAGAGGAGGTTTCTCCTCCGGTTGCGGATCCTGGATGCTGACCGAAAGAACGTCCACCGGCTTGATTTTGTCGCTCATGTTAATCATCCCCGCAACGGCGAGCAGTGTCATGTGTATGACAACGGATATGATCACCGGCCATAAAACGGCTTTTTTATCCATGCCCAACTTTTCCTGTCGAGTGTTTCTCCGAAATTTAATTTACCCGCCAAGCATATACAGCATTTTTAATAAAAACCATAATGCGAATTTAAGTTTGAAAAGATCTTTGCTGTAGAAAATTCGAGGAGGCGCCGGAAAAAACCGTTACAGGATAGGGCAACCGATAAAAAAACCAGGCGGGCGGGATGGGTCCCGCCTGCCCGGTTTCAATCATGTTTTTTATTCGATATTGGCGCTGACCACAGAGGCAATCTGCATCATGTCAATCGTTTGTCCTTCTTTCATTTTTGTAAAATCTACGACTTTACCGCTGGATGTTTTAACCTTGGTGTTGTTGAAGATCTTGATGAGTTTGGCGTCTGCGACAATGTTCTTCCCGGCGTTTTCCGGCTTGCCGTTGACTTTGGTCGTTTGCAGTTTGTTGGCTTTGATGTAGTCCCAAAGTTTTTTGGTTATCTCCGTTCGGGGAAGCGCTTTTGCTCCCAGAAGCTCCGCCAGATCCGCCTTCAATTTTACCGGTTTACTCAACCCTTTCTTTTCTGCCATAATCATTGCCTCCGTTCTTTAAAGTTTTTTTGGTGTTTATTGATAAGATACTGTGTGGCGGAGTATAAGAACTTTCTGTTTTGTATGTCAAGGAAATATTCGTTCAATAATGCCGGAGCAGCAACCCTTGTCTTTTCCCTTAAATCACAAGAGAATCCTGATGAATATTATATTGACACAAACGCATTCTTCTTATACTTCACGGTCGTAAAACAAAAGTGATTCAGTCGTCAGTTCAGGAGAAAATCATGTCCGACCGGAAGCAAGAAAAAAAATCTGTAAAAATTCCCCGGGGAAGAGCGCTGCTTTGCGATCCTGTTTTAAATAAAGGGACCGTCTTTAATGAGGCTGAGCGCACCGTTTTCCGTTTGCGCGGATTGCTGCCTCCCCGCGTTTTTTCTCCGGAAGACAGGGCCTTGCATATTATCAGCAACGTCCGGCGCAAGACAACCGATCTGGAAAAATATCTTTATCTTGCCGGTCTGCAAAACCGCAACGAGAGTTTGTTCTATCGCGTTTTAATGGATAACATGCAGGAGTTGATGCCCGTTATTTACACCCCGACTGTCGGGCAGGCCTGCCAGGAATACAGCCGCATTTTCAGCGAGCCCCGCGGCATATTCATTACAAAAAATGATCGCGGCAACATAAAAAATATACTGAAGAACTGGCCTCAGAAAAATATTAAAGTGATTGTTGTCACCGATGGTGAGCGCATTCTGGGGCTCGGCGATCTGGGGGCGAACGGCATGGGAATTCCGGTCGGCAAGCTGGCGTTGTACACCGCCTGCGCGGGTATTGATCCGAAAAGATGCCTGCCGGTGACGATCGATGTCGGCACAAACAACGAGGAGCTTCTGAATGCACCCGATTACATCGGACTGCCGGAGCCGCGATTACGCGGACGTGAATATGATCGTCTGATCAATGAATTCATGGCTGCTGCAACGAAAGTATTTCCCGGTGTCATGATTCAAATGGAAGATTTCGGCAATGTGAATGCCTTCCGCTTGCTGGAGGCTTATCGCGACAAATACTGCATGTTCAACGATGACATCCAGGGGACTGCTTCGGTTGCGCTGGCCGGTTTGTATTCCGCATTGCGGATCAAAGGGGGAAATCTTTCCGAACAGCGTCTGCTTTTCCTCGGCGCGGGCGAGGCCGCCATTGGCATCGGCAATCTTGTTTCCTCGGCAATGATGGAAGACGGCCTGTCTCTTGCCCAAGCCCGCGGGAACTGCTGGTTTGTGGATTCCAAGGGCCTGGTGGTCGGCAGCCGCAACGATCTGGCCGAACACAAAAGACCGTACGCTCATGATTTCCCTTTCCGGAGCGACCTGCTCTCGGCGGTGGAAGCCGTCAAGCCGACGGCGATCATCGGCGTGTCGGGCCAGCCGAAAGCCTTTACACCGGACATCATCAAAGCAATGGGCAGGATCAATGACCGGCCGATTATCTTCGCCCTTTCCAATCCGACGTCCAAAGCCGAATGCACCGCCGAAGAGGCTTATCGTCAGACAGGCGGGCGCGCTATTTTTGCCAGCGGCAGTCCTTTCCCGGAGGTCAATATTGACGGACAGACGTTTGTTCCGGGACAGGCCAACAATGCGTACATTTTTCCAGGCGTCGGTCTGGGGGTAATAGCCTCCGGGGCGTTGCGTGTTACGGATGAAATGTTTACGGCCGCCGCCAAGTCGCTGGTAAAGCAGGTGACGGCAGAAGATTTAAAAACAGGATGTCTTTTCCCGTCCCTGACGCGGATTCGCGAGGTATCGGCCAATATTGCGCTGGCCGTGGCGAAAGTCGTTTTTGCCCGTTCGCTCACAGCGATGCCGGAACCGGCGGATCTTTACGGTCATATCAAATCAACAATGTATGAACCGACGTTTCAGCCTTATATTTAACGTTGGGAAATTATCGTCAAAGGAGTATTTTTATGAAAGCGAGAAATACGTATGGGGTGTTCATATTAGCGTTTGCCGTTGCTCTACTGTTCAGTATAGACGCAGCGGATGTTGCCCGGGCGGATACCGCGCCGTCTAAAATAGGCTTTGTGGATATCGGGAAGATCATGAGAGATTCCAAAGCCGCCCAGAATGCCCGGGCGATATACCAGAAAGATCTTGAATCCAAAAAAGCGACACTGAAAGCAAAGGGTGACAAAGTCACCAGTCTGGAGAAGGATCTGAAAAACACCAAACAGGATTCTCCCGCGTTGAAGGAAAAACGTGAAAAACTATCTCAGGAATTTAAGGAATTTAAACGTCTGGAGAGCGATTTAAATGAACAATTGAAGAAAAAGGATGCCGAGCTGACGCAAAAAATCCTCGTTGACCTGCAGCAAATTCTGAAACAGTTTTCCAAGAACGAGAAATATTCGATGATTTTTGAAAGGAAGGCTGCCCTGATCATTGATGACGGCATTGATGTGACGGATCAAATCATCAAAATTTACGATGCTCAGAAAAAATAATCGGTCGCGGCGGTAAACGATTCTCTTCGATTATGAATAAGGGCGCACAGAAAACGGTGCGCCCTTTCTTTTTCTTTCGAATATAAACATTCCCTCTCACTGTTGAATCAATATTTAAATTGACATACAAAAATGTTCTACTTATAGTTCAAAAATGAACTAAAAGACGGGCATAATGCTTTTCGAGGGGAGTAATGCAATGATTCAGAAACCGGGCTTCGACAATGAAAAATACATCAAGGAACAGACGACGGAAATCCTCAAGAGAGTTGATCGCTTTAACAACAAACTTTATCTCGAATTCGGCGGCAAACTTTTATATGACTACCATGCCGCCCGCGTCCTGCCCGGTTATGATCCGAACGTCAAGATGCGCCTCATCCAGGAATTAAAGGACAAGGCCGATATCATTCTTTGTATTTATGCCGGTGACATCGAAAGAAAAAAAATCCGCGCTGATTTCGGTATTACCTATGACGCAGACGCTTTAAAGCTTATTGACAATCTGCGAACCTGGGGAATCAATGTGCTGGGTGTCGTCATTACCCGTTTTGAAGAACAACCCGCTGCGATCATCTTCAAAAACAAGTTGGAAAGACGCGACATTCCCGTTTATACGCACCGGTTTACCAAGGGCTATCCCACGGATGTGGAAACGATAGTCAGCGACGACGGTTACGGTGCAAATACCTACATCAAAACCAACAAACCTCTCGTTATCGTGACCGGGCCGGGACCGGGAAGCGGGAAAATGGCGACTTGCCTTTCCCAATTGTATCACGACTACCGGCAGGGAATTAAATCCGGTTACGCGAAGTTTGAAACCTTCCCCATCTGGAATATTCCTCTGAAGCATCCGGTCAATGTCGCCTATGAAGCCGCCACGGCCGACATAAGAGATTTCAACCTGATTGATCCGTTTCATTTGGACGCTTACGGAGAAAAATCTGTGAACTACAACCGTGACGTGGAAGTCTTCCCTGTTTTGAAAAGAATTCTGGAAAAAATTACGGGAGAACCTTCGTTTTACAAGTCGCCGACGGATATGGGAGTCAACCGTGCCGGATTCGCCATTATTGACGATGATGTCACTAAGCAGGCATCAAAAATGGAAATGATCCGCCGCTACTTCCGTTACCGGTGTGAATACGCGATGGGATTTGCCGACCGGGAAACCGTACAGCGGGTTGAACTTTTTATGAAGGATTTCAATCTGGCGCCGGAAGAAAGGCCGGTCGTCACACCGGCCAGAGAAGCGGCCGGAATGGCCCCCGCCGGGGCGAGAGATTACGAAAGGGGCAATGAAGGAATCTTTTGCGGTGCGGCGCTGGAATTGAAAGACGGAACCATCGTAACAGGGAGCAATTCGTCCCTGATGCATGCCGCGACCAGCATGGTTTTGCATGCCGTCAAGCATCTGGCCGAAATTCCGGACAAGATCAAACTGCTGCCACCTCAGATTACCGATTCGGTGAAAAATCTGAAAACGGAGATCCTGAATGAAAAATCGCTAAGCCTTGATCTTGAAGAGGCACTGATCGCCATCAGCATCAGCGCAACGAACAATCCCGCCGCTCAACTGGCGCTGGAAAAATTAAGGGAACTCCGTGATTGCGAAGCTCACATGACGCACATTCCCACGCCGGGCGATGAAGCTGGATTGAGGAGACTGGGCATTAACCTGACCACGGATCCTAATTTTTCCACCAACGATTTATTCATTACATAAAATTATCAAATTTGCCTTCAAACCGTATGTCTTTGTTTTATTAAAAGAAAAGTATTAATGTCCGCAGCGTCCCTGGTCGTGAATCCGGCAAAACAGGTTGACAAAAAATACCTTTTAATGAATAATTTTTCTTCATTAGGGAGGTGGATATGACAGTCAAAATAGCCATTAACGGCTTCGGAAGAATCGGTCGGCTTGTTTATCGGGCCGGATATAACAGTAAAGATGTGGAGTTTGTGGCAGTGAATGATCTCGCCGACACCAAAACTCTGGCTCATCTGCTTAAATATGATTCAACGCACGGGATCCTGGATGCGGACGTCAAGGCCGGAAATAATGCCATTGTTGTTGACGGCAAAGAAATAAAAACGTTTTCGGTTCGGGAACCGGAAACATTGCCCTGGAAAGATTTAGGGGTTGATGTTGTCCTGGAGAGTACCGGCAGATTTACCGATAAGACGGGAGCCGGAAAACACATTGAGGCGGGAGCGCAAAAGGTTGTCGTTTCCGCGCCGGCGAAAGGTCCCGACGTCACATTCGTTCTCGGGGTCAATCAGGAAGTTTATGACAAGACCAAGCATCACATCATTTCGATGGGTTCCTGCACTACAAATTGTCTGGCGCCGATTGTCAAAATCCTGAATCAGGAATTCGGTATCGAATACGGTCTGATGACAACCATTCATTCCTTCACCAATGATCAGGTTGTTGTGGATGAGGCGCACAAGGACTTAAGAAGAGCGCGTGCGGCGGCTCTTTCCATGATTCCCACGACGACCGGCGCCGCCCGGGCCATTGCGGAAGTGATACCGGAAATGAAAGGCAAGCTGGATGGTCTGGCTATTCGCGTTCCGACACCGAATGTGTCTCTGGTTGATTTTGTGGCCACGCTTTCCAAAAGCACCGCCAGAAATGAAATCAACGATAAATTCCGTGAGTATGCCAAAGGCGCCATGAAGGGCATCCTCGCATGTTCGGAAGAAGAACTGGTTTCCCGCGATTTTAACGGCAACAAACATTCATCCATCGTGGATATGCCCAACACGACGGTCATCGGCGGCAACATGGTGAAGATTCTCTCCTGGTATGACAATGAATGGGGCTTTTCCAATAGAATGCTGGAACTGCTTTCTTTTATAATGAAATAGATAAAGATAAGGATTGGATTATGAAGTACATTGATCAAATAGACATGAAAGGCAAAAGAGTTTTTCTGCGGGTCGATTTTAATGTCCCGATGGATAAGGAAGGAAATGTTACCGGCGATAAGCGCGTGCGGGCCAGCATTCCAACGATTAATTACGCGCTGGAGAAGGGAGCGAAACTCATCATCGCTTCCCACCTCGGCAGGCCGAAAGGCAAGAGAATTGCCGAGATGTCGCTCAAGCCGGTGGTCAAGGTTCTATCGGGCCTTCTGCAAAAAGACGTAATGTTTTTGGATGATTGCGTAGGGCCGGCGGTGGAGCAGGCAGTCGCTAAAATGAAAGAAGGTGAGATCATTCTTTTGGAAAATCTCCGGTTTCAGTCGGGTGAAGATAAAAACGACGCGGAATTCGCCAAACAACTGGCAGCGCTTTGCGACATTTACATCGACGATGCGTTTGCCGTCTCGCACCGCGCTGCTGCTTCCAATTCAGCCATCACTGAATTTGTTCCCGTCTGTGCGGCAGGATTCCTGCTGAAAAACGAAGTCGAATATTTCAAAAAAGCCATGGTCAGTCCGGCCAAGCCTCTGGCTGCGATCATCGGCGGCGCGAAGGTTTCCGACAAAATCGGCCTGTTGGGAAATCTTATTGAAAAAGTGGATAAAATCATCATCGGCGGTGGAATGGCCTTTACTTTTTTAAGAGCTGCCGGATACGAAACCGGCAAGTCGCTTTGCGAAGAAGACATGCTGGACACAGCGCGTAAAATTGTGGATAAAGCAAAACAGAAGAACGTGCAGTTTTTGTTGCCGGTGGATGCCGTCATTGCGCAGACCGCGACGGCGGAAGCCGAAGCAAAAGTCTGCGATGTCAAGGACATTCCCAAAGACATGATCGGGCTGGATATCGGCCCGGCCACCATTGCTTTGTTCTCTGATGCTTTGAAAGGCGTCAAGACAGTTATATGGAACGGTCCGATGGGGATGTTCGAACTCGCGCCTTTCAGCAAGGGAACGTTTGAACTGGCGGGCGCCGTGGCCAATTCCGGCGCGCTCTCCATTATTGGCGGCGGCGACACGGATACGGCGATTAAAAAAGCGGGTTTGACGTCCAAAATGTCTTATATCTCCACAGGCGGCGGCGCATTTCTGGAATGGCTGGAAGGAAAGACGCTGCCCGGCATTGCCGCGCTGGAAAAATAATGGGACAATTTTAACTGAAAAAATTCATGACGCGTTGTTGTTGACGTATTACGTCCGATAAATTTCGATTCGTCATGCTCGTGAAATTTGAGACTGATGAGATGGCGTTTCACAATAAAAAAGAGGAAATGAAAATGAGAAAATGGATCGTCGCCGGGAACTGGAAAATGAACAACACCGTTACAGAATCAATTGCCCTGGCGAAAACCATCAAAGAAGCATCCTCCGGCATTCAAGGCGGGGCTGTGGTTCTGGCTCCGCCCTTTACCGCGCTTTTCAGCGTCGGTGAAATCATCAAAGGTTCAAACCTGTCTCTGGCCGCGCAGAATATGTATTATGAAGATAAGGGCGCGTTTACCGGCGAAATATCACCGGTCATGCTCAAAAACGCGGGCTGTTCCTATGTCATCATCGGCCATTCGGAACGCCGGAAATATTTTCAGGAAAGTGACGCGGATGTCAATCTGAAAGTCAAAAAGGCTCTGGAAGCCGGATTGACGCCGATGATGTGTGTGGGCGAAACGGAAGAAGAAAGGGAAAAAGGAATCACGAAAGACATTGTCGGCAGGCAGGTAAAACACGGTCTGGCCGGTCTGGCAAAGATTGATAACATTGTGATCGCCTATGAGCCGGTCTGGGCAATCGGCACGGGGAAAGTGGCAACATCCGTCCAGGCGCAGGAAGTGCACGCCTTTATTCGCGGTATCTTAAAGGAAATCTTCGGCGGCAAAGCGTCTGATGATGTCTGCATCCTGTATGGCGGAAGCGTCACCCAAGATAACATCGGCGATCTGATTACGATGAAGGATATTGACGGCGCACTGGTCGGCGGAGCGTCTTTAAAAGCGGATGCATTTATAGGTATAATCCGGCAAATTTCACAAAAGCAATAATTTCCGATATCGTTATTTTTTATCTTCTTCTTTTTTTGATGAATTATCGGTGATTTCGTTCTGCTCGTTCATTGATTTTTTGAAGTTTTTGATTCCTCTGCCCAATGCTGAACCGATTTCCGGCAATTTCCCGACGCCAAAGATAATCACAACGATTATCAAAACAATAATCAGTTCCTGCCATCCCATTCCAAACATAGTATACCTCTTTATTTTTTTATTGTTTTAACTGCGGCAATCTTATGTGGATTACCTCTCCGGTTTTCCCCGTATTTTCAACAGACTTGCCTTTGTATTTTATCTGGACTCCCCCGGCATTACCGATATCCAAATTAAAAAAATCGGCATTGCCGGCAAATTGTTCTCCCGGTTTTAATAATATTTGCACCGGAGGATTGTTGCCGGGTTTGATACGGATCCAGGTTTCCTGAGTGGCCGCGATGAATAAATCGCTTTTTTGTGCGCCGCCGGCTGCCGGATACGTTGCCATCGGCATTGCGGAATTCTTCTTCGCGGAGTCGTTGATATTGGCTGCTCCCGGAATATTACCGGACAATATTGCTGCGTTTCCGGTTAAAAGCGCCGAGCCGGTCATTTGCTGATTTGCCGTGGATACTGCGTTGGACGTGAGATTCGCATTTTGCTCGCTGACGCCCGACAGGGAAGAATTGGTCTTATCTCCGGAGGTGATTTCCTCGGAAACCGGCGAGGTCTGTTTTAATATCAGCCAAATCACCAGAACAATGGTTAAGACGAAAATGATTCCCCAATAATTTTTTTTATGGGCGGTTGGTGGAAACAAGTGCTTTTCTTCCGGAGCTGTCTCCGGCGGAGGCATTTGCGCTTCTTTGCGTCTGTTGATGTAATCATTGTAGTCCTTAAGAATGGGCTCTTCATCAACGCCCAGAAATTTGGCGTAAATTTTTATGAAATTCTTTGTGTACACCGGATCGGGCAGCAGATGGAATTCGCCATTTTCCATGGCCTGGAGATAGCTGGCTCTAATGCGTATTTTCTTAAATACATCATCCGGGGAAAATCCCAGAGATTCTCTTTTGAGTCTCAGTTTCTGCGAATTATCGCTGGAAATGTTTTCGATAAACATATAAATTCACAAGTAAAGTGATTTTGCCTGTGTATTAGCACTAATTTGATTGTAATACAACTATTTAAAATAAAAACAATTATCACTTTAACATTTTTTGATTTTACTGTTAGGATAATAACCCAAAAAAGGCTGGAGTTTTTTTATGATGGAAATAAAATCATTTGTCGTCGATCTGGCGCGCAACGCCGGCGCGCTCTTGAAAAAGAAATTCAACAAAACCCACAAGATTCAATTCAAAGGCGACATCAATCTTGTTACCGAAGCGGATAAAATGTCCGAAAACTTAATCATTAAATCGATAAGGCGCGCATTCCCGGATCATGGCATCTTGTCGGAAGAATCCCCTGCTGTCGCGGGGTCCGGGAAAATACGCTGGATTGTCGATCCGCTGGACGGAACAACCAATTATGCGCACGGCTATCCTGTCTTTTGCGTCTCCATCGCGCTGGAAAATGACGGCAACGTCGTTCTGGGTGTAATTTATGACCCCATGCGCGAGGAATTATTTTCAACCGTGCGCGGCAAGGGAGTTTATCTGAACGGCAAAAAGCTGTCGGTTTCCTCCATCAGGGATATTTCCCGCAGTCTGCTGGCCACGGGTTTCCCGTACGATATCCGGGAAAGCCGGGAAAATAATCTCGATTACTTCAGCCGGATGGCGGTCAATGTTCAGGCGATTCGTCGCGCCGGTGCGGCCGCCCTGGATCTCGCTTATCTTGCCGCCGGACGTTTTGACGGTTTCTGGGAACTCAAGCTCAAACCCTGGGATACGGCAGCGGGCTGCCTGATGGTGGAAGAAGCGGGCGGCAGCGTTTCCGATCTGGCCGGTAAGCCGTGGAATATATCCTCCCCCAGTGTCCTTGCCTCCAACGGTTTCATTCATAAAAAGATGATCCGGATATTCCGCTGAAAAGAAATTTGAATATTCCTGTTCATCCGTCCTGAGAATGAGTGCCGGGTGAATGGCAGAACAATATCGGATTGTCGGAAAACATTAAGGTGAAGCATGCCATACAGGAATATGTTTATTGCGCCGGCCGGGTTTCCGCGACCGGCCGTTGTCAAAAGCAAGAATCCCGGAGAAAGGCGCAACGTAAAATCAGTAACTGATATCAGAGATACGGGCGCATCCTCGGCAGATGCGCCCGTATCGCCGGTTTAGTGTTTGTGTTGTTTCTCAAACGCAGCGCCTTCGGGCGTTCCGTGATGATCTTCCGTATGCGCGGTTGAATCAAGATGCAACCGCTCTACATAGTGAGTAAACTGGACATAGGCCTCCACAAACTTGCGTCCCGCTTCGACGTCATGATCGGCGTGTTTTTTGGCTTCCTGTGCTTTCCTGAAGCGCTCGCGTATTCCCTTGGAGGCCGCCTCAGAGACACGTTTCACAAGATGATCCACCGAACCGCTTTCCAATGCTTTATCCGCTTCCAGAACAGCCGGTTCGACAACCCCGGCTGGTTTTAAACCGGTATACGGAGCCCCCTCTCCGGCACGGTGAATTCTGACCAATGTCTCAAAAAAATACATATCCGCAAGTTCTTGTGCTTCTGTTCCTTTCGTTCTGACGGCGAGGGTCTTCGCGAAGATACGCTTAATTTCCGGCTCATTTTCTTTCTTGACCCATTTTAGAATCGGTGTGACATCGCCCTTTTCCAGAGCCTCCCTTGCTGTTTTAACGACGGGACCATCAAGGGTATCGCAATGAGCGAATACAAACGGCAAAAGAAAAGGGGCGGAATCACCGTCGAAGAAAAACATGACACCTGTGATCAACAAAAACATCAACAATGTTCTTTTCATGGCAAATACCTCCTTGCGATTGCATGGTTGTTTGAACGTGATGAATCCGTCATTTATTTTTTACGGACCGGTCGAGCGTTTTTAATACTGTAAAATACTTTCCCGCCGCGATAGTTTGCAGCTTCGCCCAACTCCTCCTCGATGCGCAGCAGCTGATTGTATTTAGCCAGTCTTTCCGAGCGGGTCACAGAACCGCTTTTAATCTGGCCGCAATTGGTGGCCACAGCGACGTCCGCCATAAAGGTGTCTTCCGTTTCACCGGACCGGTGCGATACAATGCACGTGTATCCTGCTTCTTTGGCGCGTTCCATGGTTTCCAGTGTTTCCGTCAGTGTGCCGATCTGATTTAATTTGATGAGAATGGAGTTCGCAACCTTCAGGGAAATGCCCTTTTCCAGACGCTTTTTATTGGTGACAAAAAGGTCATCGCCGACAATCTGTATTTTATCGCCCAGTTCGTCCGTTAAATATTTCCAGCCGGACCAGTCATCTTCCGCGAGTCCATCTTCAATAGAAATAATCGGGTATTTTCGAACAAGGTCGGCATAAAACCCGACCATCTCTTCGGCGGATTTCCGATGTTTCTTTTCCGCGGATAAGATATATTTTCCGTGAGCAAAGAATGAACTTGCCGCGGCATCCAGCGCGATCATGATATCTCGTCCGGGTTGATAATTTGTTTTTTCAATGGCCGTCATCACGAGCGATAACGCTTCTTCATTGGATTTTAAATTCGGAGCAAACCCCCCTTCATCACCGACGGATGTGCTGTATCCTTTGCTTTGAAGCACCATTTTCAAGGCATAAAAGATTTCCGCATTCATTCGAAGGCCTTCTTTGAACGTTGGTGCGCCTACGGGCATGATCATGAATTCCTGAATATCCACGTTATTGTCGGCATGTTGCCCGCCGTTTAAAATATTTGCCTGCGGCACCGGCAGATCGCTGGCGTTGACACCCCCCAAATACCTGTACAGAGGAACTCCGGATATTTCAGCCGCCGCTTTTGCGCAGGCAAGCGAAACAGCCAGAAGGGCATTGGCGCCGAGCTTGCTTTTATTGGCTGTTCCGTCCAGCGCGATCATGGCAAGATCAATTTTACGCTGATGACGGCAATCCATGCCGATTATTTCCGGACCGATTTTGTGAATAATATTTTTTACGGCATTTTCTACGCCCAGTCCGTTATATCTCTTCTTATTGCCGTCTCGTAATTCCAGCATTTCATGTTGTCCGGTGGATGCGCCGGAAGGCACGGATGCTCTTCCCCGAAACCCCGACAGGGTTGTGATGTCGGCTTCGACGGTCGGTTTTCCGCGGGAATCAAGAATTTCTCTGGCATGAATGGTTATTATTTCCGGCATACAAGGCTCCTTTTAATCGTTGTTATTCTTGCCCATGACGGGCTATGAACGATTCCCGGGTTTCAGAAAGCAATCAATTGAGATCAGAGTATCGGTTAATCTGATCCGGCAATTACTGAGATAAAAACTTTTCGCGTACGCGGGCCGTCGAATTCGCAGAAAAAAATAGACTGCCAGGTGCCCAGAACCAGGCGGCCGTTTTTAAGAATCACCAATTCGGACGCTCCCACCAGAGAGGATTTTACATGCGCCGCGGAATTGCCTTCCGCGTGCCGGTAATTTGCAGACAGAGGAACCGCCCTGTCCAGAGCCGCAAGAATATCGCGGGGCACATCCGGATCGGCATTTTCATTGATTGTTATCGCCGCGGTGGTGTGCGGCGTATAAACAAGACCAATGCCGGATTGTACGCCTTCTTCCCCAACTGCTTTTTGTACGGCCGAGGTAACATCGATCATTTCGACCCGAAAACGGGTTTCCAGATATATTTCTTGCATTGAAGTTTCGCCATCAATATTAACGGTGAATTTTGTTATAAAATAACCGGCAAACAATTTTTTGTCAAATTTGAATCCGGGGCTGTAAAGGAAATTTTTCAATATTTCGTTTAATGGTTGTTAATATTTTATTTAAAAAACAGCTCGCTCCGGCTTTGTTTTATTAAACAGAAGAAGCGCTGAATTTATATAATATTTAATACATTCAATATCTTATATCTATTTGGAATATTTTTTTACTTTTTGGCACGATCTTTTCATTATATAAAGGCAACAAATACCCAAAGGAGGTAACAGATCATGAAAAAGACAATGGCAACAACAATCGTGGCAGCGGCAGTTATTCTCTTAACGGCAACGTTCAGCTTTGCTGAATACGCGGCAGCCGGTGCGGCCAATTTCCCCTTCTTCCAGTTGGGCTGCCTGATCGTCGGTGGTTTGATTCTTGTTTCTCTGAAACGCAAATATGACAAGATGTATGTCGGTGAAGTGGTCGGGATCTTCGCGCTCTACACCATTCTGATGGCGCTGTTCACCAACCCGGTCATCGAGACGGTCAAAACCATCGTCAGCTGAAAGATTAACAGACGCTGAAGTGACACCGAGAACATGATCTGTTAATATAGAAAACCCCCCTTAAAAGAAATTTTAAGGGGGGTTCTTCTTTCTGAGTTTCACAAACGTAAAACGCAGGCGTGTTTTTAATACAACACCCCATCCTGGCCTTGCGATTTTAAATCCAAATAAAAATTTGCATACCGAGAATCCGGATGGACAAACCTTAAATTTGATTTATAATGTTCAAAAAAATCCTGACAGGGAGAAGAAGATGCAGAAGAAAATTTTTAAAAATCTCTTATTGTTTTTAATGTTTATTGCTTTGTGCGGTTGCGCCGCCGGTTCTCAGGCGCTGCTGGCTGAAGATTACAAAGCCATGAATAATGAAAATCTTCTCCGGTATTACTACCGGCTCAATGATGAAATCGAGCGTCAGGAGAAAAAATCCGGTCCGCAATTCAGTGTCGGCATCGGCGGTTTCGGCGGATCCATCGGCGGCGGCGCGGAAGTCGGCGCCGGAGGAACGCACTATACGGCCAATGATTTAAGGGCGCGAAGAATCGATGTGTGCTGATGGAGATGAAGAAAAGAGGGGTGAACCCCTGATGGATTTAGGGGCATTTTTGAAGAAAAATAAAAGAGGGTTCCTGATGGCAGGGATCCTCTTTTATTGTGACTGGCGCGCCCAGGAGGATTCGAACCTCCGACATCCAGATTCGTAGTCTGGCGCTCTATCCAGCTGAGCCATGGGCGCTTTATAATTTTCAAACCGCTTTTCATCTCATATCGATCAAGCAATTTTTTTCAAATCACGGGTGCATACTTTAAGGTATGCACCCTCCGCTATGCGGGACAATTCAACCGACAGGTTTCAGAGCACTTTGTTTCTGAAACCTGGGTCTCATGAACTTACCAATTCCGCTGCGCTACGCTTCCGGAATTGGAGTTTCACGAAAACTGGCGGAGAGAGCGGGATTTGAACCCGCGGTACACCTTTAAAGGGCGTACA
>DAOPVC010000018.1:0-33213 GCA_035350895.1 Smithella sp. | reverse complement strand
CTGTGCGGCGGGCCAGCTTTCAGATTATTGCCGAAATGGAAGAAGCCAGAGCCTTCAAAGAGGGAAGGGCGATAAAAATTCAGGATGAGCGAAAAAACTTCTTTCGTGTGGGCACCAAAAATATCCGCCCCCGGGCGCTGAACCTGCTCATTGCCGATGGCCTTGTGATCAAAACCAATAACGGGAAATATTATCTGGACAAAGAAAAACTTGCCCAGGCCAAAGCGCAGTTAGGTTCTAAAACCAAATAAATGAGAAATAAATATGTCTGCCCCTTTATTCTTGTCCCAATGACCGGTTGAGCATTTCAAAAATTTTCCTAATTATGCCTGACTCCGAACATATTGGATTCGGCACAATGAGAGACGAGGAAATGGATTCCGGTCGGAAATAACGTCTATAAGGAACTCCATCAGTTGACAGAATTGCGGACTGTCCCTTTCTTGTCATAGCTGGAGAGCGGGCAAACAATATAAAGCCAACAACAACAGGGTCGAGTATTTTATGTATTATGGGAACAATTTTTCTTTCCATCAAATCGCCTAGATAGTTTACAGAATCTTCAGCAGAACCTGTCTCGATAAGCGTGCCAATAGGACGTATAACGGCTGAGCAATCAAGGCCAACAATTCCTGCCTCGTTACCACTTGTTGACTCCATAAGCTGTTTACGGGCTTCTTTAATTCGTTTCTGAATTTGATTTAAGCGTAGAGGCCTTTTGCACTGAATATCGATTACGGCTTGATTGTGGCAAAGAGTTATATCCGCGTTACTCTTTAATAGACTATTATCTACAACAATTCCATCAACAGCAACAACTTTAATGCCAGCTTTTACAAGTTTGCCAGCCAAAAGATAAACGAACGCATCATTCCGCGAACGACTGCTCGAGTTAGCTGGGTTTTCATATTCATGCAGGAGAGAACCCTTGCCGAACACCAGTCGAATTTTTCGTTCAAGACCAGAAAAATAATCAATCTGTGTCTTCCACAATTCATATATTTCGGTGATTTCACAACTTTCATTGTAGGCAAGAATATGTTCTCGGGAACGTTCATCATCTTCAAAAAACTGCTTAATTAGAGATTGGTATTGTTTCGCTCTGCCTTTGTCAATATCCATCCATTCACATGCATCATTGAGAAGCTGTATATGATTCTGGTAATTGGATACTCGGTGATGGGACTTATCGTATTCCATAATCCTAATCATTTTTAGCACGTCTAATTTCTTTATTTGCTTAATTCACTGGTAAGTTCATTTTTTTTCATCATAATGAGCACAGCCGAAATTGCGCCTTCGGTCATGCCGGGAATGCGCTCCATCTGGCCTAATGTTTGCGGGGCGATTTTGGTGAGCTTTAATTTTAATTCGTTGGAAAGGCCGGGCACGGAGTTGTAGTCAAAGTCCGGCGGGATTTTCTTTTTTTCTTGGTCCTTTAATTTTTTCACGGCATCAAACTGGCGTTTGATATAGCCTTCATATTTGGTTTCGATTTCAATCTGCTGTTTGACAAAGGCATCAGGCTGCGGTTCCCAGCCGGGAAAAACGGAAAGGTTGTCGTAAGACAGTTCATACCTTTTTAAAAGTCCATGGAGCGTTGTGTGATTGCTCAAAGGCGGAGAATTAAGTGTTGCCAGCTTTTCATTTGTGTCTACCGTGGGTTTCACGGGCGACGTTTTGAGATGTTCAATTCCCTGTTCTATTTTTTTAATCTTGCCCTGAAGGTCAAGATAATTTGCTTTGTCAACCAGTCCCAATTCGCAGCCCTTGCCCATCAGGCGGATGGTTGCATTGTCTTCGCGTAAAATCAGGCGGTATTCGGCGCGCGAGGTAAACATGCGGTAAGGTTCATCCACGCCGCGGGTCACAAGATCATCGATCATCACCGCCATGTAGGCCTCGGAACGATCCAATAGGAAAGCGGGGGCTCCCTGCATAGCGCAGGCGGCATTGATGCCCGCCCAGAGGCCCTGTGCCGCAGCCTCTTCATAACCCGATGTGCCGTTTATCTGGCCGGCCAGATAAAGGCCTTCAACCAATTTCGTTTCCAGTGTGGGTTTGAGCTGCGTCGGCTGGACAAAATCATACTCGATAGCATAGGCCGGACGCATGATTTGCGCCTGTTCCAGTCCTTTGACGCTACGCACAATCTTGTACTGTAATTCCAGCGGCAGACAGTTACCCAGACCTTTGGCGTAAACTTCCTGCGTGTCGAGCCCTTCATGTTCCAGCACCACCGGATGACTCTGGCGTTCGGCAAAGCGCATGACCTTGTCCTCCAGCGATGGACAGTAGCGGGCGCTCACGCCTTTGATGATGCCGGAGTATAAAGGAGAATGCTGAATGTTTTCCCGGATCACGCGGTGCGTTTCGGCGGATGTTGCGGAAAAATAAGACGGCAGTCGCTCGGTGCGCAGTTTTTCGGTCGTGAAAGAAAAGGGCCGGGGATCGGGATCGCTGTCCTGCCGTTCCAGCCGGGAAAAATCAATGGAAGAGGCGCGAAGCCTGGGCGGCGTTCCCGTTTTCATTCGGCCGATATCGAAGCCCAGCTCTTTAAGATGGTTGGCCAATCCGATGGACGCCAGTTCACCGGCGCGTCCCGATGGAGTTTGCGAAGCTCCGACGTGCACCAACCCGTTTAAGAAGGTGCCGGTTGTGATAATAATTTTTTTAGCTCCGTAAAAATGATCACTTTGATCCAGAACGCCGATGACCCGGCCGTTTTCAATCACCAGTTTTTCAATCATTGCCTGCCGGACATAAAGGTTGGGTTGGTTTTCGACCACGGCCTTCATCGTTAGGCGGTAGAGTTGTTTGTCGCACTGCATGCGGGAAGAATGCACCGCCGGACCTTTGGAGGCATTCAGCATACGAAAATGCACGGCGGTTTTATCGGTGACCTTGCCCATCTCGCCGCCGAGGGCGTCAATTTCCTTGACGAGTTGTCCTTTGGCCAGTCCGCCGATGGCCGGATTGCAGGACATCAACGCAATGGCATCCAGATTGATGTTGAAAAGAATCGTCCGGCAGCCCGTGCGCGCACAGGCCAGCGCCGCTTCGCAGCCGGCATGTCCGCCGCCGATTACCGCAACATCATAATTGTCTGTTAAGTTAATCATTCTTTCAATCAAATACTTGCTCTTGTTTTAAATCAATAGTAAAAGTTTTATCGTATTCCGGTCTTTGAGACTGCTTGGTGATAATATCAACTGTCATTGCGCAGTGTGCCCTACAGGGTAAATCCGAATTTATCGGGATGAGGAATCTTTAAGATTTCTCGCTTCGCTTCGAAATGACAATAAAGCGAATCATGGCACTGTCCTTCAACCGGAATAACAAACTTTTTTTACGGCATAGTCTGTAAAAATACAACATAAAAAAGAGGTTGATTTGCCCAAACCGGATTTTTGGAAGAACAACAAAAACTACTACGACCTGAAAAGTTACTGGCGCAATCTGTTCGGCTGCAGCGTGCACAAGCTGCAAATTGACGCAGGATTTACCTGTCCCAACCGCGACGGTCATGTGGCTCTGGGCGGCTGCATCTATTGCGATGGCAGAGGGTCGAAACTGCGCCGGCAGGGTCAACTGCCTTCGGTGAGCGAGCAAATTGCCGCCGGAAAAAAATATTATTCAAAACAGGCCGGAAAGTTCATCGCTTATTTTCAGACATTTACGAATACGTATGCTCCGGTGGAGAAACTGCGCGCGCTCTATGATGAAGCGGTCAATCAAAAAGATGTTATCGGTCTTTCCATCGGCACCAGGCCGGACTGCCTGGGTTCTGATGTTGTCGAGTTGTTGAGCGGCTACGCGCAAAAGTATCATGTCTGGGTCGAGCTGGGGCTGCAATCGGTTCATGATAAAACGTTAAAGTTGATCAACCGCGGTCATAATTTTCAGCAATTCGGGGATGCGGTAAATACTCTGGCCGGACGCGGCCTGAATATTTGCGTGCACATCATTATCGGTCTACCCGGCGAAAGCGGCGAAGATGTACTGGCCACGGCCAAAACGCTTTCGGCCATGCCGATTCATGGCATCAAAATCCATTCCCTGCTGGCCCTGGACGGAACGGCTCTTGGTGAAATGTATAAGAAAGGAAGCATCCACATGATTACCAAAGAAAAATATGTTTCGCTGGTGGCCGATGTTCTGGAGGTGCTGCCGCCGCAAACCGTGATTCAGCGTCTCACCGCGGACGGTTACCACGATATTTTCCTCGCGCCGGACTGGGCGATGAACAAGCTGGATGTGTTAAACTCTATTCATAAAGAGTTGGAACGACGCTCGTCGTATCAGGGGAAAAAGCACCGGATAAATAATACTAACCTTTAAAACCGTTTTAAAAATCCCGACCGAATTGACGGCATACTATAATGAAGAATAATCCGACCGCGTTGCCGGAAGCGAATCCATGCATGAATTTCTCATAGGCGGCAAGAGCAAACATTTCCTGTGACGCTGGCACAGATTCCGTAGTAAGGTTATGGCGTTCGAACGAAAAAATTAAAAATCCGTGCCGCTAATTAACAAACGGAACAGACTGATGAGTATTGAAAATGTTAGTAAAATTAAGTATAAAACAGTAAATATCTCGGGAGCCCTGAAGTCTTTTATTTTTTTATTCATTAAATCATTTAACTTTCCGTCCTTGTAAATCCACCAGAGAAATGTCACGGAAAACAATATGATAATAATCCACATTATTGCATCGTTCATAGTATTAGTCTTCCATATACGGTTTTACAAGAACATTCCATTCTGTTTCAGATTTGCATGTCTTTTCCAGAACATTACATGTAATCGTTGTGCCGTCTTTCTGGGAACGAATCGCCCCGTATATTTTATTTTCCTTAATTTCTTTCAAAACCTTTAACGGTTTTTTTGTATAGTTTAACAAGATGAAACATTTATCCAGTCTCGCGTTGTAATGGCTTTGATGGGTAAATTTATCTCTGAAAAGCTTTCTTTCATCAGCCCTGACCCATGCTTCGCAATCCTTTCCGCATTGCGTCCTTGAAGCATCTATTTTCTCACGGTTCTCCGGAGTTGCGCAAATTTTTTTGTATAGTTCGTCCAATTTGCTGTCAGATATAATACCTGTCCATTCGCTGTTTTCATATGTTTCTTCGTACAGAACGTTTTTCTTGTTATCATAATTTGCCAATTTTTTTATTTTCCTCATTTTTTGTCTGCAATCAATGTCCAGCAACATAACCTGGTGGTCAAGGTTCTGATATTTGGTGGATTTTTCCAGATCGGATTTTCTAAAATGCTCAATCAAATATTTTCTTTCATCATCGGGAATGATTCTGTACGTCCATACGGATATAATGTCGGATGATTTGGCCAGATTTGTTTTATTATAATATAGACTATCACTTAAATGTTCCCATACTTCCGGGTTCGGTTGCTCCGAAAAGCAAATTGATGGCGATGTCATCACCGATATGATGACCGAAACAACAAGAAGGGATAGAAATAATTTTTTCATTATGTTGATCTCCAGACAATTAATTTCCAACTGATTTCCTCCTTTATTTTAAAAAGAGAGAAATATCAACTTTGTAATGAGAGGAGGCGGGTTTGCGTTTAGCCTGAATGACGGAAAAACACGGCAAAACAGCCGAAATATGTCTGGAAAGTTTGAACGGGTACAAAATTGTATTTATTGCTGATTAATCTATAAAATAATAAAAATTTAGCTGTAAATTGAGCACAAAAATTGCTAAAGGCATATTCCATAAATCGTTGGAAGAGATAAGAAATGATAGCCATCATTGACTATAACGCCGGAAATATCACAAGTGTAGCGCGTGCGTTGCAGAGTATCGGGCAGGACTTTGTCATTACGGATGATACAAAAAAGCTCGATGCGGCATCACGGGTGATTTTTCCCGGTGTCGGCGCGGCGGGTGAAGCCATGGCTTATCTGCGCCAGAAGAAACTTGATGTCTGGCTGCGAAGTTACATCAAAACCGGCAAGCCTCTTCTGGGCATTTGTCTGGGGACGCAGATTATTCTGGATTATTCCGAGGAAAACGACACCGAATGCATTGGTCTTGTTCCCGGTTCAACAAAGCGCTTCCCCGAAAAATTGACCGAAGGAAGCGCATTGTTAAAAATTCCTCAAATGGGCTGGAATAGCGTCAGGCTGCTGCGCAGTCACCCGGTGTTTGATGATGTTTCGCCGGCGGCTGAATTTTATTTTGTGCATTCCTATTATCCTGCGCCCGCCGATAAAGAGGTGGTTTTAGGCGTCACCGAATACGGAATGACGTTTTGCTCGGTGCTTGCCAAGAACAATCTTGTGGCCATGCAGTTTCACCCGGAAAAAAGCGGTCGTCCGGGCCTTCAGATTTTAAAGAATTTCTGCACATGGAGGCCGTCATGATCAGCAAGAGAATCATTCCCTGCCTTGATGTGCGCGACGGCAAGCTCACCAAGGGGATCAAGTTTAAAGGCAACGTGGATATCGGCGATCCGGTGGAAGCGGCGCGGGAGTATTACGAACAGGGCGCGGACGAAATTGTATTTTACGATATTACGGCGTCATCGGATAAGCGTGACATCATGATCGATGTGGTGCGGCGGGTGGCGGAAACGATTTTCATTCCTTTCTCTGTCGGAGGCGGCATCCGTAATCTGGATGATATGCGGAACGTGATCCATGCGGGAGCGGAGAAAGTCAGCGTGAATTCCGCCGCGGTGGAAAATCCGCAAATTATCACGCAGGGGGCAAAAGCTTTCGGCAGCCAGTGCGTCGTTTTGGGAATGGATGTAAAAAAGGTGGACGTGTCCGATGCCATTCCATCGGGGTATGAAATCGTCATTCACGGCGGCCGGATTTATACCGGGATTGACGCGCTGTGGTGGGCAAAGGAAGCGGAGAAACTCGGCGCCGGGGAAATTTGTCTGAATTCCATCGACGCCGACGGGGTGCAAACGGGCTATGAGTTGAATTTAACCTGGCTGATCTCCGAAAACGTGCATATTCCGGTCATCGCTTCCGGGGGCGCGGGGAAACCCGAACATCTGGCGGACGTGCTGACCAAAGGGAAAGCCGATGCGGCGCTGATTGCTTCCATGGTGCATTACCGCACCTATACCATCGCTGAAATCAAACACTATTTGAGCGAGAAGCAAATCAAGACAAGATTGTTCTGGTAATTTTTGTTTTTTTTCACTAGGAAACAGTATTGCGAAGTATTATAATATTAACAGTTTTACGCTAGGAGGCGATATAAAGTGGATAAAAAGAGGTATGAATTGAATGTCCAGTTGGCGCAAATGCTCAAAGGCGGCGTCATTATGGATGTAACCAATGTTGAACAGGCAAAAATCGCGGAAGAGGCGGGTGCGGTGTCCGTCATGGCTCTCGAACGCGTGCCTGCGGATATTCGTAAAGACGGCGGCGTGGCCAGGATGTCGGATCCTTCGATGATTGCCGCGATTAAAAAAGCAGTGTCGATTCCCGTCATGGCCAAGGCGCGCATCGGTCATTTTGTCGAAGCGCAGATTCTCGAAGCCCTGCGCATTGATTATATTGATGAAAGTGAAGTGCTGACCCCGGCGGATGAAGAATGCCATATTGACAAGACAAAATTTTCGATTCCTTTTGTCTGCGGTGCGCGTAACCTGGGTGAAGCGCTGCGCCGGATCGCTGAAGGCGCGGCCATGATCCGTACGAAAGGGGAAGCGGGAACGGGCAATGTGGTCGAAGCGGTACGGCATATGAGAGCCATGAACCGTGAAATAGGACAATTGGTTCAGATGCCGGTGGAAGAAGTGACCGGATTCTGCAAAGCCAACGGCATTCCCTATGAACTGGCCTTGAAGGTCAAGGAATTAGGCCGTCTGCCGGTGGTGAATTTCGCGGCGGGCGGCATTGCCACGCCGGCGGATGCGGCGTTGATGATGCAACTCGGCTGCGATGGTATTTTTGTCGGCTCCGGGATATTCAAGTCAGCCGATCCGGCCAGACGGGCGCGGGCGATTGTCAAGGCGACCGCTTATTTCAACGATCCGCAAAAAGTGCTGGAAGCGTCAATGGATCTGGGAGAGGCCATGCCGGGGCTGGAAATTTCGCAAATTCCGCCGGAACAAATATTGGCTGGACGCGGCTGGTAAATCTTTATGTTACTGCGTTTAGTGAGCGATAAGCCTTCTGTTATCGGTGTGCTTGATTTACAGGGCGGTGTTCATGAGCATCTGGAGCATCTGGAGCGGTTGGGTGTCGCCTGTAAAAGAGTAAAGCAGACGGAAGATTTTAACGATCTGGCGGGCCTGATTATTCCCGGCGGAGAAAGTTCCTGTCTTTCCCGGTTGCTGACTATTTTCGACATGAAGGATGTTTTGCTTGCGGCCAACAGCAGGGGAATGAAAATCTGGGGGACCTGCGCCGGAGCGATCTTGCTGGCCAAAAACGTTGTCGGTGAAAATTCCTGCCTTAATCTCATCAACATTACGATCGAGCGCAACAGTTTCGGCTCTCAACTGGACAGTTTTGCCGGCGAGGCGCTGATCCCGGCTGTTTCCCCCGATCCTGTTCCGCTGACGTTCATCCGCGCTCCTAAAATACTGGAAGCCGAATCCGATGTTCAGGTGCTTTTGAGGATGGACGACTACATAGCGGCGGCGGAAAATGAATCCATCCTGGTGACGGTCTTTCATCCGGAATTAACCGGATGCCTCGCCCTGCATCATTACTTTGCCGTTAAATGCGGCCTGAAAACGACGCTGAAAAACAATGAATATGCTGATCCTCTCTGGAGCATATCCAGTTGGACAAAGCATTCCGGCATTGCCTGAAAGCATGGATGCCGACTGCCCTTGTAAATTTTAATTCATGATTACAGGAACCGTCCGTCTTCAAAAATCATGGGAAAAACAAAGGGGGTGCCGCTGAATGAATTTTATCATCCGACACATGGATCAATTTGAGGCGGTTCAATCGTCTTTCAGGTAAAAAGCTTTAGAAAAACAGTTGCCAGCGTCAGATAAGAAAAGAAGCCAAACGCATCCGTAAATGCGGTCAACAGAATATTGGAGCCCAGCGCCGGATCGAGGTTAAGCTTTTTCAGGGCAAGAGGAATAAGAACTCCGGCCATGGTTCCGGCAAAAATACTGAAAATCATCGCCATGCCCAGAATCAAACCGAGGATGGGGATCCCTTTCCAGAAATAGGCAATGATGGCGATGACAACGCCAACGGCAACGCCGTTGGCAATGCCCACGGCAATCTGCCTCAGCAGAGCGCGTTTTGCGTTTTCAAAAGTTATTTCACCCAGCGCCATACCACGGATGATCAGGGCCAGCGTCTGTCCTCCTGAATTTCCGCCGAGCCCGGCGACAACCGGCATAAAGAAAACAAGAGCAACCATCATCTTGATGGTATCTTCAAAAAATCCAATGACCAGAACGGATGTAAGGGCTGTCAAAAGATTGAGCAAAAGCCAGGGAAGCCTTTTCCTTACCGATTCGGTTGTTTTGTGAAAAATAGTGTCGTCCTGACCCAAACCGGCGATACGATAAATATCTTCGGATGTTTCTTCCTGAATGGCGTCGACAACGTCATCGATGGTGATTCGTCCCAGCAGATGCTGCTGTTTATCCACAACACCGATGGACACCAGATCGTATTTCTTGAAAAGGCGGGCCACCTCCTCCTGATCCATGTTGGCGGGAACGCTGGGAATATCCTCGTCGATAACGTCCATGATCGGCGTAAACCGTTTTGTTGTAATGATTCTTTGCAGAGGAACCGTGCCGATCAGTTTATCGTCTTCGTCAACGACGAAAATGTTGTGAATGTTTTCAATATCATCTTTGGCCTCCGCAACGGCCTGGAAGGCGTCGTTGATCGTGGCATCTTTTTTCACGGAAACCAGTTCCGACTGCATGATGCCGCCGGCGGTATCGTCGGCATATTTGAGCAGTTCCTGAACTTCCTGCGATTCTTCCGGCTCAATGGAATCGAGAACGGCTTTGGCCTGATCATCGGACAGTTCGGCGATAATATCCGCCTTGTCGTCGGATTCCATTTCTTCGATAATGTCGGTGAGCTTTTCGTTGGAAAGATCTTCAATCAGCTGTTCACGCGATTTATCGGACAGTTCCAGAATAACGTCGGAAGCTTTATCGACATCCAGCAGCGAAAAGAGATGCAATCGGTCTTCTTCTTCAAGTTCATCGATGAGGTCGGCGATATCCGCCGGATGCATATCGGAAAAAAGATCGATGATGTCGAATTCACGATTGCGACTGATCAGATCTTTCAGCCGTTCCAGCGTAGTCGGTTCTTGTTTCTTGACCTTTTGCATAGGATCGCCTGTTTTGATAGTCGTTTAAAAATGATTATGATGGTTCGGCAATAAACAAAAATCATTGCCCATGCGCCTTACTGGAAAGAAGATTCTTTTCTGAAAATATCGCGCATGAAGATTCGTATCCCGGCAGCGGGACTATAAGGACATTAAATAGATATGTCAATATTTTTCTGTGAAAAATCCGTAAAAAATATAAAATCCTGCATTGAAAAATACGGCGTTTCCGACGCGAACTTTCCAGAGATCAATGTTCATATTGTCGGCAGGATATTTTCCCATTGACAGAAGAATTTTCTTGCCTGTATTCTGACCCGAGAGGCATCATTGAGTCTATCAGAAAAGGGGGCGTTTCCGATCACGATAGAGAATATTGAAAACAATTTTTTTGCTGTCAGCCGTTACTGGGGGAGGCTGAATGCATCTTTAAAAAAAGCCGGACCGGTGTGGGCCATGAGCACCGGTGTGGCCGTTTCCGATATTAACTGGGCGTGGAACGAAGAACCCTTGAAAAAAGAAGATCAAGCGTCTGTCCTGGAGATTAGAGAATATTACAAAGAAAAGAACCTGCCCTTCTGGTGGTGGGTGTATCCGCGGGGACAATCCCTCGAAACAATCGGCGTTTTACGGGCAGCCGGATTGAAATATTTTGCCGGCGTTCCCGGCATGGCGGCGGACTTGCATCAATCCCCGGGAAAATTCCATCCGGCGGACAACATCACAATAATCCCCGTTGAAAATCGGGACGATCTGATGCTCTGGCAGAATATTTCTTTCGATGGTTTTGAGATGCCTCCTCACGCCAGAACGTCATACGCGGCCTTTGTATCCTCATTTGAAGCCGGGGCTCAATCGTCACAAAGGCTTTTTCTTGCCTGTATGGACGGTAAACCCGCGGCCACGTCCCTGCTTTTTATTGATCAGAATACGGCGGGAATATATTACGTGTCGACGCTGCCCGCTTTCCGGAATAAAGGGTGCGGATTGAAAATCACGCAGGCGGCGATGCAATCGGCGCGGGAAGCGGGATGCAAAAATGTCATTTTACAAGCGACTCCGATGGGAGAGAGGCTTTACAGGCGTTTGAATTTCCGGCCGCACTGTCAGGCTGAAATTTATACATTGTGACACCTGGTACGGCTGGTGTTTCCGGGAAGCGCTTCCCGGACGTGTCATGGGAAATATTCTCAAATATGATCTTGACAGGCCAGGTCGCGTTACGTATATTCCGCCGGACATGACGGTCTTGATCGGAAATTCACACGGCTAAGTTTCAGCAATAGCCATGGTCAATATTTCCATGGTGGAGACGGTCGATGAAAAAAACGATTCTCATGGATCATGCCGAGACAGGTGTAATGAATCATAAGGATAACTTCATATCATTCGTGTCGAAGGAAATATCCTCGAGCCTTGCCTGGTTTATGACGGATAACGCTTTGTATCCAGGCGTGAATCAATGGTCGTCATCCTGGCGGCATCAAAACTGGGATGGAAGAATCAGCCGTTATATTTCTCCGGAAGAAGCCGAGTCCATCATGAAGGTTTTCCTGTCTCCGGACAGAGACAAAAAATTTCGCCTCTTCTTTGTCAGTGATTACAAGGATACCTATCGGGGAGAAAAATTACTGCATGACGGTTGCGACGTTTATCTGAAACATTACCGCATGAACGATGCGCCCCGGGAAATTCGCATCAGGAATGTTATCCGCCGGTGTCTGGCCCGGAAAAATTTCAATGCCTTTTACCAATTGCAGAAGAAAAACATCGAAGCCGTTTATCCCTTATTCTATGTCATGAAAAAAGGCCGCTGGATTCCCGATGAAGTCATCGCCGTCAGCAAAGGGGCTGCCGGCAACAGAACGATTGAGAACATCATGGCGGACGGCCGGGACAATGATGCGTTGCATCTGCTGGCTGTGAACCTCGGTTCGTATGTCGCCGAGCTTCAATTCAAAGAAATTCTTTTCAAAGAATTGTACCGCAATCTGATCGCGATCCAGAAGGCGACGCATTGGGAGTTTATTCTCTGTGATCTGGATGAGATCCGCTCGGTTTCGGAAAGAAGATTCTCCAAACATAAAAAGCATGTTGAAAAATTGCGCAAGAAAATAAAACGCTACGGCGATTCTTTTCTTCATGCCTTTGATCAGGGGTACCAAAAGACGGTGCGCGAGAAGCGCGGCTCTGTTTAGACGGTGATTGACCGGGGCATGTTTTTCGAAGGGATGACGATAAAAAAACCGGCAAGGGGTTGCCGGTTAAATTCTTCCATACAGATCTTCAAAACGTTCTATATCGCTGTCATCGCAGCGCGTTCCCGTTTGAATTTCAATAATGACCAGATGGCCATCCGCATGGTTCCGGACGCGGTGCTTGACCTTCAGCGGAATGTCCACCGATTCGCCGGCGCTCAGCGATATAACCTTATCTCCCACGGTCACTTCTCCGGATCCGGCAACGACAAACCAGTGCTCGGAACGGAAATGGTGGAGCTGCAGACTCAGGCATCCTCCCGGTTCTACAATTATTCTTTTAACCTTATGACCGGTAGCTTCCGATAAAACTTCAAAACTGCCCCAGGGGCATTTGATGATTTTTCCCATTTCGACCGCCTGAAAAATTTGCGGTTTAACTAACACAAATTTCGAAAGGAGAAAAGCTCTCTTTTGAGTTTTCCATACTCGCTTTAGAATTTAAATTATGATATTTACACGCATTGTCTATCGATAATATTGACGGAAAGCAACGCGGATTGATGAACACAACCTATACGGTTAAGCGAAGCAGAAAAAGGAAAAAAACAATTTCGCTGCAGGTGAGTGCCGATGCGAAAATCATTGTATCTGCTCCCTGCTTTACACCCGCCGATGAAATCCGACGTTTTGTGGGAGAAAAACAAGGATGGATTGATAAAACGGTGGCGAGGCAAAAGAAGGAGAACGCTCAACGCCAAGATAAAGACTATGAAACCGGCGAGCAATTTCTTTATCTGGGCCAGTTCTATCCGCTGGAAGCGTTCTTTGAGCCTTTTGAAAATGCGGGAATTGTTTTCCGGAACGATCGCTTTTATCTCAACTGTCGCCGGGATAAAGCGTTGCGAAAACATTATTTTGTTTCATGGTATAAGAGGAAAGCGGACGCATTGATTCGTCATCGTGTTGATTTTTTCAGCAGAATGCTTAATTTGCCTTATAAAAGGATCCGGATAACCTGCGCCGAAAGCCGGTGGGGGTCCTGTTCGGAAGATAACCGCATGGCTTTCAGTTATCGCCTGATCATGGCGCCGCCGGATATCATTGATTACGTAATCGTACATGAATTGATGCATATCCGGGAGAAGAATCATTCGTCGAGATTCTGGCAAAACGTGGAAGAGGTTATGCCTTCGTACAAAGCGCAACGCCGCTGGCTTAAAGATAACCATGAAAAATTTGTACTGTGAGCGGACTGAAGAAAGGAATTGATAACGTATTGACATGGAGCACATTGAAACCATTGATTTGAAACACCGTGATGGCTTGGCGGAGCGTTTCCGGCAAATGCATCTGCAGATTTCCGATTATACCTTTGCCAATGTTTATCTTTTTCGCAACACCAGCCATTACGAATTTGTGACCAGGGAATGCGGTCTGTTCGTTTCCGGCCGGAATAAACAAAAGCAAAGCTATGTGATGCCGTTGAACGATCCGCGCGGGTGTGATTTCAAAACATTCGGAGAAATTCTGGGAGAAAAAGATTTTTTCTTCCCCATCCCTGAAGCGTGGCTTGTTTATTTCCCGAATGACAAATTTAGCGTCAGTTTCGACGAAGGTGAATCCGATTATTTGTACCTTACCGAAAACATGGCCGGTTTTAAGGGAAAACAATACTTGCGCCACCGTAATCATTTAAAACAATTTCTTGCATCCTACAGACCCGAGGGAGTGTCCGTATCCGCTAATAACGTCAGCGATGCGATGGCTGTCCTGCAGGAATGGCAGGATGATTCCCGCATGTCCTCCGATAAAACGGACTTCGAGCAATGCGGTGAAGCCCTGCAGAAATATTCCGGCCTTGCGCTCTGGGGAAGAATATATTACATTGCGGGCCAACCGGCCGGATTTATCATCGGCGAAGCGCTGACGGATGATACGTTCTGCCTGCATTTCGCCAAAGCATCGAAAAAGTACCACGGCATTTACGAATATATGTTTAATGACACGGCCAACAGACTCAAGTCTGAGTATAAGTATCTTAATCTGGAAGAGGACATGGGCAATAAGAATTTACGCCGGACAAAAAGTTCCTACGGTCCGGAATTTCTGCTGAAGAAATACCGTGTCGGTGTCAAATAATCTGGAAAGACTGCATCGATGAGCGATTTGGTTAATATAACATTACTGCAGGAAGGCGATCAGGGCGTGATTCATTCCATTGAAGGCGGTTCGGCCATTACCAGCCGCTTTGCCGGTATGGGGATCGTCGCCAACGCCAGATTCCGTATCGCACAGGTCAGCGGCGGTCTGGTTGTGATTCAGGTTGCCAATACCCGCATTGCGCTGGGAAGAGGCGAAGCGTCAAAGATCACGGTGTCCAGAATTGCTCCGGAGGCAGAAGTTTGCCTGCCGCCTGTCGAAAAAGAAATTCCGGTCGCTCTTGTCGGTCAACCCAATGTCGGCAAATCAACCGTTTTCAATATTTTGACCGGTTTGTCCCAGCACGTCGGCAACTGGCCCGGAAAAACGGTGGAGAAAAAAGAGGGCACCCATCGCGCCGACAGTGTTTTAATCAAAATCGTTGATTTGCCCGGGACATACAGCCTGACCGCGTTCTCCGAAGAAGAAAGGATTACCCGTGATTTCATCATTCAAGAGAAGCCCGGACTGGTTGTGCTGGTGTTGAACGCAACAGCTCTGGAACGGGGCCTTTATCTTTTGGCCGAAGTGCTGTTGCTCAATCGGCCGGTCATCGTGGCGCTGAATATGCTCGATGTCGCTTCCGATCAAAACATCGAAATCAACACCCGCGCATTGGAAGATGCTCTGGGAATTCCGGTTATTCCCATGGTGGCCAAGCGCAACAGCGGCATCCGGGAACTGGTTTCCCAGATCGCTTCGATCGCTTCCTGCGAATACAGGTTTAAACCCGCCATGCCGGAAGTTTCCGCCGATCATCAGCAGATCTACCGGGATATTCTGCAACTGGTCAGGCCGTATATTCACGAGCCTTACACACCGGAATGGGTGGCGGTAAAATTGATGGAGGGCGACCCGGAAGTTACGACTCTTGTCGAACGGCAGGTTCAAAAACCGGCGCGCGATCAAATAGAAAAACTGCTCATCAAACATGAGGACGCCCTGCATGCCGTTGTGAACGGCCGCTATGACTGGATTGAAGCAATCACCCGTTCCGTTGTTTCCCGCTTTAAGATGGGACAGGTGGTGTTGACCGACAGAATCGATCATATCCTGACCCGCCCGGTTTTCGGGATTCCCATCCTCCTGGCGGTGATGGCCCTGGTTTTCTTCCTTACCTACAGGGTGGGCGTGCCGCTTCAGGGGTGGCTGAGCGATCGTATTCAGCAATTGATCGGATTTGCCGAACCCTTCGCAATAGCCTGGCCTTCATGGTTGAGCGGATTGCTGCTCAACGGCGTTATCGGCGGTGTCGGCTCGGTGCTGACGTTTCTACCGGTCCTGTTGATCTTTTTTGCCATCATGGCTCTTCTGGAGGATGTCGGTTACATGGCGCGCGCCGCGTTTGTGATGGACAAGATCATGCATCTGGTTGGATTGCACGGAAAGAGTTTTATTCCGATGTGTCTGGGGTTCGGCTGCAATGTGCCTGCCGTTCTGGGCGCCCGGATCATTGAAACAAAAAAAGCCAGAATGATCACGCTGCTTCTGATCCCCTTCGTTCCCTGCACCGCGCGGCTGGCCGTGCTGACGCTGGTATCTGCCGCCATTTTCGGCCAAAACGGCGCCTACGTTGCGTGGAGCCTTGTGGCCCTGAACATCGCCGTGCTGGGCATTGCCGGCGTTTTTGTCAATAAAACGCTCTGGAAACAGGATGCGCCTTTCATCATGGAGCTGCCCATTTATCACACGCCCGATGTCAAAACGATTATGATGGTTGTCTGGACCAGAACACTTTCGTTCATCCGCAAAGCCGGAACCGTGATCCTCGCGGTTTCGCTGATCGTCTGGCTGCTTTCATATTTCCCGAATGGAAACGTCGAGGAAAGTCTGCTGGCCTCCTTCGGCAGAGTGCTTCAGCCCCTGGGTATTCCGCTGGGGCTGGACTGGAAAATGATTACGGCGCTGTTGACCGGCCTGGTGGCGAAAGAAAATGTCGTGGCCACCTTGGGCGTTCTTTATGCCGTGGGCAGAGACGGCCTTTCCGATATCCTGCCGACCATCATGAGTCCGGAATCGGCTGCGGCGTTTCTCGTGGTCATGATGCTTTTCATTCCCTGTGCCGCCACGATTGCCGTTTTAAAAAAAGAAATGAACAACAATAAATGGTTTTATACCTCGATTGTTATGACGCTGCTGATTTCCTATATGGGCGGCATTGCGGCGTATAATTTCGTCAAATGGCTGGGAATATAATCAACATCAATAACCGATTTCTCTGACAACCGGCCGGTAGAGAAACATATTGCGGCGAAGAAAGCTGTCCTGCTTCTCAAGATCTTCTGACGAATTGCATACGTAAGTCACGACAAGATTTTTCCCCCTGGAAAATTCGACATGCTCTTTTCCCGCGTAACAAAAATTTCCCTTTTCGTACAGAGCGCTTCGGGGATCCACTTCCGGAACGGGGGAGCCCAGAGGTTTCGCTTCACTCCACGGACCTTCCAGTTTGTCGGAGGTCTGATACAGCAACCGGTCCCCTTTGTTTTGGGTGCTTAAATAAACGGCGATCCATTTTTGATCATCCTCATGATAGCGGACGCTTAATTCCGAGACGCTGGCATCGAGAACGATTTGAACTTTTTGCGGGTTCAACCGGTTTTCCCAGGTTCCGTCCTTGGTGTAATATTCTATCGCCCCGACAGGACGATCGATTTTGTCGACAGGAATGCGGGCCAGAATATTTCCGAAGATATTCAAGTCGTTTTTGACATGAACATAGAAGGGAAAGAAAAAAACATAGCGATCATGCACAACGGACGTGGCGGCAAAGGCGGCAATTTCCGGAGGCAGCGCGGGCGTCAAATCGACGTAATCATAATTCCATCTGCGCGGGTCGGCTGCGGAAAAATCTTTTATCCGGACGAATTTGTGACCGGCGACTTTGAAATTGAATACGTCATCTTTTTTGTCTCCCGGCACAATCGCTATCAATGGAATGTATAAAACCCCGTTGGCGATAAACGGATCCTGCGGCCAGAGCCATTCATCCTTGCCGAACGATGACGTGAATTTGCCGCCGCCATGTTTCAGGTAATAGGTGATCTGAAATTCGCGGTTTGACGGGCAGGAGGAAATCGCAACGGTGGTGCCCAGGACAACGTCCATGTCAACGCGGTCGCGTCTGCATCCCGGGCAACCGACAAACGTATCGCCGAAAACCCAGAGCGTTCGCTCCTTGTCCAGTTTGATGGAGTAGGCGCCGTCGCCGCCATACCAGCCGTCCCTGTCGGGGAAAACAGGCAGGCAATGATCCCGGGAAACATTCGTGCCGTATCTTCCGGCCATAAGCGTCGAGCAGGAAAGAAGAGAAATAATGAAGAGAAGAAGAATCAATCCCCTGAACGATTTTTTTATACGTGTCTGATCGGTCATTAAAGTTACAAAAGATGGTCCATAAGAATTTTGATGCCAATGGCGACTAGAACGATGCCGCCGAATATTTCCACTTTCCGGCCGAATAATTTTGCCAGCGCCTTGCCGAAGATCATGCCTGTGATCGTCATGACGAAGCATACGACGCCGATAATCAGCGCGGGAACGAGGATCTCCATTTTCAATAACGAAAAACTGAATCCGACAGCCAGGGCGTCGATGCTGGTGGCAACAGAGAGCATCAGCAACGGCCAGCCGCGTGTCTGGTCGGCTTTGTCCTTCTCCTTTTCTTTTTCGAAGCCTTCCGCAATCATTTTCCCGCCCACCAGCGCCAGGAGAGCGAAAGCAATCCAGTGGTCGAACGAAGCGATAATTTCAACAACCGTCAAACCGGCCAGCCAGCCGACAATCGGCATGGCGAACTGAAACAGTCCGAAAGCCGCTGCCAGTCTGAGCACCGGAGACCATGATTTTTTGTCATGGGTCGCGCCGATGCCGATGGCCACCGAAAAAGCGTCGACGCCAAGCCCGACCGCTATAAAGAGAACGGTGATTAAACTCATTTTGAATTATTCCGTCTTCCCGTGATGATGCGCGTGTGCAAAGATCTTCTCCGCCAAAGCCTTACCAATTCCCGGAACTTTTTGCAATGCTTCCATCGATGCTTCCTTCACCGCTCTGGCGGAACCGAAGTGCTTCAGTAACCGAGTTCGACGCTCTGCGCCGATATCGGGGATGTCGTCAAGAACAGAACGGAGATCGTCAGTCTGTTTGATCCGGTGATGGTAACGCAAGGCGAAACGGTGGGCTTCATCGCGCGCCTGCTGGAGAATGCGCAGAGCCTGCGGCCATGCGGATAAATAAAGGGCGTCTTTCCGTCCCGGCAGATAAACACGATCTTCCGATTTTCCGGATTTTCTTTTTGCGATGCTTTTACCCGGCCGCAAGGCGCGTTCCTCTTTGGCGAGGCCGATAACATCCGTTTTTATTTTTAAATCTTGAAACACGGCAAGGGCAATGCCGAGTTGTCCTTTCCCGCCGTCAACGACAACCAGATCCGGTGGGTTTTCTCCGCTGACGAAACGGCGGGAGAGCATCTCATGCATCATGCCGTAATCGTCCGGCTCGTCCAGTGACGTTATCCGGTAGCGCCGGTAACTGTTTTTGTCCGGCTCCCCGTCCTGGAGAACGACCATGGAGCCGACAGCGTGCTTGCCGCTGAGGTTGGAAATATCATAGCACTCGATGCGGCGCGGCAATCTCGCCAGCGATAATTTCTCCTGAAGAAGGGCCAGGGCGAAGGTTTTCTGCTCCTGACTTTTATGTGAGGCCTCCCAGAGATGACGGGCGTTGTCATTGGCCAGGGCCAGTAAAGCGTTTTTTGTCCCGATGGACGGCGCCGTCAAACGGATTTTACCTCCTTTTCTTTCGCTCAACCATTCGGTGATCACGTCTTCATCGGACAGACGGCAGGGAATGATGATTTCGTCGGGAAGGACGACGTCGCTGTCGTAATACTGCGTCAGGCAGGATGAGATGATTGCGTTGATGTCTTCTTTGGTTTTCATCGGAGCGAATGATTTACTGCCCAGCAGTTTGCCTCCGCGCACGAATAAAATACAAATCTGAAAATTATTGTCCTGAACGAAAAAGCCGAGCACATCCTGATCGGTATGGCCGGCCGATTCGACATTTTGTTTTTCCAGCGCGTGCTCCAGCGCGGCAATCCGATCGCGCAGCCGTGCGGCGTCTTCATAATTGAGCGCCTGCGACGCTTCATGCATTTGTTTTTTCAAGTCGGAGATCAGTTCGCGACTGCGTCCCTGAAGGAAGGAGACGGCGTTGTCGACCAGTTTCCGGTAGGCCTCCCCGTCGATCAGGCCGCTGCACGGAGCAAGGCATCGGCCGATCTGGTATTCCAGACAGGGTCGGGGACGCAGTTTGAAATCCCGGTTGCGGCAGGAACGCAGCGGAAATATCTGCTGAACGAAACGCAGGGTTTCTTTAGCCGCCAGCCCCGAAGGGTAGGGACCAAAATAGAGCGCAGCGTTATTCAATCGTTTGCGCACCAGTTGCAGGCGGGGGAATTTGTCCGTCGGGTCCAATGACAGATGATAATACGTTTTATCGTCGCGCAGGGTGACATTATAGCGCGGATGATGACGCTTGATGATATTATTTTCCAGAATCAAGGCTTCTTTTGCCGTGGCGGTGTTGATGAATTCGATATCATGCACACGCGCCATCAGAAACGGCGCCATGGGACGGGAATCTTTTCCGGTGAAGTAGGAGGCAACTCGGCTTTTCAAATCATTCGCCTTGCCGACATAAATGATCTTTTGCGCCTGGTCCTTCATTAAATAGACGCCGGGGCTCCGCGGAAACGCGGATACTTTGTTCCTGAGAATGTTGTTTTCTTCCATCATTTCATTCAAAGTCCGTCATCATGACGTTTTGCGGTTGAACGCACGAACTGGGTTTAATTCCTGAAAAATTATCTGATCATTGCGAGGATGATACAAAACGAGGCTCCTCCGATTCCCCCTGTTGTTGTCAGAAAGGTCATCGTGCTGATGACACTGAAAAGACTCCCCGGCTTTCTGTTGACATCCGGTTTGAAGGCGAGAAATAAGAACAGGGAGGGATTTGCCAGCGCTCCCGCGCAGGAAAGTAAAATGACAGGAAAAGGCAAATCCGCGCCGGTCAAAAAGAAAACAAGAAGAATAAGGCCCATGATCACGAAATCAATATGAGCTTTAACAAGTTTTTCGTCATCACGGATCGCTCTTTCCATAAATTGCAGAGATAAATATTTTTTGACGATGGTCAGCCAGGCGGTGGCGATGGACAGCAGAATAAGCAGAGCTCCGGATATTGCCAGTAGTTTCATTGTGTTTTCTCCTTGAGGCGTTGCATAATCATTTGCAGGTTAATTCCGGCCTTGTCTTTTTTTGATCTTGTCCACCAGCCGGTCACAGATGGCCAGGGCGACTTTATTATTGGCGACAGCGTTAATATGAATATAATCGGTAAAAACAGCTTCTCCCGAATCGTAAAATATTCCACTGAGATCATAGAAGTCAAAAGGAAAACGATTTTGCTCTTCTTTTACTTTTTTCAGAATACGGACGCGTACGTCATGGGTATACGGCCGGACGATATTTGCTTCGTCCCGCGGCCAGCCCTTCAGTATGTTTTTTTCCGTTTCAGAGACCGCGTTGCGCTTATAAAAGATTATCGGTTGGAAAAAAGCGACATATTCGACATTATAGGCGCGGCATATTTGCCCCGCTTTTGCCAGATTGCCGGCATAAATTCCGGCTATTTTTCCCGACCAGGCGAATGACCCGTGTTCCGCCGTCAGTCTCAGGCTGGAAAAATGACCGAATTTTTCAAAAAAGTAACTGCGGAATAAATGTCGCATCATTTGGCTTCCGTACGCGAGAAGCGCAGACCAGGGATAATCGCCGGTTTCCTGAAACAGAACATTGTTCTCATAGGCGAGGAAGTTGAACGGATAACCTGGACGCGGATCATAAAGCAACGGGTCCATAATGTCGTTGCCCCCGTCATAAATGACAACCATATCCGGTTGGGAGTCGAGCACGTGAAAGACAAGATGCGCCAGCTCCTGGCTGGAATTCTGCGATATGACGCCGTAGTTCAGGACGCGCACGTTTTTAAATCCGCGGTGTTTAAGTTCCTGTTCGACATACACCGGCAGAGGCGGATTGCCGTATTCCACCGTCGAGCCGCCGAGCATGAATATTCTGAACTCGTCCCGGGCTTTCGCGGGTTCCCGGCCTCCGTATTCAAATCGGCTGAACATCGTATAAGGACTTGCGTAGCGGACCGCAATGCGGTCGTTGAAGGGAACGATCCAGGGGTATACATAACGGAAAAATAATTCACCAATGATAAAAAGAACAAGCAGGAATATGAAAATCAAAAACAGCCATTTTATCTTCCCGGACATGGGCTCACCCTCGGCTGATTATTCGATGAACTGGGGGATGTAGCTTTTGAACATTTTTTTTATCTCGGGGTTTTTTTCCGTGTCGTAAAGCCGTTCCATGATTCCTCTGACTCCGTGTCTGGAGTGCACAAGGGATTCTCCCTGTTCTTTATACAGGGCGACAGCCGTCTGGGAAACCGCCGAGCAGACGGCGTCTATGTATCTTTGCCAGACGTGGAATCCGCTGCCTTTGCCGGTGGGATGCAGGAATGATCTGATGAAAATAATCGCGGAATTTATCGAGGCTCTAACCGGCGCGCCGACTTTTTTGGATATTTCGTAAACCATTGACGCGATCACCAGCGGACTGTTGTGCAGGGTATCGGGCGGAATTTTATTTGTTTCAGCAAGATCGGCAATGGATAAGGACAGGAAATAATCCATGGTGCCTTTTTTCCCGTAGATGTACCGGTTGTTTTCCTGGCTGTCGTTGAAGAACATGGAGCCGGGCAGATCTACAATGGTGCTCGGCTGGGCGCCGATTCTGTTTCTGATGCAGAATTTTGCGATATTCACCCCGGTGTTGTCCGTGGGGGAATTATAATAGTCAAAGGGCAGTCCGATGATAAAAGATCCGTGAACGGATATGCCGTGATCGTGAATGATTTTGATTTTGGAGGCGTAATATCGTGCCACGGACATACCGCTTTTTTCGATATCTTTAACGATATGTTTGTTGATGTGCTGCAAATTGCGCAGATCCAAAGATTCCAGACCGATGAAGAAATGCGTTCCTCCGGACGCGCGAATCAGCCGGAGCAGTTCCTCATCGTCCGCCACTTCAATGGATATCTGTACGGCGTAATTGATGCGCAGATCGCTCGCTATGATTTTTTTCAAAAAAGCAATCAACTCCCGTTTGTTGGAAAACAGATTGTCCGGCGTAAAAAAATAGTAGCGGTTTTTGAAATTAATTTTCTCCTTTTGATAATATAGGAGTTCTTTTACAAAATCGTCCGGGTCACGGAATTGAATCGATTTGTATTTGCTCGGCATGGTCGAGATTGAACAGAATTTGCAGGAGAAGATGCATCCGGTAAACGGCGCCACGGGATTGATCCGGAAATCTTTCAGAGGCGTGTATTTGATAATTGGCAGTCTGTTGAGCAGATTGATTTTCAGGGGTTCCAGCGGCTCAAGATTTTCATAATGGCCCCAGACGCCGTTTTCAATCAGTTTAAAACCGGAATATTCGCTTTTCAGAGAATGGTTGTCCAAGTCCGCCAAGATTTCCGTCATCACGGTGGAGTCACCCGCACCTTTGACCAGGGCGATCAGTTCCGGATGTGGAGAATGTTTGCGGATGAACGTATCAATATCCCCGGGCGTGGTTGAAACATGTATGCCGCCGATGATCACCGGTATTTTTGCATAATTAAACACGAGAGCGGCAGCGGCGGCGGCGGGAAAGCTGGAACTGATTGTGGAGATAAAAACAGCCCGTGGCGGTTTTTTCTTCTCTTTGATGACCTGCGAAAAATTTTTACGCTTGCCGTCAACCATGACGACCGAATGATCCTTGGCCAGTCGGGCCAGTTGGTTCTGAATGTATATGCCCGCGTACATTTCGATGGCCAGAGCGTCAACCATGGTCGCCCGCTGTTTATAGGGCTGGAAATCGACAAAACGCAGATAATTTTCAGATGTCATTTCGTGAGCGTTTTGATCCGTGAGATACGAAATAACATCCAGAGGCGTAATGGAGCCGGCAGGCATCAGGTCCATCAATTGATAGGTGAGTGGATTGTAAACGATAAAATAATTTGCGGACATTGTTTAATTGAGCCCTTTCTCATATTTTCAATAAAGACATTCCGGCGCGTATATTGAACCGTTGGGTGTATCGTGAGGCCGATGCCCATTGAAGCGGGCATGTATCCGGATTTGCTAAATCGCCAGTCTCAATGTCTTTCTTGAGTGTTTATGACTTTTTATTGTACGAGACATAGCACAGAGTGGTTTCCTCAAACAAGCTTAATTTTCATCATCTCTTCGATTTTTTTGTTTTTCTTGCGCCAGGATGGTTATTTTTGAGGCGGCTGCATTTTCAGGAGATATTGGTCATGCAATTTTGTCAGGGTCAGAAGAGCCAAGATCGAACCGACCAGACACAAAAACATATCGGTTTGAGTATCCCAGAGATAGCCCTGGGTTCCGAGAAAAGCTTCCGTGTCATTCGGATTGGAAAGCGACGCTGCCCATTCCAGAATTTCGTATAAAGCAGAAAAGGCCAGAGGAACGGCAACGGAGAAAAGAACCAACCAGCTCCCCTTTTTGACCGGTGATGTTCTGGCGATAATCTCACGCACGTATATGGCAGGGCCGAAACCCTGCATCAGATGACCGATTTTGTCGTAATTATTGCGGGTCCAACCGAATAAATCCTCCATCCAGAAACCAAGTGGAACTTTCGCATAGGAATAATGCCCTCCCAGCATCAGGATCATGGCATGAATGGCTATCAGCGTGTAGGTAAGATCCGTCAATCTGAATCTGTGATAGGTAAACAGTATGATCGGCAGGGCAATCATGACGGGCAGGGTTTCCAAAAACCACGTCAGATAAGTATCGTGGGGTTTTATTCCGGACCATACCCAAAATGCTAATACAACGAGCAACAGGATCAGGTGATATTTCTTTAATGGCATATTATTATTCCGATTTATTTCAGCGTACTTTATTCAACAGAAAAAATAAAGAAAGATTTATGCAATCGTATTTCCTGTGATTTAGATCCCTTTTTTGCGTTATTTTGTGCTAAGAATAATCGCATGTTTTAAAAGATTCTTCGTGATGAAAAGGAACTACGGATGAAAAGGCGTTTGGTCAAATCAAATCTTCCACTTGTTGTATTAATTTTCATGTTTATTTTCGGTATCTTCTGCCTCGTTCACCCCGAAGAATCCGGATCGAATGCTGCCTCTGCAGCTTCGGAGAAGGAACTGTTAATTCTTTTTACGCATGACCTGCATTCCTATTTTATTCCTCATCATCTATTGACGGAAGACGGCAGACCATTGCAACAGGGTGGATACGCAAGGATTGCCTATCTGATCAACGAACAAAAACGCCTGCATCACGACAAAACCTTGCTGGTCGACGCCGGCGATTTTTCCATGGGCACCCTTTTTCATACCGCTTTGATGGATGAAGCGTTCGAATTACGATTGATGGGGAAAATGGGTTACGACGTCACCACGTTCGGCAATCATGATCTCGATTTTCATCCCGAGGGTCTGGCCAGGATGCTGATATCCGCACGAGCCAAAGGCGGGCGATTACCGGCAATCGTCGCGTCCAATATCGTCTTGAGCAGGAATAATCAGGGCGATACAATGTTAAAAAAGCCGTTTGATGATTATCCGGTACGAGACTATGTCGTTATTGAAAAAAATGGCCTGCGTATCGGCGTATTCGGCGTCATGGGCAAAGACGCAGTTGAGAACGCACCGTTCGCCAAACCGGTCACCTTTTCCGATCCGATAGAAACAAGCAAACGTCTGGCGGATGTGCTGAAAAATAAAGAAAAAGCCGATATTGTCCTTTGCCTCTCCCACAGCGGAACATCTGCCGATCCGGGCAGGTCTGAGGATGAAATGCTGGCCGAATCGGTGCCGCAAATTGATGTGATCATTAGCGGACATTCGCACACTATTTTAACCAAGCCGAAAATGATCGGAAAAACAATGATTGTTTCCTGCGGCCGTTACGGCAGATATCTGGGAATGTTGAAAATCGTCTGTCAAACGAAAGGCGCGGTGAGGCTGGAGTCCTATGCGTTGAAAAATGTATCCTCCGACATTCCCGAAGAGAAGGCGATTGCCTCCGACATTTCCGATTATAAAAAAATTGTTAATCAAAAATTTCTTGCGCCGTATCATCTGTCTTACGATCAGGTTATTGCCGAATCCGGATATTCCATGGAAACGTTGTATTCCGCCTATGAGAATCCGCGGGAACTGGGATTGGGTAATCTGATCACGGACGCTTACCGTTATGCCGTCAGACAGGCGGAGGGAGAACATTACCGGCATCTTCATTTTGCGCTTCAGCCGCTGGGGGTGATTCGTGATTCTCTGCGAAAAGGAAAAATAACCGTAGCGGATGTCTTTCAAGTGCTGTCTCTGGGCATAGGACCGGATCGGGTCGCGGGATATCCGCTGGTTTCTTTCTACATCAGCGGCCGGGAACTCAAAGACATTCTGGAAGTTCATACAACGATCGCTCCGATGAAAAAGGACGATGCCTATCTGCAGGTATCCGGCGTGAAATTTACATACAATCCCAAACGGATCTGGTTTGACCGGGTGACGTCCGTTTATGTACAGGATGAAGATGGAACATATCAATCACTCGACAAAAACAAGCTTTATCGAGCCTGCGCCAATTTATATACTGCGGCATTGATAGACTATGTCAGTGCCGCCAGTTACGGTTTAATTAAGGTGCAGCCCAAAGATCGTTCCGGGAAACTTCTTAATAATCTGGAATCGTCCATCATTTATACGAATAAAAATAAGGAACTCAAAGAATGGATGGCGCTGGCCGTTTATTTGCGTTCTTTTCAAGAGCAGGGGACTTCACACATGGCAACGGTTCCGGTTAGATACAGCAAACCGGAGGGCCGATATATTGCGCAGCCATCTTTTAATCCGATTAAGATTTTCGGGTCGGGGAATATCGTCACTAACGGTTTTCTATTAACAATCATTGTTATTTCGGTGGTCTGTGCGGCGATCATTTGTATGATAATTAGAAAAATAAGGAAAAAACAGACCTGAAGAAGAGACAAAACTCCGGGAAAGAACCACTTCCCGGAAGAAGACGCCTTTTTTAAAATAAATCAATAATTACAATTATATATAAAATCATCCCTCATAAACATTATTATAAATATAGTAAAAAAAGCTTGCTTTTCTGTTCTTGATAATGCATAATTGGTCCAATGGTAGTACCAATATTAGAAATTACGTCAGAATTATAAATAGTTATTTCGGCTATCTCATTTCTAAATGCGGTTACTTCCTCGAACGTAACATCATTAGTGGTTGAACAATGGAGATATGAATGAATCTGGAACTGGCTCCTGTCGAAAAAATGAAAGCTCCCGAGCAAATTGCCGAAATGCTGTTGAAATACATTTTAGGCGGAGGTGTCAGCCCCGGGGAAAAATTACCTCCGGAAAGAGTGCTGGCTGCGCAATTAAACGTGACACGCGCTACTCTGCGTGAGGCCCTCAAAAAACTCGAACAGCTCAAACTCATTGTCATTCATCAGGGAAAAGGAATTATCGTTGAGGATTTTCACAAAGCATCTATTGATTTGATATTTTCTTTACTGGTCATCAATGGCCAGATTGATCTGAAAATTCTGGAAAATATTCTGGAGGCCAGAGAGCTTTTTGGAACCGACGTTGCCAGATGCGCCGCGCGCCGCGCCGAACAGAAAGATATCGAGCAAATGAAGACACTCATGGAGAAACTCATCCTAACAACCGATCCCGGTAAGCTTCAGCAACTGGATTTCGAGTTTTTCCGTCAACTGGCGCTGGCCAGCAAAAACATTGTTTACATTCTTTTGATGAACACCATTAAAACCATCCATGACACACATCTGGATCTGTTTCTTCCTCTCACCACGAATCTGGACACAACGCTGCAGCAGGCAATATTACAGGCGGTCATAGACGGAAATGAGGAAGAAGCCGCCGAAAAAGCCCGGACTTTTCTGCAGGCCGGCATGGAGTTGCTTAAATTTTTAAATTCCGTGGAAAAAAACTCAAAGGAGTAGAATATGCAAACAGCCAGAAAGTATGATGATTATCCGATCGAAACAACAGAAAAACTGAATGTCTTGAAAATTCAACGCACCTGTGTTCATGACGGTCCCGGTATCCGGACAACGATTTTCTTTCAGGGATGCCGGCTGAGATGCCTCTGGTGTCAGAATCCCGAAGCGTTGTCTTTGAAATCTGTTCCATCCACCGACAATCATTATACGATTGCCGACATTATGGATGTTGTTCTGCGGGACAAGGATTATTATTTCAAGACCGGTGGCGGCGTGACATTCAGCGGAGGCGATCCGCTTCTGCAGAATCCGGACAGCCTGATCAATCTTCTGCGATTGCTGCGGAATGAAAAGATTCATGTTGCTGTGGAAACGTCTCTGCATGTGCCCTGGGAAAATATCAGCCAAATGGCGCCCTACATCGATTTGTTTCTGGTTGATCTGAAAGTTGTTGGCGATGATGAGCTGCACAGGAAATGCACGAAGCAGGACAGTCATTTGATCCACAGCAATATCAGAAAGCTGATGGAGTTGAATGCCCACATGAAATTCCGTATGGTGATGGTGCCGGGTTACAATGATGGGGAAGAGCAGATCAAAGCGACTGCCGATTTCTTAAAATCCGTCCATCATAAATCGATTGAATTGCTGAAATATCACAACATGTATGAAGACAAAGCCAAGCGGTTGGGCCTGGTGCGGGAATCCCTGAACATTACGCCGGAGCAGAGCCTTGCCTCGATCAAACGCGCTGTCGCGTCATTCAAGTCCCTGGACATTGTCGCCGGTTGCTATGATCTCGATGCTTACCGCCAGCAGGCCGTATTTACCGACCGTGTTTATGAAGTGCAAAAGGACATCCGGGAAAGCGATTATCATTTGTGTTTTGAAGTCTCCAGGCTGAAAACAGATTTCTATAAGAAAAACGGTTTCAAAGAACCAACGCATCTTCACCGGGCAAAGCGCCTCGATTACGTATTAAAAAACAAACAGGTCATTATCTATCCTCGAGAACTGCTCGTCGGTAATTTCACGTCCAAGAGAGTCGGCGGCCAGGTCTGGGAAGAGCATTACGGTGTTCTTTTTGGCTCCATTCTGCATCAAATCCACCGCCAGACGCCGGTTTCATTCAAATGTTCCTGGAAGGATAAGCTTGATTTTTATTTCAAAATATTTCCCTTCTGGTGGAGGCACAGTCTTCTAACCAAGGTGAATCCGAAGCTGTCAGATTTGCGATTAACCATTGCCCGCTGTTCGGAAATGAATGCTGGATTCAATAACAACATGGCAGCCATAGCGCATTTTATCGTCAACTTCGAACGCATGTTGACTCTCGGCACAACCGGTATCATCAAGGAAATCGAAGCGAAACGAAAAGAAAAACCGCAGAACAATCAGGATTTCTATGAAAGCGCGATCATTACTCTTCATGCGCTGGAGGCGTTTGCCGAACGGTATGCGGATGCTTTGTCCGACATGAGCACAAAGGAAACAAACCCGGAACGCCGTAAAGAACTTGAAACCATGGCCGAAATCTGCCGGCGTGTTCCCCGTTATCCCGCCCGCACCTATCATGAAGCGATCCAGTCGATGATGTTTCTGCAAGTCGCGCTTTGCATCGAATCTTACGAAAACGCCGTATCGTTCGGACGTGTCGATCAAATACTGTATCCGTACTACAAGAGAGATAAGGAAACGGGAATCATTACCTATGAAAAAGCAAAAGAACTGCTGGCGCTGTTCGTATTGAAAATGGACGAGGCCGTTCTGGTTAATGACGGCGACACCTATCTGGGCATCGGCAGGCTTTTTGAAACGCAGTCTACGGATCAGGCCCTGACCTTCGGCGGTGTCGGCAGGGACGGGCAGGACGCCACGAACGATCTGACGTACATGCTGGTGGACATCTGCGAACTTCAGCCGTTGGCCGTGAACATGACGGCCAGAATCCATCAGGACAGCCCGTCTCGTTATCTGGACCGCCTTGCGGAAGTCTATATCAACGGCGCGCCCATGCCGGAATTGTTCAATGACGATATTTACATCAAATCCCTGCAAAGGCATTATCCCACCGGTATCGAAAACGCAAGAGACTATGCGATCGTCGGGTGCGTCGAACCCAAAGCCTCCGATGATCATTACGGTAATACCGACTGCGCCAATATGAACGTCGTGCTGCCTTTGTTGCAGGCGCTGAAGGGCGAAGACGATGATTTATGGAACTTCGATCTTTCCGATCAGATGGAGAAGATCATCACTAAAGTTGTCGAGTACAATTTCCGCGGGGGCAATAAATTTTCCCGATTTGTTGCCGATCGTTACAGCAAGATGCGTAAGAGGTATAAGGATAGAAGGACTGCCAAGCCCAATCCCCCCGCCAACATGGAGGAACTGCTTCAACGCTACCAGACCCGCTTGAATGCTCTGGCCCGCTCCGTGCTCGCTGACCATCAGCGCATTGAAAAGATCATCTGCAAAGACTTTACCACGCCGCTGGCGTCATCGCTTTCCCGAGGATGCATCGACAGTGGAAAAGACGTCAATGAAGGTGGCTGTCAGTTTAACAGCAGCGGCATTCAGGCGGTGGGCATAACAGATGCCGCTGATTCCCTGCATGCCATCAACGAAGTCGTATACAGGCAAAAACGCTATTCGATCGATGAAATTATCAGCGCGATCGATAATGACTTCGAAGGAGAATCTTATCAGGAAATCCGGGAGGCGTTGCTGGCTGTGCCGAAGCTGGGACAGGATGAATCTCCGGAAGCAACCCGGTGGGTCAATAAAACACTGGAAATTTATTGCAACGCCTTGAAGCAGGTTCCCGACTGTCCGCGAGGCGGCATATACACCGCCGGATATTACGCGCTGAATGTCAGCGATGTTTACGGCAAGAAAACGCCTTCGCTCCCTTCGGGAAGACTCAAAGGTGTCCCGCTGGCCAACAGTATTGCTCCTCATTACGGAATGCAGATGTCGGATTTATTATCGTCTCTGAACTCCGTCGCCGGCGTTGATTTCGAACAATATGCTCCCAATGGTACTACGGTGACGTTCACGATCGATTCGGCCCTGTTTCAGGGACCCGACGGAGTGAAAAATCTTTCCGGCATTTTCAGTACGTATTTTAAGAAAGGCGGCATGCAGTTTCAACCCAACGTTATCAACCGGGAAATATTGCTGGATGCCTACAACCATCCGGAGAAATATCCGTACCTGCTGGTGCGCGTCGCCGGTTACTGCGCCTATTTTAATCATCTGTCCGATGATCTAAAGAAGGTTATCATTAACAGGACCTGTTATTCCTGAGCGACGCTTTTTACATCACATGCAGGCCGGGTTTCATGATTTCCTCGAGTCGCAGTCTCTGGCGTTCGAATTCGTCTTCGCTCGGGCCGGATGATACATCCAGCATTTCTCCGAAACGAAGTGTTACGCGTGAAAAAGGTTTCGGCAGCATGAAGCGGTCCCAGCTGTTGAAATACCATGCTCGTTCGGCGGAAATGTAGAAAGGGACAACCAGCGCCCCGCTGGCTTCGGCTAATTTTATGACTCCGGCTTTGACGATGCCGGCGGGACCTCTCGGACCGTCCACGACGTGGCCGGCAAAACGGGAATTTTTCAGATATTCGATCATCTCTCTCAACGCTTTGCTTCCGTCCCGTGATGATGACCCCCGCACGGTATGCCAGCCTGTTTTTTCGGCAATTCTGGCGATAATATCACCGTCTTTACTTTGACTGATCATCAGGGCGGGATGATACGGGGCATAGGTTTTAAAATGACGGATGGCAGAGAAGAACTGCTGATGCCAGCAGCAGATCAAAATCCGGCCTCCCTGTTTCAGGTGATTCATCCAGGGGGCTTCATTCTCAACGTGAAAGCGAAAAGTCCAACTGTAGGCGCGTATGAGGTAATAAAGAAAATCCTGAAGATGATCTGTTAATTTATATCGATATTTTTTGAGCATACTGTTTCCTTTATGGGATTTTTATGTTGTTTGCAGACGGGTCACCGGATCGGCAAACTTCATTTTTAAGCTTTTCATTAATGGAACCGGGAAGAATGTTCTGCCAATTCGTATGGATGATCGATGAGGAAAAAAGCAAAACATCTTTTTCATCATAAATATTTATAGATACGATTCTGTATTTATCTTTGGCGCAATCGAATTCCAGCAGGGTGGATTCCTGATTCAAGACATTCGGATTTCCCGCCGCTTTATTCTGTTTTTTCAAAAATGCCCAGGCGTCTGCTTTGCCTTTTTCATTGTATAGGGTGACCGTCCATACCTGTCGGATGGGATCATCAATTGTTCTAATGCTGCTTTTATCATAATATCCGGTGCCCCGGGGCAGCAGTCCTCGGAAACCCCATTCAGCCGTCCAGGACGAATTGGCGGCCAGAACGAACCATAATGAAAAAAACGTTAAATAAATAATTTTTACTTTCATGCTTTCAATTTTAAATTGGGTGTTCTGCTTCGATCAGCTTTTCTATCCTTAAATGCTGTATTTGTGCAACAATAAATTATCAGTCCTTTGACAGGAGAGATTCCGCCGTGAGTCATTCAGACTCTGCCCATGAAACATGAAAAAATCGTTGCCTCGTGATGAGCATGACGGCGGCTATCAGCGGCGATAATGTTGATCACGATCATTTGGGAATATGGAAACACGTGTTTCTTTTATCATTGCTGTATGATATATTCAAAATAATAAATTAAATCACAGCCGTTATTGCGAAAGGAGTACGTTATGAAAAAAAGAAGCATCTGTTTGTTCGGCCTGATCATCTTTGTTTGCGGGTTGATTTTTGTTCAAGGGTGTTCTCAAAGTGCCAATCCGAAGTTCCAGAGCGAGTATCAGGCTATCCTGTTGACAACCGGTCAGGTATTTTTCGGGAAAGTTGAATTTTTAGGGAAAGAATATATCCAGGTGAAGAATGTTTTTTATATCCGCAGCCTGGTCAATCAGCAAACAAAGGAAGTCAGCAACACCCTGATCAAGAAGGGCAATGAATTGCACGGCGCGGATCGGATGTTCATCAATACCCGCCACATTATCATGATGGAGCCGGTTTCTCCGGAATCTCAGTTAGGCAAGAAGATTAAAGAACAGGAATCCCAGAAACCGACGGAGCAGAAGTAACGATCAGCATTCCCGGGTTGTCATTCCATACAAAGAAAAAGCCCGCTGCTTTCGGCAGCGGGCTTTTTAATACAACGCAAATTTACTTTACTTCAGTCCTGCGGCCTGGCGAAGCGCATCCACCCGGTCTGTTTTTTCCCAGGGGAAGCCTTTGC
>DAOPVC010000017.1:10573-35508 GCA_035350895.1 Smithella sp. | reverse complement strand
GCGGACATTCTTTCCAGCAATCTGACGCACCTTACCGATCTCGAAGCGATGGGCGTCGGCTCGGATGTCGGCAGTGTTTTATCCATCAGCCTGGCATATTACAAAACAAACTTTATTATCCTGAAAGAAAAAAGCGGCAAAATATTTGCGGAAATTACAAGCATGTATCCCTTTATTTGAGGGAATCTGCAATCTTGAAAAACCAGCCATATTTTGATTGACAAAAAATATAAATCTTTTATCATTGCAAAAAACATGAATAAACAATATTGATTAGAAAGGAGAATATTATGAAAAATTCAAAAGGTGTTCCCCCTAAAAGAACAATTGATCAGAATGTGTCGGGAGATACCATGCGTGAGCCTTATGCCTATTATGAAATTCCCATTGAAGACGAAACAGTGATGAACATATCCTTCGGATGTCCTCCCGGTGGCGGCAGCGATGCTGTTTAAAATATCATTGGGCCGTTAAGCAGGAAGATTTGATGCCTGCGGATGACTGATGAATGACAATCCTTGAGGAGCAGAAGAAAATCAAGAAAAAGCAGAGCCGGTAACGGCTCTGCTTTTTCTTTTAATCATGGCGTGATGAACCATTGGGAAAAAGAGCATAACCGGGAAAATAACAAAGTACATCGAGTGGTTATCTTTGCCAATACGGTGTGGGGCGTTCCGTCTGTTCTTATCAAAGGCACACTGGCTGCAATATCCAGACGTGCGGATTTCGATCTGGTTGCCGTTTGCCTTCCGGAAAGACCGTCGACCTTAAAAATATATATATACAGCATGTTGTATGCGAGTGTTATCAACCTCAGATCTTTTATAAACCCGGCCATAAAAAGAAAACATCGATCTCTTCATCCGCTCCCTGTATATCGTTTAGCCCGAAAATATCACTTTGAACTGATCATTCCGCCGCTGGGCAGCATTAACGATCCGGTATTTATTGCATATCTGCGAGACAAAATCAGACCGACCATCGCTCTGTCATTCTATTGTCTCAGGAAATTCAGTCCTGTATTACTGGCAATTTTTCAATATGCAGTAAATTATCATAACAGTTTTTTACCAAAAAACAGGGGACGCAACGCAACGTCGTGGTCTCTCTATCAGGGTGATCCATGCAGCGGGTTCACCTTTCATTATATGACGGCGGAATGGGACGCCGGCCGTATCCTGGCGCAGGAAAATCTGCCGGTGAAGCCTGATGATCATCTGTCTGATCTGGAAATTGAAAAAGCCACTCAAGCGGCAGGCTATATTCCCCGGATTCTTCAAATGGTTTCCGAGGGGGGCGATGGCGAATCGCAAAAGGGAGCCGGGAGCTACCATTCATGGAAGGACTGTCTGTCGATATCCGCCATCGCAGATCCTTCTTCTCTTTCAAAAATGGAACTCATGAAAAGACTGAAATCTTTTGAAAAGCTGGATATACAATTTTCAGGCCGATGGTATGAAGTGACGGGAATTAGAGAAGTGAAGAAGAAAGCTGAAAGTAAAGAGAAATTTACGTTTATGACATCGGATGGATTTCTAATGAAAGCGGTTCATTTTTTGTATCTTCCGTATGGGTTGTATTGGATATATCGTCATATCAAACATTTTATCATGACGCCCGATAAATGAACCCCAAGGCAAGTCCTGGGCTCTAATTCCGCCCCAAGGGGCGGGGTATTCCTCCGCTTATAGCGGGATTGTTCGACTTGCAAATTTCCATGCACTTCGTTTTTGAAATTTGAGTCTCACAATAAAAGATTAGACTATTGGCTGTATTTAGTATACAAAAACTACATTATATTTATCTTCGATGCCTTTTTTTTATTTTCTTGAAAAAAGATTCTTGGTTGTGTTAAGTGACCAGCAATTTTCGGGGAGGTTTCAAGGCCATTCATCTCATTAACTTACTGGACGACGCGGTTCAAAAACACGGTGAGCGTACCGCCCTAATCAGCGATAAGCAGTATATTACTTACGGACAGTTAAACCGGGCTGTCAATGCGGTTGCCGGATTAATACGGAAATCAGGAATCGGCAAGGGTGATAAAGTAACGGTCATGCTCCCCAACATTCCGGAGTTTGTTTACTCTTACTTCGGCATTGTCAAAAACGGCGCGGTGGTTGTACCGATTAATCCGTTGACCACGCCGTCGGAATTGATTTATCTTCTGAATAATTCGGATTCGAAGATTCTGATAACGCAATCCGTTCAGATTAAAAAATTTAACGAAATCAAAGATCAACTTTTATCCTGCCGGCAGGTGATTGCCGTTGATGCCTTAAATCAGGGAGAAGAACCTTTTCCGGGCGCCGATTCACAAGGCTCGTCCTTTATTCCGGTGAACATCAAACCGGAAGATCCGGCGGTCATGATATATACTGCGGGTTTGACGGGAAGACCTTTGGGCGCCGTGCTGACGCATCACAATTTGTATTCACAGGCTGTTGTGACTCAAACTATTGCGCAAAGAGCGCCGGATGATGTCGCGCTGGCGCTGATCCCGCTTTTTCATGCTTTCGGAGCAACGGCCAATATGCTTCTTACGATTCGTGCCGGTTGTTCCATTGTGATGATGGACCGGCTGACCATGGATGGTCTCTTCAGCGCGATAGAAAGAGAAAAAATCACTTACATATCGGCCGTACCGCGTCTGTTTATGGGAATGATTTTTTATGAAAAGGCGTCCAAGTACGACACGAGTTCTTTGAAACTATGCGTGACCGGCGGATCGGCGATGCCGGCGGATTTCATGCATGTATTTGAAGAAAAATTCAATCTCAAGCTTTTGGAAGGTTACGGATTAACGGAAGCGTCGCCTGTATGTTCTTTTAATCGATTCGATCAGGTTTACAAACCGGGATCCATCGGCACGGCGATAACGGGCGTGGAAATCAAAATCGTTGACGATGAGGGAGGTGAACTGCCCCGCAATCAAATCGGCGAATTGGCCGTTAAGGGAGAAAATGTCATGCAGGGCTATTATAAGAATGAAGCGGCAACGGCCGCAGTCATCAGAAACGGCTGGCTGCACACGGGCGATCTGGGCCGGATGGATGAAGATGGCTACATTTTTATTACGGGGCTCAAGAAGAGGATGATCATCACCAGCGGATTTAACGTTTATCCGCGCGAAGTGGAAACGGTGCTGAATGCGCATCCGGCGGTGAAAGCCGCCAGGGTATCGGGCAAGCAAGACCTGATGCGCGGTGAAATCGTCAAAGCCCATGTGGTTCTGAACGAGGGGGAAAACATCGACGAAAAAGAAATTATCCGCTACTGTAAAACCTATCTTTCCAATTACAAAGTTCCGCGTGAAATAGAATTTGTGCGGGAAATATCAGCGACGATGGATATCGAGTATTGATAGCTTTCCCTTCGGGATTGCTGAACATTTTTATGTCTTTCTTGACACCTGATTTTATTATTCATATCATTCCACAACAAAGGGGACATTTTATCGGTGAACCAGACGACGGGACCTGATTCCTGGGGAAAAAATTTCATTGTCATCATGGCTCTTGCCGTTATGGCTTTTGCCGTTGTTACAAATCTGCCCCGGCTGTATGATTTTTTTACTGCGGAAAATTTTTCTGAATACCGTATCGCGCTGGAGAGCAACGAACGGATCGATGTAAAACAACCTTTTACCCCCCAAGAGAATCTAAACGCGGAATCCGTCATTCATTTGACCAACAGGGCGAGGGAGGGCAACGGGTTGCCACCGCTTCTGGGAAATCACCTGCTAAATGTTATCGCTCAAGCCAGGGCGAACGACATGCTGGAAAAACAGTATTTTGCCCATATTTCACCCACCGGCCAACAGGCTTCGGATCTGGCGCGGGAATTTGGCTATGCGTATAAGATTATCGCCGAAAATATCGGCAGCGGTCATTTCTACACCAATCAGAAGATAGTTGACGGCTGGATGCAGAGTCCCGGCCACCGAGAAAACATTCTCTCTTCGGATGTCCGGGATATGGGTGCCGCCGTGATCAGAGGGAATATGAAAGGCAAGGAAACCTATGTTGCCGTTCAGATATTCGGCCTCCAATCACCGCCGGTTGCACACAATAATTGTGTTGCGCCGTCAGAAAATCTGATCCGTGATATCGAAATGAAAAAAGCGGAGATCACCTCTCTTCAGGACCAGCTTGTCCGGCTGAAAGATGAACTGGACACGGACCAGGAATCCATCGAACGGGATAAAAAATACACCTTCGAAGACACACAAAGGATTCAGAAAATTAACGAAAAAATCCATGTTTTCAATGAGAAGAGTCTCTGGTATAACCGTCTCGTGGCCGAGGCAAAAGCCAAGACGACAGTCATGGAATCCATGGTCGATGAATATAACAGAAAGTTGCAGGATTATAACCAATGCCGCAACGCTGATTGACAGTATAAACATATGAGGTGAAGCGATGAAATATTTTGCTCCGGCTGAAAAATATATCATGGAAAAATCGGACTCCAGTTTCCTCATCGGATTGTTTGCCTTCCTTTATTTCACATCGCAGATTATCATTGGCTCGATCTTGCATAAAGTCGGCACGCTTGACGCGCTGGCTCTACAGACAACGCTTTGCAGTGAAAAATTCAAAGCTATTGTTCTGGAGTGGATGGCCTCCGGAAGGATCGGATTTTATTATCAGCATTTCTATTTGGATTTCATTCATCCCGTCTGGTACAGCATTTTTCTCAGTTTACTGATAGCCCGGGCATTTAAAATGAACAACGTCAATCCGAAATTCAACGGGGTTGTTCTGATGCCGTTCGTTGCGGGACTTTGCGACATATTTGAAAACACGATGCATGTGTATTTTCTCGCAGACCTCGACCGGGCAACACCCTGGCTCGTTGCTCTTTCCGGCCTGGCGACCAATACCAAGTGGATTTTATCCTTATCCGTAACGGCGATGGCCATTGTGCTGATCGCGTATTGGATTGTAAAGAAGTTTATCATAAAAAAGCTGTAAATAACCGATAAATAAGGCATGTGCCATTATGAAGCTTTTGAATTTTCAGTACGGTTCCGAGGAGACGGCGTTGTTCGGCGTCGTCATCGAAAATTATGCGGTTTCCTTTGAAACGCTAATGCGGAAAACCGGACAAAAGCACGAAAAACTTGTCAATATTGATTCATACTTGGAAAATCTGCCCTCCAGCGAAGATGAGGCCAGAGAGCTTCTGCGGTATGGAGAGACATGTCTTTCATCTTTGAGCGATACGGAAAAGATTCCGCTGGAGATGGCGAAGATACTTCCGCCGGTTGCCGTTCCCCGTGCGTTGATTGATTTCGGGCTGACGCCGCGGCATCTCGGCAATTCCGCGGCAACCATGGTCCGCCGCGAATTCGGCATGCTGGGCCGGATTATTGCACCGGTTGTTAAAAAAAGAATAAGCGCAGCCTCCGGCGGGAAAATGCTCTATTATAAATGCAACCATAATGCGATAATCGGCGATGGCGATACCATTCACTGGCCGGTTTACTCATCGTATCTGGATATTGAACCGGAGCTGGCGATCATTACGGGAAATGAAAATAAACCGATAGCCGGTTACACGATTTTCAACGATTCGTCGGCACGCGACGTCCAGTTCTGGGAAATGATCGGAACCGGCCCGGCGCGAAGCAAGGATTTTGACCACAGCAAGGGACTGGGACCGTTCATTGTTACGCCTGATGAAACCGGGGATCCTCTCGCGTTGAATGTCAACGTGAAAATAGGTGAACGGTTTGAATGGAAGGGAAGCACCTCGGAATATTCTGATCATCCTGAAAAAGCACTCGAATATATGAAAACCGTTTTCACGCCTTTGCCGGGAACGGTCATCGGGCTGGGAACCATTCCCGATTGTACCGGCCTGGACAACGATTTATGGCTGAATCCCGGAGAAAAGATAGAAATCATTTTCGACAAACTCGGAGTGTTGCGGCAGAACACGCCGGACGTTTTGGGAAAGCTTAAACCATCGCGCTGGGGCAATAGAAAAGAATTGGAAACGTTCTACTGAGTTTTGATGAAATCTTCCAGCGTCTGTTTGGTTCGAAGCATGTCTTTGATTTTAACTTCAGTGGTTACGGTTGAGTTGTACCCCCTGTTGATGAGCGCCTTAAAAATCGCCTGATAATTCACACGGCCTTCACCCAACGCCAGATGAAGATCATCTTTCACCGTTTTGCCGCCGCGATTGTCGTGCGCGTGTATATGCGCGATTCTGGGAAAATGCTCTTCGATAAAACGAAAAGAGGTGTTTTGCCTGCTCAGAAGCTGAGCGTGTCCGATATCCAGGGTCATCCGTAAATCGGGAATCGCATCAAATGCGGGCGCGAAGCTTTCAGCGCGCTCGCTTAAATTTTCAATGCAGACGGTGATGTCGCAGTCACGACCATCATCTACAATGCGTTTAAGTATCTCCAGCTTTCCGCGAATTAAGTCGGTCGATGCCCAGCGTTTATCCATCCAGAAGTGAAGCGTCGCTTTATGAATGCCGAGTTGTCTTGATATTTTCATCAGCGCCTGGATGCGGGGAAGGAATTTATCCCGCAGTATTTTTACATCGAAAGGATTGTCCTCGTTGGGATAATGGGCAAGGAATTCCGTGCCACAGGCGTTTTTCATGTCGAGAAGTCGGTCAAGCCAGGCGGACACTGTCTGAGGATCGTCTAGAGAAATTTCTATAAAGGGCAAATCCAGTTTACTTACAGCAATCGCTTCATCCAAATTGTGGGCTCTGCCGCCGATAATAATCATATAGCTGCATTGACGGGGAAGTCATGCGTATTTAAATTCTTCCTTCCCGCTTCAACCTCTCCATAATATTTTGCAGTTCGGGCAGTTTCAGCGTTGCCGATTTTTCACCCTCCAGAATTGCTTCGTTAAATTTATCCATGTCGGTGGCGCCGATGTTTCTCATGTTGGGACGGATGACGATGTCGGCATTTTTAATCTGGTATTCGGCAATTTTGGAGTACATGATATCCACGGATTTTTTCATCGAATCAATCATTCCCTCCGGTACGTTTCTCACGATCCCTCCGGAGATATCCACGGCAATGACGATGTCTGCGCCATTGCGACGGGCAACATCAACGGCCACAGGGCTGACCACGCCGCCGTCCACATACGTGATATTGCCGATTTTAAAGGGCTGAAAAACGGCCGGCACGGAACAACTGGCGCGTACCGCCATGCCGGTGTTTCCCCGGGCAAAGACAACTTCATCACCGGTGGCGATATTGGTGGCTACGGCATAGAAGGGAATCTTGAGTTTCTCTATGGGAATATTTTTTACATGGGCATTGATGAAATTTTCCAGTTTGTCGCCCTTAATCAGTCCGCCGCTCCATATTTTCCAGTCATAGTCGATGACCTTGTCACTGTCCATCTTTAGCGCGATTTCCTGCAATTGAAAAGCCGATTTGCCGGAAGCATACAAGCTGCCGACCAGACTTCCCGCGCTTGTTCCCACGACCATATGAATGGGGATCCTCTGTGCTTCAAGAACTTTGAGCACGCCGATATGCGCGAAACCCTTGGAGCCGCCGCCGCCCAGCACAACAGCTATTTTTGCCGGCTTAACGGGGGAAGGGGAGAAGAACCGTGTTATCGAACAGGCGCAAAGCGCTGACGTTAAAACAAGGATCAACAGATAAAGAGCATATTTTGTATAACGACGCAAACTCAATATTTTCCGGAACATTTCTACATCCTTCAGTGAAATCGGTTCTTTTATTAAACTTCTTTACCGTCTTTGTCAAATTATATGACATGAATTGAAAAACCGATATTTGTTGTTTGTATTTATGAAAATCCGTGATATAAAATAAATTAATCATTTAAATTATAAATACCGTGATCCTTCTGAAGAACAATAAGCATGTCTAAACCCATGGACACGCTGTCTCAATAACATCGTCTTTAAAGCTGTTGTTTAAAAATATCACAAAAGAGGTGATACAATGAAAACAATTGCTGAAACAGGCTATAAAAAGGATGAAAAGAAGGATTTTACGCCGGAAGAATTTGCCAAGGCGAAAACCACCTGCGATTTTGTTATAGAACTTACCAAAGCCATATCCCGAAGCGGTTATTATGATGCCCATCATCCGGTTTCACAGGAAGTTAAAAAAGGACTCTATGATGCTTTTAAAAACGCGCTGGGTGGCTCTTCTGAAATCATGCTGACCTGTCATGACGTTGAAGATCAGGTTGATGTCCATATCAGCGGGATTCTTGACGAACCGTTCAATATCAGAAAATTGACGCAATCCAATACGTCGGACTTGTTTGTCCCTAAGCTGAAGGATTACTTCGAGAGAAAAAGTCTAAATAGCTTCGTCATCAAAAAAGACATTACGGCAGAGCATTTTGAGTCCTTCATCGACGTGATGAGCGAACCGATTGCCGATTCTGCAGATACGTCGAAACTTGGAGAATACCTGACCAAATCGCTTGTTGATTTGGGCATTGCCGAAGTATCCACCATCTTCAAAACCGATATTGTGCTTTCCAGGGGAAAACTTCCCTGGCGGGTATCAATCATCTTGCGTCGTCTGGCCAAGGATCTGAAAGTGGTGCCGATGTTTCGTCACGCTTCTGAAGAAAAAATGAAAGTGATAAAGAAACAGATCGTGGAAGACATCATCCGTCCTCTCAACAATTTTGATCTGCTGAAAGATCTTATTGTTAATTGCGACATCATCATTGATCATATCACTCATTTTATGGAAATCGATGAACTGGGGGAACTGATTATCAGCTCTTTACCGGCGGATACGGTTATACCTGTCGCCGCAGCTGTTTTTGAGATTTATCAGAGCAACATGGCCGAAGGGTCGTCAGGGGAAGACGAGAACGCATTTCAGAAGAGAAGCATTTATCTGGTTAACGTTCTTAAAATAGCCGCACGGAGAATCCATTCCGAGCGCATACCGAACCTTAAAAATCTTTTTGAACAACTCTATGAACATCAGATTATTGATTACGAAATGTTACCGGCGTCCATGCGTTCAGACAGGGAAAGCAGCCTGCTGGCTAATGAAGTGATCTCCAAACTGGACGCTTATCTGGAAAATTCTTTAAACGTAACCTCGCAGCAGGACATGGAGGAGCTCGGAGATACTTTTAAAAGGGTCATGCCGGAATGGGTCAGGATGAAAAAGTGGGATGTCATTGCCCGGATCATAAAGGCCATGAGCGATTTATCTTTACGGCATGAAGGAATGATCAGCGAATCCACATTGCTTGCGGAAATGCCTGATTCTCTTTTCGAAGGGGCGGAGGACGTTATCGTCGATGCATACGTTAACGCCGATAAAGATTTGAGAAAAGAAATCGGTGACGTTTTGCTGCAATTAAAATCGATTGGCATAAAAATAGTTGATGTGATGATCGACAAATCGAAAGATCCGGATGTTTTAAAAGGCATTGTAGAAATTCTTTCCCGGAAGGGTGAATTCGCGAGGCAGTGGGCAATAGATGTCCTCGATCATCGGAATCAATCCCTGACCATTCTGAATACCGCTCTGCTGGCGATTGTCCATGTCGGTCATGGTGCCGATATCGAACGGGTTCGGAAATTTACCAAACATTCCAATTCAAGCATCCGCGCAAGGGCTTTAACAACCATGGTAAAAATGAATCAGGAAGATGCCGGTGACGCCGTCATGGAAGCGTTGAACGACGGAGAGGAAAAAGTGCGGAATCAGGCTGCCAGTCTGATTGAACACGACTTGTTTCTTTCCGGCGAATCGGTCAATAAGCTTTTGCTGTTTCTGAGGGAAAAACTGCGTAAAAAAGATATGACCGCCAGTGAAACGACATTTGTGTGCGGTTTATTGAAAGCCACGAGTCATTTCCGGGATTGTTCAAATCAGGCGTGGGAAAATGAAATGATCGGAATCGCTTCCGATTTGCTGAGCGAGAAAAAAGGTCTGTTGAAATTCATCAAAACTGAACCGACCAAAGAACGAATGGATATGCTGTGCGCCTGCTCCTCGGCTTTGGGAAAAGCCGGCGGAACAAAATCTGTCGAATTCTTGAAAACACTCGCCGATCACAGTCATCCCGTTATATCGAATGCCGCTAAAGAGGCCATGGCCGAGTTGAAGAACAAATCCGTCAATAAATGAAAAAATGCCATCCGTTGATTCTTCGTGATTTCCGGGAAATTATTGATGAGATGAGGGACTGTGTTTGCGCAGCAAATCGGCGAAATCGTCGGCTTTTACCGGCTTGCTGAAATAAAAGCCCTGCATTTCGTCACAAACGTGTTCCCGCAGGTAATTCTCCTGCTCAAGGGTCTCCACTCCTTCAGCAACAACGGTAAGACTGAGCGTTTTTCCCATGGTGATGATCGCTTCAGTTATGGCTTTGTCCTCCGAATCCTGCGGCAGATTCCGGATAAACGATCTGTCCACTTTCAGGGTGTCTATCGGAAAGTGTTTAATTTGAGCAAGGGAAGAATACCCCGTGCCGAAATCGTCAATCGCCAGCCGTACGCCCATGTCCTTGATTTTAGTCAGCAGTTGAATCAGCTTTGAAGGATTATGCATGACCATACTTTCCGTTATTTCGAGCTCCAGAAGATTCGGCGCCATGCCTGATTCATTCAGCACCGTTTGAATGTCTTTGAGCAGGTTCTCATCAATCAACTGGCGGAGAGATAAATTTACAGCCATGCAGACAGGAGGCAGATTCTGTTTTTGCCATGCCATGTTTTGCGCGCAGGCTGTTTTCAGCACCCATTTGCCGATGGGCACGATTAATCCGGTTTCCTCGGCGATGGGAATGAACTGGGTGGGGGTTACGGTGCCCAGATAGGGATTGCCCCATCGAAGCAGAGCTTCAACGCCTGTGATTTCATTGGTCTTGAAATCGAGCCTAGCCTGATAATACAGATAAAGTTCGTTGCGTTCCAGCGCACGGCGTAGATTTGTTTCAATGGAAAGACGTTCATTGGATTGCGTTTTAATTTCCTTGGAATAGAACTGGAAATTATTTTTGCCTTCCTCTTTGGCGAAATACATGGCGATGTCGGCATTTTTCATCAATGACTGCTCATCCTGACCGTCTTTGGGGAAGATGCTGATGCCGATACTGGCGGTTACGCGACATTCTTCTCCCATAATAACCATCGGCTTGATGGCGGCGGAAAGAATCTTATGCGCAACGATTGAGACCTGATCGACATCGTTAAAATCTTCTATGAGGATTACAAATTCATCGCCGCCCAACCGACCGACAACATCGACGCCCCTCAGAGCCTGCCTGAACCGTCGGGCAATTTCCTGAAGGAGCATATCTCCCGCCTCGTGGCCGAGAGTGTCATTGATGATCTTGAAACGATCCAGATCGATGAAGAACACGGCCAGTTGTTTCTTGTGGCGCTTGGAGGAAAGAATGGCCTGATTCAAAAGCTGATTGAACATTAAACGATTGGGCAATCCGGTTAGAGCGTCATGCGTTGCCATGTAGTTTAATTCCTGCTCGATGCGTTTGCGTTCGGTAATGTCTCGAATGACGCCTTTGAATCCCAGCGGATTGCCGTGAGAGTCTTTTTTCAGCGACACGGAAGCCTCGATGTATTTTTTTGTTCCATCTTTTCTGATAATCAGCCAGTCAAAGCCTTCAGTCGGTTGACCGGTTTTGAAAACGTTGTTGAAAGCCAGAAAAACTTTTTTTGAATTTTCCTGATCGGAAAATTGTCTGTAATTTGTTCCTTTAAGGTCTTCTCTGGCACACCCGGTAATCCGGCATAATGAATCATTGAAAAAGGTGAAGTTTCCGTTAAGATCGACTTCAAAGTAGGCTTCCTGAATATTTTCGAGAATACTTCTGTATTTTTCCTCGCTTTCACTGAGGGCTTCGAGCGCGGCCTCTTTCTGGAATTCGGCTTGCAGGCGTTCGGTAACATCGTGCGTAAATCCCTGAAATCCGATTGGCCGGCCTGATGCATCTTTCTTCAGGTATATCGAGGCTTCGACATATTTTCTGGTTTTGTTTTTCCGGATGATCAGCCAGTCGAATTCCTTGACGGGTACGCCGGTTTTATAAATTTTATTAAACGTACGAAACACTTCTTCGGCGGAATTTTTATCGGTATATTTTCTGTAATTCATTCCCATCATTTCTTCTCTGGAATAACCCAGAAGCAGACACGTCGAATGATTGAAAAAGGTGAAATTGCCGGCCAGATCAACTTCAAAAAATCCCTCTTCGATATTTTCGAGAATACTTCTGTATTTTTCCTCGCTCTGACGAAGCGCTTCTTCCGCCTGTTTATGCTCCGTTTTATCTCTGACGATGCCGCGGAAAGCGACGGTGCGGCCAGTTGAATCCTTGATCAGGGATATGGATGTTTCCAGGTGTTTCCGTTGTCCGTCTTTCGTTAATATGACATATTCAAATTCTTTTTCCGGCACTCCGGTCTTGAAGACCTTGTTATATTTTGCATATATTTTTTCGGCATTTTCTTTGTCCATCACATCGCGATAGTTCATTTTCAGCAATTCACTGCTTTGATAACCGTGCATTATGCTGATGGCATCATTAAAGAATATAAAGTTTCCCTGAAGATCCAGTTCAACATAACCATCTTCGATGTTTTCAATAATGGCTCTGTATTTTTCTTCGCTTTGTCTTAAGGCCTCCTCGGTAATTTTGCGTTCCGTGATGTCCAGGAAACTTCCGAGCGTGGCCGGTTTACCGTTGTAGACAATGGGCGAGACTGTTTCCAGAATCCATCTCAGCTCCTTATTCTTGTTGATGAATCTGAATTCATACGGTTCAACGCTTTCTTTTTTTAAACATTTAATGGCTTCTTTTCTTACTTTTTCTCTGTCTTCCGGGAAAATGTTATCCAGGGCAAAGGTTCCCATCAGATCTTGATCTGAATAACCGGTGATTTTTTGAAACAAGTTGCCGATGTAAACAAATTTTTTATCCTGAACGATGTATATTCCAACACCGGCTTTTGCGATGATTTCTTCCGATAGAAGGGAAGGGTTGTTTTCGGAGAATGTCGCCTCTTTTTTTTCGACGACATTTTTACGTTTTGTAGGCATGTCCAATTCACCTCGGCGTAGGAATAGAATCTTTGTAAAAGCAATGCGCTTAAGCAAAGCAAGTAACTTATATCAAGAGAATAAAAGTCCTGGTTTCACATCTCAGACGATGGGGATATTTCATTCCCGGACCGCAATAGCCTCTATTTCAATCAGTGCTCCCCTCGGCAATACACTGGCTTCTACCGTTGAACGGGCCGGAGGATTATCCGGGAAAAAAACGGCATATACTTCATTAACTGCCGGAAAGTCTTTGATATTCTTTAGAAATATGGTTGTCTTGACGATATGGGACAAGTCCATATCCGTTTTTCTCAGAATATTCCGGATGGTGAGAAGAATTTGCCGGGTGGCCTTTTTGATATCACTGATTATTTCTCCCGTTTCCGGATCAACCGGAAGTTGTCCGGAAATAAAAATCATGTCATTGGCTTCGACGGCTGCGGAATAAGGCCCGGATACCCCAAATTCACTTGACGAAATGATTTTCTTTTTCATAATGTTGTTCCCAAAAATTTTTATATGCAGAACCTGGTCGCTCTATAATATTTCGAGCATTCTTTCTATGGAGCGTCTTGCTTTGTCGGCAATATCGGGGGAGACGGTAATTTCGTATGAGAGATTTTCAAGCGAACGGAGGACTTTCTCCAGAGTAATTATTTTCATGTCTGCACAGATTGCTTTTTCCGAGGCGGGATAAAAAATTTTATCCGGATTTTCTTTCTTGAGTCTGTGAATGATTCCGGTTTCCGTGCCGATGATAAATTCTTTTTCCGTGGAATTTTTGATATATCTGCTCATGCCTTCGGTGGACGATACAGTGTCAGCCAATTCGGTGACGACGGATTTACATTCAGGATGAACAATGACCCTGGCCCGGGGATGACGACTTTTTGCCTGAAGGATATGTTCCGGTAAAATATCCGCGTGAACGGGGCAGTATCCCTCCCAGATAATAAAGCTGCATTTTGCTGTCGAGGATACATACTGTGCCAGATTCCGGTCGGGAACAAAAATAATTTCTCTGTTGCCGGTGGAAATTTCCTGCGCCATCCTCAACGCGTTGGCGGACGTGCAGCAGTAATCACAAAGCGCCTTGACCCCGGCTGATGAGTTCACGTAGCACATTGTAACGGCATGAGGATGTCTTGCCTGCAAAGCTTTTAAACCTTCCGGATCGATCATGTCGGCCATCGGACAACCGGCGTCTTGATCGGGAAGCAATACGATTTTTTGCGGGGATAATATTTTAGCGGTTTCCGCCATAAAATGAACGCCGCAGAACACGATGATTTCGGCGCTTGTTTTTGAAGCTTCAATGCTGAGTCCCAGTGAGTCGCCGACAAAATCGGCGATGTCCTGAATTTCAGGGGGTTGGTAATTATGTGCCAGGATAACGGCATTTTTTTCTTGTTTGAGCGCTTTAATTGCCTCGGTGATTCCCATTGCGTTTCCTGCCGTCGATCATTCCAGTGAAAGACATCATTTATTTTGACGGCGATTAAATCAGAAAAAAATCATTTGTCAAGAATTAAGAAAAGCCGTTAATTGACGGGCTCTTAATGTGAATATCGAAGAAACATCTTCACAATTATTCCGGCTGTATTGTTTCCGGACCTTTTGAATCAATTATTTTGGTTAAAGATAAAGAGCTGCTCGCCGGGCGACAATTTCTGATTCACGCTGGAGATGTCGTTCCAGATCATGATTGCTTTTACCGAAACATTTAAGCTTTTGGCGATCGTGTAGATGTTGTCTCCTCTTTTGATCGTATAGACCGATTTTTCTTTTTCCTCCTGCCATTGTTTCAGCCGGGTCTCATATCTTTCGGAAAAACGATCAGCTGCGCCCCGGGGAATTAAAATAACGTGCCGACCGGCAGGAAGATGATATTTTTTCAAGTGAGGGTTCAGGTCTTTAATCATCTTGAAATACGTATTGGCTGCCTGGGCGATGACGTGAATCGGCACGGGGTGATCTGACGATATTTCCACCTGATCAAATTGCAGTTGATGATAGAGATCTTCCCGGGACAGGTAAAATCCATATTTTTGGGGATCGGATAAAATGATCTTGGCGGCCAGAATTCTGAAAATATATCTCTGCGTTTCCTGGTTAAGGTGCAGTTGATAATAAGTGTTCACTCTCTGCATCAGCATTTCCGTTTTCAAGCCGTCCTCGCCCATGTTATAGGCCGCTGCGGCAAGGGTCCAGGAGTCGAAAATCAATCGAAGGTCTTTCAGATACGCAATGGCCACATCGGTGGAAACAAAGAAATTTCGACGTTCATCGATATCATCGTTAATGGTCATACGGTATTTGTTCCCGGTGCTTTCGATAAACTGCCAGAAACCGACCGCTCCTTTGTGAGATGCCGCCAGAGGTTTCAGGGCGCTTTCCACTATCACGATATATTTCAGATCGTCCGGAAGGCGATTATCCCTCAAAACTTTTTCGATATAGGGAAAATAACGGTTGGCGCGTTTCAGCCATAAGATGACGTCATCGCTGTTTTGAAGAGAAACAAGCAATTCTCTTTCCAGTCTTTCCTTGACATCCGGTTCGTATAAAGGGACTTTTTCGTTACAGAAGGTAAGGGGCTCTCTGATTTTCAGCGCATCCACGAGTGATTGTCCCACCGATTTCTGCCACCCGATCTGCGCTTCCGCTGAAATCGTGACAGTCATCATGACAGCGACCGCTAGCATGATTCCCCATAATCTACCTTTGCGATTCATGGCCGTTTCTCCCATTGTTTGCCGTTTATGTACTAAGGCGGAAAGAGTTTGTCAAACGAATAAACGACTCAGTTTTCGGGTTGAAAATGGCAAGAACAATAGTTTCTTCTTGTCAATGCCGGGTGATGATGTTATGAAAAAACATGAATAAACTGCTGGGCAAAAAAAATCGTTCGCTGTTTTCTGCGAAAGATGTCCGACAGATAGAACGTTTCGGACTTGATCTGCAATCCGTGGAAAAACAACTGTCGATGCACCGGAGCGGCCCCACATTCATAAAATTGAACAGGCCCTGCGCGGTTCATGACGGAATATTTTCTTTTTCAACCGCGCAACAAAGGCGATTTATTTCCCTGTATGATCAGAAATCCGGCCACTTCACAGTGCAAAAATTTGTTCCCGCGTCGGGGGCAGCCAGCCGCATGTTCAGCGAATGGTTCGCCGTCGGAAGCAGAGGAAGTTTCGGATCAAAATCGCTGGATGAACGTTTTATCCGACATCTTGAGCAGCTTCCGTTTTATGATCGGATTGCCGGTAGCAGGGAGGGGAGAAAGCTGCTTAAAGAGAAGAATATCGGCGGCTTGTTAAAATATATTTTATCTTCCGATGGTCTTCATTTAGGAAAACATCCGAAAGCGCTTGTTCCTTTTCATCGATATCATTCAAAAGACATTCGCACGCCGATGGAGGAACACATTGCTGAAGCCGCTCTTTATACAGTCAGCCAAGAGAATGAAAGTTCAATTCATTTTACGCTTTCTCCCGGTTTTAAATCATCCGTAACCGGATTCCTGAAGACGGTCGTTCCGCGTTATTCGGCAAAAAATAAGATCAGATATAAGATATCCTTATCACTCCAGGCATTATCCACCAATACCATTGCGCTCGATGAAAACCAGTTGCCTTTCCGGGATGAAACCGGGAAAATCGTTTTTCGTCCCGGAGGCCATGGTGCCCTGCTGGGTAATCTAAACAGTCTGGATGCCGATTTTATATTTGTTCGCAATATCGATAATATTGCTCCAGAAACGCTTTGGGGAAAAATTATTCCCTACAGAAAAATGCTCGGTGGGCTGGCTATCTCGATACGGGAAGAAATTATTTCGCACATCCGGCAACTGAAAAATAATAATATTCGTCGTTCGCAGTTGGATGAAATAATTTTTTTCTGTTCAAGTACATTGAACATAGTGTTTCCCCATCGTTTTTTAATACTATCCATGCCTGAGAAAATAAGGACTCTTTTGTCCGCGTTGAATCGCCCGTTACGTGTTTGCGGTATGGTGAAAAATGAAAATCACCCTGGAGGAGGCCCATTCTGGGTTGAAGAAAAGGATGGAACACAAACCCTTCAGATTGTGGAAAACGCGCATGTGAATATGCTGGAAAAAGATCAGGCCGACATCTGGTCGGGAGCCGGATATTTTAATCCGGTCGATATGGTGTGCTGTATAAAGGATTACCGGGGCAAACGATTCGATCTCCGGACTTTTGTCAATCACGATACGTATTTAATTACTTCAAAACATGAGAAGGGCCGTGAACTCAAAGCATTGGAAGTTCCGGGGTTATGGAACGGGTCCATGGCTTACTGGAACACAGTTTTTGTCAGATTGCCGGTCATCGTTTTTAATCCTGTAAAAACCGTTTACGATCTTTTATGTCCCGGGCACCGGGTATGGTGAAGCCATCTTGATCGTTAAATAATCCATCGTTGACAGTCTTCTTGCGCCGCCGGGGCTGCCGTTAACTTTTCCGCGATATGGTTATTCATGCAAATAACGTCCGCTTGAACATCAGGAGGCGCATCGCTGTAGCGGACGCACAGGGCGGAGGCAATGATTTTATCGGACTCCGCGCCGTTGGGAACCAGCACCAAGGGGCCGGGGAAATGAGCCATGTTGAAAATCAAATCGCCGGGAGCAATCAGTTTTTTCAGTGCTTCATTGTCAGCACGGTTTCTGCCGACGATGATCTTGCATCGATCGCTGATGCGAAAATGACGGCCGTATTTCAGTAATTCATAATCCCGTATGTCCGGCGCGGCCTGATGAGCAAGTAAATCGCGTAAACGCCGGGAAAAGATCGGGTCGGTCAGCAGGCAGCCTCCCGCCGGAGGAGCGTAATGAACGATACCGAAGTCGGTTGCAAGTTGCATTTGCTGTTTTCGTCCCCGTCCCTGAATGGCAAGCATTTTTGATCGATCGACGAGTTTCTCTCGTTCCGCCTTTATGGGATCCAGAAGAATAGCGCTGAGCGGACGTAAAATATAATCCTGATAGCCGGAATTTTTGGCGACAACGTATAGCGATTGTTTGTTTTGTGACATCGGACGCTGCCCCAAAACTTCGCCGGTCAGGATGAAGTCTCTCCCTGTTTCTTGCATCCTCCTGCCGGCAATATGAAGCATCAGGGCGTGGCAGTCTATGCAGGGATTCATGTTTTTCCCGTAACCGTAACGCGGCGCTTTGAGCATCTGCAGATGCTCGGACGTGATATCCTGAATTTCCAGAGGCAGATTGATTTGCCGACTGGCGGCCAGTGCTTTTTGGGCGTCAAAAAAAGGTGTGGTGAAACTCAAACAGAGAACATCAATATTCTGCCGGCGGATTAGCTCTGCCGCCAGGATGCTGTCCAATCCGCCTGAAAAAAGAGCGATAGCTTTGATCATAAGTATTCCTTAGAAAATGCTTTTAGGGGACATGTCTTTTTGTGAAACACGATGCAATAAAAACAAGATTGACCCATGGATAATTTTTACATCGATTTAAAAAAAGAAACAATCGAAGCAGCTTTCGAATAACGATTTAATCGGTTATGAGGACGTCTCCGGAATGTTATAAGAATAAATCAATATCGAGCTATCTGAACGGACCACACCTCTTGCAGTAATCCGCGCAATCCGGGATCCATATCGAAATTAACAACGTATAGATTTTCATTAATTTTAGTGCCGTTGAATTTTAAGGCATAAGGCGCCTGGTTTTTTTCCAGACCGGCAAAGGTGTGACTGCCGTAATGAAAAGGGATATCCAACCCGCTTAGGATATTAGCCAGAATGTTTTTAGGAGAATCGCCATCGCTGATGAAGATCGTGTCATGACCGGCCTGTTTTAAAGCATTGGTAAATTGCTGAGAAAGCGATTGAGAGTAGATGACATATTTTTTGTTTTCTTTGCTGATCAGAACATCCGCCTTCAGGGAAAGATTAAACCCATCCTTTACAGAGTCGAAGATTTGGATTTCAACATCTTTTTCGGCATTCAGTCCCAGATAAGTGGCCAGCGCGTAGGAAAAATCCTTTGCCGTCGTCGTCGGGAAAACGGAAACCGGCGGCAGAGAGTACAATTCTTCGGGTTTTCCCATCATGCCGGTCTCTTCTGAAAATTCAGTTATGATTAATCCATTTTTCTGGGCATAGTTTTTGATCGAATTGGGCAGCAGCAGATTGTTGTCATAGATCAGGCGCAAACCCTGGATGATGGCTTGCGATTGCTGCCCGGGGATGGGTTTGACAATTAACCAATCAACCATGACCTCGACCGGCGGCAGAGCACCAAAAGTCAACGGCCGTTCACTTTTAATGAGATTATATTTTTTTGTGGCGCTCATGATTTTTCTCAGGATGCCAATGGTGTCGTCATTGATATCCGCTTTTACTAAATGATAATTTTTCCAATTATTCGAAATTATCTTTTTTAAATTTTTATGAGCCCTGTTTTCCAGATCAAGAAAGATCGTGGTGTTGTCGTCAAATTCTATAAGCGGCATTTTAGAGCAATCGATGGTAATTTGTCCGGCCTGAGGAAGAGGGAGATAATAATTGCCGGTTGCTGTGAACGTTCCGTTCATCTGTGTGATAATGTGTTTGAGAAGAGCAAGACGCACTTCTGGCGGCATGCTTTTCTTGTCTTTGATTTCGATGATCTTTCCCGCTTGAATGGATTTTCCTGATAATTTTTCCAGGGCATCAGTCTGGAGTACTGTTTCATCAGCGGATTTAACGAACACGGTTTTCCCGGGAAGTTTGATGACGGTTCCGGCAAAAATTCTATTAATGTTTCTAACGCGGGGATTGATGGCTTTAATAGTCCGAATCATCCGGGGGATGCCGGTTTCGGCGACTTTATACTCACGTCGAACGATTTTGTATAAAGTGTCTCCTTTTTTTATCGTGTAATATATGTTTTTAGGCGAAGGGCTTTTTTCAACGGAAGTCGAGACGGTTTTAGATTTGGGGGAATCTTCTGCCGTTGACGGCTTTCCGGGAAGAAAGACGGATTGACCGACTTCCAGATTGTTAATATCGGGTATATGAGGATTGAGTTCTTTAATAAGCTGATAGTTTGTCAGGATGTCTTTTTCCGTTGTGCCGGGGATTTGTTTGATTATATTTAAAAGAATATCGCCCTCTTTAACGGTGTAAGTGTATAGGTTTTTTCTGGCGATGGCGGTTTTCTTCAGCTTGATCTGCACCGTATCTTCATTCGCCGCGTCAGCATGATAAACCAGGGCAATGGAAGCAAACACAATGATCAGAACCAAAACGTACCGTTTAAACATCAAAATCTTCCCCCTGTGCAATTATTAAAATCATGTCTGTGCTTCGGAAAATACTTCAATTAGCAATAAAAGTCAATCTCTTATATGGATTGGATGAGAAGAAAGCGGAGAGCCTTCGTCAGAAAATAAAATTGATTTTGACGAAAAAGAGTTGGAGAATGAGCTTGGAATAAAAATCAAACGACTTTTTTCATGGCGGCAATGGCCACTTCAATTTGATCATCCGACGGCTCCCGAGTGGTGATCTTTTGCAGCATTAATCCAGGCCAGCTTAAAATCTGCACCAGTTTGGAATGCTTGTATTTGCCGGTAAAGCGGATGGCTTCGTACGAAATTCCTGAAACAACGGGAAGCAGCATAATTTTATAAAGAACTCTGTGCAGAAAATCGGGACGTCCCAGCAAAGAAAACACCAGAATGGACACAATCATCACGAAAAGAATAAAACTCGTTCCGCAGCGCGGATGGCGGGTTGAATAATTTTTAATATTTTCAACGGTAAGCTCCTGGCCGTTTTCCCAGGCGAAAACGGTTTTGTGCTCGGCGCCGTGATACATGTAAACACGTTTCATGTCCTGCATGAGGAGCGTTGCCGCCAGAAAACAAAGGAACATTCCCAGACGAACACAACCTTCCAGAATATTTAAAAGCAAAAGATTATCTACGTAGATTTTTATTTTGGTGAAGAAAAACGCCGGCACAACGACGAAGAAGAAAATCGCAATTGAGAAACTTATCAAAAGAGAAAGATACATTTCCCAGTCTTTCGGTTTTCTTTCCTCTTCAGACAGAGCCACGTCGGCCGAAAACATCAGGGCTTTAAATCCGACAATCATCATTTCGAATAAGGTGATTGTTCCGCGGATAAACATCCATCCGAGAATTTTATGGCGTTTGGTCAGAGGAATATATTCCTGCTCCTGAAACACGATTTCGTTATCGGGTCTTCTGACGGCTGCCGCTATTTTATTGCCGTGGCGCATCATGACGCCTTCGATCAGCGCTTGTCCGCCGGCAATGTCTTCTGGTTGGGGTTTTGGTGGCATAAGATTTATTCTTCACGTTTTTTGGAAGTGTCTTTATAGCATTTACCCTGCAGTGTCAAATTATGATTTCAAATTCCCTGTTGCAAGATGAACATTGAATGATATAATATTTCAATACATGAGAAAAAGGAGATGACGATGGCACAAATGAGCTCATCCGATTTGTTTATCAAGGAATATCAGGATCGTTTTGAAAAGAAAGTCAGGGAAAATGAGATTGCTTCTTTGGAGCACTGGAAAGCCCAGTTGGACAAGGTCGTCGCCATGAGACCGGATGGCGTTGCATCCATGCAATTGCACTTAACAAAAATATCGGAAATGATGGCAAACAGAATCAAGACGTTAAAGAAGGAATAGCATGGACAGTATTGCTGATTTTTTATTTGAAGTGGGTATGCTCAGCAGGACGCCGCGCAGTGGTTATCAGTTTCTGGGCAGCGGCAGGGAATCGGTGGCCGAACACATTTTACGCACGGCATTTGTAGGATATGCGCTGTGTAAAATGGATAAATCCCTTGACGAACTGCGGGTGCTGAAAATGTGCATTCTTCATGATTTACCGGAAGCCCGCACCGGAGATATGAATTATGTCAATAAAAAATATGTTCATGTGAATGAAGAAAAAGCGGTTCTCGAATTAACAGAGAGTCTTTTTTTCGGCGCTGACATCAAGGATGCGATCGATGAGTTCAATCAAAAAGAGACAAAAGAATCGTTAACGGCACGCGATGCCGATCAAATCGCTCTGATTTTGCAGTTGAAAGAGTGCGGGGATCTGGGCAATAAATACTCTGAGGAGTGGATAAATTATGCCGTACAGAGGTTAAGCACGGAAAACGGCAAAAAACTTACGGAAAAAATTATCACAACAGATTCCTCCCTGTGGTGGTTTAAAGATAAAGGAGACTGGTGGATCAACGGAAACAGGGCTTGAAAATCATGTCCCGACCGTGATCAATTTTATGACCGGTAAAATGGGCTGCCCGATAATTTTTGTGATTGCATTTCTCATCTTCAATTTCCTTTCCTGCCTCGGAGATGTGGGCCGTACCGTCATCTTGCAGCCTGATCGCTTCAAACGGTCTTATGAAGCAAAAGAAAAAATTATTCTCCGGGCGGCAGCCCGCGTCTTCAGAGAAAAGAACATGGCAGCCAATGTTACGATCGATGACGATCATAAGCGGATCGATTCCGATTATATGGTTTCCGGAAACTGGCGCACCAAAGTCGTGGCCGGCACAAAAAAAATAAACTGGAAGGAATCCGAGTTGACTGTTTCCGTTATATCGGAAAAGCATACTCCCGATGGCTGGGAGTTGCGCAGAGTTTTGCAAGAAGCTCAATATGATAATTTATTCAGTATCATTGATTTGAAAATTTACGAGGAAATGTCCAGACAGGAATAATTTATGATTCCAAAAGGAGGTAATATGACCGCTAAAAACAAAGTGTCGACCATGATGGAAGAATTCAAAAATTTTGCTTTAAAAGGTAATGTTGTTGATCTTGCCATCGGTGTTATTATCGGCGCCGCCTTTGGTAAAATCGTTGATTCTCTGGTTAAGCATATTATTATGCCTCTGGTCAGCGTTGTCATACCGGGAGAACAGGGATATCTGGCCTGGAAGTGGATCATCAACGGCAAGGAAGTTCCTTACGGGTTGTTTATCGGAGAAATTGTAAACTTTTTAATTGTTGCCCTGGCGTTGTATATTTTTATTGTCAAATTTATAGGCATGATCATGAAGAGCAGAGATGAAGAAGCTGCGGAGCCGGCGCCTCTGACCAAGGATCAGGAATTGCTCACAGAGATCAGGGAACTGTTGAGAAAGTAAGAGATATGATTTAATTTGTAATGATTCAAGATTGGGCAGCGATATTCATGTCTCTGCCCAATCTTGAATATCCGGTGATTTTGCAAACAGGTCTATTTTCCCGAGCGGCTCTCGCGAAAAAAATTCGTTAAAAAATCCGTGTCTTTGGGCGACAGGTCGAACTTGAAAATTGCTTTCTCAATGAGTTTCTGTAAGGGCTCATTCTCTGTTTCCAGATTCGTCGAGATCCATTTTATTGCTTTTTGTACATTTTCCGCTTCCGGCATAATTGTAGCCATGAATAAATCCTCCTGATTTTATTTTAGAAATTATATTTTATCATGTTAAAGTCTAATCACAAATCTTAATATACTATAAATTAACAGAGAAATTAATTTATTTTTTAAAATTCTTTAAAAGAAAAATTTTAGGAGGAAATACTGATGAAAAAATCTTTTGGCGCAAAAACCTTAATTTATCCGGCGCCGGTATGGCTGATCGGAACCTACGATAAAAAGGGTGATCCTGATGCCGCTACCGTAGCCTGGGCGGGGATTTGCGGTTCGGATCCGCCCGCCGTGGCCATTTCTCTCCGAAAATCACGGTATAGCTATGAAAACATTCTCTATAGAAAAGCTTTTACGGTGAATGTTCCTTCCGCCGGTCAGGTTGTCATTGCTGATTATTGCGGTCTGGTTTCGGGCAGGAAAGTGGATAAATTCGCCACAGCGAAAATCAACGCCGTCCGGAGCGAGAAAGTCGATGCCTCTTATATCGATGAATGTCCCATGGTGGCCGAATGTAAATTAGTTGCACACGTCGAAGTCGGAATTCACGTCCATCTGATCGGCGAAATTTGTGATGTGAAGGTTGACGAGTCGTTGATCGCGGAGGATCATTTGCCCGATATCATGAGAATTCAGCCCTTGATATATGCTCCGGAAAGAAGATCTTATCACACCGTGGGACCCTGCCTGGCGGAAGCTTTTTCTTCGGGCAAAAAAATTTTAAATGATCATTGATAAGTACCGAGAGAGTGTTTAATATATTCAAAAGAAACGAAAGGAGATGAAAAATGGCAAAATCGATTAAAGGAACCAAAACAGAGAAAAATTTGCTGGCATCTTTTGCCGGTGAAGCGCAGGCAAGAAATCGTTATACTTTTTTTGCCAGTGCCGCAAAGAAAGAGGGATATGAGCAGATTTCACGTTTTTTTCTGGAGACGGCGGAAAATGAAAAGGAGCATGCCAAAGTATTTTTCAAATATCTGGAAGGAGGAGAAGTCGAGATTACAGCTTCTTATCCTGCGGGAGTTATCGGAGATACAAAAAGCAATCTGGAAGCAGCGGCTGCGGGTGAAAACATGGAATGGACCATTCTTTATTCCGACGCGGCAAAAGTAGCCAGAGAAGAAGGCTTCCCGGAAATAGCCCGCTCTTTTGAACAGATAGCCAAGGTTGAGATGTTTCATGAAAATAGATATCGCCGGCTGGCGGAAAATATAGCCAAGAAAGAAGTCTTTAAGAAGAAGGCATCCGTCAAATGGCACTGCATAAATTGCGGTTATATTTATGAAGGAGAAGAGGCACCGAAAGAGTGTCCCGCCTGTAAACATCCGCAGGCTTATTATGAAGTCCTTGCCGAAAATTACTAGTGAGACCAGCTGAGAGCGAGTGGAACGAAGCTCGAAGCGTAAGTCGAACTA
>DAOPVC010000017.1:0-10473 GCA_035350895.1 Smithella sp. | reverse complement strand
AAGCTCGAAGCGTAAGTCGAACTACCCCCATGAGCGAAGCGTAAGGGATAGTGAGACCAGCTGAGAGCGAGTGGAACGAAGCTCGAAGCGTAAGTCGAACTACCCCCATGAGCGAAGCGTAAGGGATAGTGAGCCATTAAAAATTTCAAACGATAGAATTATAGGAATAAAACAGTCCCCTGTGTTTCCGATGTCTGAATGCAGGGGCTGTTTTTTTATCGAAGTTTGTTCTTCTTGACAGGGCATACAAAATGCCATAGATAGACAAAGTTTTTTTAAGGAGTGAAATGTTTATGTCGACCAAGAAACAACTGCGGTCTGAAAGTATAAAAGACAAGAAAATTAAAAAATCGACAAAGATCTTCTATTTGTCGCTCATCGCCGGCGGCGGAGTCATTCTCCTGGTCATTTTTTTTACAACGATATTCAGCGCTTTATTTCCCGCGGTGGATACGGAGGCGATGAAAAGAAAAGAGAAGCACATTGTTAAAATCTATTTTTCCGATCAGCAGGAACGTTTCTTAAAATCTGAGAAACGTTATGTTGTGAAAGAAAAAGATGCTGCTTTACATGCTCGGGAAATCGTAAAGGCTTTGCTCGATGGTTCTAAAACGGGCCTGGTCAATACATTTCCCCGGGGCGTTACCGTGCGGGATGTGCAAGTCAACAATGACGACATTGCGCTTGTAAACTTCAGCAGGGATCTGAACAAAACGTATGATGGCAGTTCTGCCGCTGAAATGTGCAGCATATATTCTTTGACAAATTCGATCGTTCAAAATATTCCGGAAATCAAAAAAGTAAAGATATTAATCGAAGGCAGGGACGTATCATCAATTCAAGGCCATATTTCCACCCGGCAAGCGTTCTCACCGGACTTGGAATTAATCATTCCTGAACAATAGTAGAAAATTAAGTCTGCCATGGCATCGAAATCCAAAATATCACGCACGCGCAATATTGGTATCGTCGCTCATATTGATGCCGGGAAAACCACGGTTACGGAAAGAATTCTTTATTTCACAGGCAAATCCTACAAAATGGGGGAAGTCCATGACGGCGAAGCGGTCATGGACTGGATGCCGCAGGAGCAGGAACGAGGAATCACGATTACATCGGCCGTGACGACCTGCGCATGGCGAAATCATGACATTCATATTATTGACACGCCCGGTCATGTCGATTTTACGATCGAAGTGGAACGGTCCCTGCGGGTTCTGGATGGCGCGGTTGTCGTGTTTTGCGCGGTAGGCGGTGTTGAGCCGCAGTCGGAAACCGTCTGGCATCAGGCGGATAAATACGGCGTTCCCAAAATAGCTTTCATCAACAAGATGGACAGGGTCGGTGCGGACTATTTCAACGTCATGGATATGATGAGAGAGCGTTTTGCTTCCGTGCCGGTCGCTATCCAAATTCCCGCCGGCAGCGAAGACAACTTCCGGGGCGCGATCGACCTGATTAATCAAAAGATGATTGTCTGGAACGACTCCACATCCGGTATGGAAATTTCCAGACAGGATATTCCGGATGATTTTGCAGCTCAAGTTCAATCAAATCGTGACAAAATGATAGAAGCCCTTGCGGAAGTTGATGACCACCTTGCTGACAAGTATTTAAGCGGTGAGGAAATTAGCGTTACGGAAATAGAAGACGCGTTGAGAAAAGCAACCATCTCTTTAAAGATTGTCCCGGTATTATGCGGCGCGGCATTGCGCAACAAAGGCATTCAGCCGGTGTTGGATGCAATCATCAATTATCTGCCTTCCCCTGAAGATATTCCACCCATCAAAGGAATCAACCCTGTGACCAAAGAAGAAGAAGTCAGAAAAAGTTCAGATAAGGAACCTTTCTCCGCGCTGGCTTTTAAAATCATGATGGATGAGGGAAGAAAACTCTCTTACCTGAGAATTTATTCCGGCAAGGTTCAGGTAAACGACGAAATCTATAATGCAGTCAAGAAACGAAAGGAAAAAATAGCCCGTCTGTTGCGCATGCATGCCAATAAACGCGAGAGAATAGATTCCGCTTCAGCAGGCGACATCATTGCCGTACTGGGCTTGAAGTCGACAACAACCGGTGACACGCTCTGCGACGAAGAGAAGCCGATTGTTCTGGAATTGATCGAGTTCTACGAGCCGGTTATCAGTCAGGCCATTGAAGCCAAAACGCCCGCTGATCAGGAAAAACTGGCTGCAGCGCTGGAAAAACTCGTAGAGGAAGATCCGACGCTCAAGGTGAAATATGAAGATGAAACGGCGCAAACGATCATTTCAGGAATGGGGGAATTGCATCTGGAGATTATTGTGGATCGTTTATTGAGGGAATTTAACTGCCACGTCAATGTCGGAAGACCGCGTGTCGTGTATCGCGAGACCATTCAGAAAAAGGTGGAAACGGAAGGAATATTTGAAAAGGAATTGGGCGAAAAGAAACACTTCGGTCATGTCCGAATTGCGCTGGCGCCGCGGAAGCGCGGTATGGGAAATGAAATCATCAACAAGATGGACGAAAGCCTGATGCCTGCCGAATATCACGGCGCGATTGAAGAAGGCATCAGAGAAGCGATGATGAACGGTGTTTTGAACGGTTATCCGGTCATGGATGTGGAGGTTACAATTACCGGTGGTTCTTTCAGGGACGGCGAATCATCGGTTCAGGGTTACAAAATAGCCGCTTCAACCGCTTTCCGGGACGGATGTAATCTTGCAGACCCGATTATGCTCGAACCTTTCATGATGGTTGACATTATCACACCCAGTGAATTCATGGGTGATGTGATCGGTGATATCAATGCTCGTAAAGGAGAAATTCAATCCGTAAATCCCAAGGACATGGTCAGCGAGATTAAGGCAAAAGTTCCTCTAAAAGCGATGTTCGGGTATTCAACGGATCTGAGATCCTCCACGCAGGGACGGGCGGTTTTTTCCATGATTTTTTCTGAATATAATAAGCTTTAAAATCATTAATGTTACCGCCGGTATAACTCCTATCCATTTGAGTTTTCATCAGAATAATCCTCCTGAAAATATTTTATTATTTCCTTGAAAATTACTATATATAGTAGTAGTATCTAATCCAACCCCAACATATAGCGTTATTTATTATTATTTATTTACTATTTTTATTTGCATTGATGGAGTGTTTTTATGAATTTGAAAATCAAAAAAAGAGACGGACGATTAGTTAAATTTAACGCAGAAAAAATTACCAATGCCATTGCCAAAGCAGGCAATGCCACCGGTGAATTTGACGTTCAGGAAGCGCGTAAATTAACAATCAAAGTCTTGAATCTTGCCGAAAAACTTTTTGACAGCAAAATCCTGTCCGTTGAAGAAATCCAAGATGTTGTTGAGGAAGTTTTGCTGAATTCTCCTTATCGCAAGACAGCCAAGTCCTACATCATTTACCGTGATCAGCATTCCCGCCTGAGAGATATCGCCAACAGGATGGAAGTCGATCTTGTCGATCAGTATTTAAAGAAGCTGGATTGGAAAATCAATGAGAACAGCAATATGGATTATTCCTTGCAGGGGCTGAACAATTACATTTCTTCGGAAGTGAGCAAGGTTTACTGGCTCAATGAAATTTATACGCCGGAAATTCACAAAGCGCATACCGACGGAGATTTTCATATTCACGATCTCAGTCTGCTGTCTGTTTATTGCGTCGGCTGGGATTTATATGATTTGCTGCTCCAGGGATTTCAGGGCGTTTCCGGCAAAGTGGAAAGTAAGCCGGCCAATCATCTGCGCAGCGCTTTGGGCCAGGTGGTGAATTTCTTTTACACGCTGCAGGGAGAAGCCGCCGGCGCTCAGGCTTTTTCCAATTTCGATACCCTGCTGGCCCCGTTTATCCGTTATGATAATTTAACCATTAAGGAAATCAAACAGGCTCTTCAGGAGTTCATTTTTAATATTAATGTGCCGACCAGAGTCGGATTCCAGACGCCATTCACCAATGTGACGCTGGATGTTACGGTTCCTAAATATTACGCGGATCAGAATGTTATTATCGGCGGCAAACCGCAAAAAGAAACTTATAAAGAATTTCAAGAAGAAATGAATCTTTTTAACAAAGCTTTCCTGCAGGTTATGGCGGAGGGGGATGCCAAGGGCAGAGTTTTCACTTTCCCGATTCCCACATACAATATTACCAAGGATTTTAACTGGGATGATCAGAACATCAATGATTTATGGGAAATGACCGCGAAATACGGCGTTCCTTATTTTTCCAACTTTATTAATTCCGATATGAATCCGGAAGACGCGCGCAGCATGTGCTGCCGTTTGCGCATTGACAATCGTGAGCTGGAGATGAGAGGAGGCGGATTGTTCGGGTCCAACCCGTTGACGGGTTCAATCGGCGTTATCACCATTAATATGCCGCGCATTGCTTATCTTGCCAAATCCAAGAAGGATTTCCTGCAGAGACTGGAGTACCTGATGGAACTGGCCAAAGAAAGTCTGGAAACGAAGCGGAAAGTTCTGGAAAAATTCACAGACGGAAATCTTTATCCCTATACAAAATACTATCTCCGCGGCGTTAAGGATCGGTTCGACGAGTACTGGAAGAATCATTTTTCCACCATCGGTCTTGTCGGAATGAATGAGGCCTGTTTGAATTTGCTGGGCGTAAACATTGCCACGGAAAAAGGTCAGGAGTTCACCAAACAGGTGCTGGACTTTATGAGAAACAAACTCATCAGTTTCCAGAAGGAGACCGGCAATAATTACAATCTCGAATCAACGCCGGCCGAAGGCACCTCCTATCGTCTGGCGAAAATTGATAAAGAAAAATTTCCGGATATTATTACCGCCAGTGAAGGCAAATCTAAGAAGGCGGAACCGTTTTACACCAACTCCACTCAATTGCCGGTGAATTATACCGATGATATTTTTGAGGCGCTTGATTTGCAGGATGAAATCCAGACCAAATACACCGGCGGTACGGTGTTTCATACCTTTGCCGGTGAGCGGATTGATGATCCTCAATCCGTTAAGAAACTTGTCCAGAAAATTTGTTACAATTATCACTTGCCTTATATAACGTTTACGCCAACCTTCAGTGTGTGTCCGTCGCATGGTTATATCAAAGGTGAACAGGAAATATGTCCGACGTGCGCCGATGATTGCGAAGTCTATTCCCGGGTCGTCGGTTATTTGAGGCCGGTCAAGCAGTGGAATAAAGGCAAACAGGAAGAATTTGACTCTCGTCAGGTATTCAAATTCAAATAAACGAATCATTTAAGCTTCATCATATCGGACGCATCGCGTTCGTGTTTCAAAAATCAGAGGGAAAGAATGAAAATCGGCGGTTTACAGAGAATATCACTTATTGATTATCCGGGCTATATATGCGCTATTATTTTTTCACAGGGATGCAATTTTAAATGTCCCTATTGTCACAATCCGGAACTGGTTGATCGCGATATGTTCCGAACCGCCATCAATGAAAATGATGTCATTGAATTTCTTGAATCACGCAAAGGAAAACTTGATGCGGTTACCCTTTGCGGTGGAGAGCCGACGATGCAGTCTGATGTGATTTCTTTTATCAAAAAAATTAAAAAAATGGGATTTGCCGTTAAGTTGGATACCAACGGATCTTTGCCGCAGGTTATCAAGGCGTTGCTTGACGAACAGTTGATTGATTATGTCGCCATGGATGTAAAGGCGCCCCTGGATAAATACAAGGACATCGTAAAGACTCCGGTTAATCAGGATTCAATCCGTGAGAGTATCCAATTCATTTTAAAGGCAAAGATTCCGCATGAATTCCGAACGACGCTTGTGCAGTCGCAACTGGATGAGGATGATATTTTGCAGATTGGAAAAATGATCAACGGCGCCAGTCATTATGTTTTGCAAAATTTTATTCCGACGAAGACGCTGGATAAAAAATTCACCCGGGAAAAGTCTTTTCCCGACGAAAAATTACAGCAGATCAAAAATCAGCTTGAACAGCAAATACCTACTGTTACGATAAGATAAAAGATCATTTTAACGCTTATATATCAACCAGTTGATGGTATCATATAAAGTGTATTCGCAGGTGTTCTTAACCACGAGTTTGCACGGTTTGTGTGATTGCAAAAGATTCAAAGGTTTCACTGTGATGGTTATCCTTGTGCATTAGATTAAAGCCAGGCTGTCGGCAACGGCCATGCCGGCGCGAGTCGGGCGTAAGCTTCCTTTCTCTAATTCTACAAGTTTGTTTTTGATTAAAGCATCGATGATGATTTTATTATCGGCTAATACATCGATGCCATATTTTGTTTTGTAGTGTTTCAGGTCAATCCCGGCTTTGGTGCGCAGACCGAGAAACAAAGCTTCCAGTTGAAGCTGTTCCATGGAAAGAATTTCCGAATCCTGAACCGGCATTCTCCCGCCGGAAATCTCTTTTAAATACGTTTTAACGGACGATTTGTTCCACCAGCGCTTATTGTCCAGAAAAGAATTTGCAGCGGGTCCCAGGCCCAAATAAGATGTGTGCCGCCAGTATTTCTGATTGTGACGAGATTGGAATTTATCTCTGTGGGCGAAATTGGAAACTTCGTAATGAATATAACCGGCATTTTCAAGATATTCGGCGGTTGTTAAAAATAATTTCAGTTCCATATTTTCAACGGGCAATTTCCATCCCTCTGAAGAATATTTTTTATAGAGAGGAGTATTTTCGCTCAGTGACAGCTGATAACAGGAAAGGTGTTCCGGGGCGAAAGAAACGGCTCTCTGTAAAGTATTTTTCCATGATTTGATGCCGAGACCGTAAATTCCGTAAATCAAGTCAATACCGAGATTATCGAATCCGACCTGTCTTGACGCTTCGATTGACGCAACGGCTTCTTTTGCTGAATGTCTGCGCCCGATGAATTTTAAAATCTTATCGCTGAACGATTGCACGCCGATGTTCAAACGATTGATGCCGATGCCGCGGATTGTTTTCAAGTAGTCAAAGGAAATATCACCTGGATTGGCCTCCAGTGTGATTTCAGCGTTTTTATCAATCTTGTAATGCTGATTGACTGTTTTAAGAATATCGGCCAGTTGCTGCGGCGTCAGCAGGGAAGGCGTGCCGCCGCCGATATAGATGGTGTCAAATGATGAAAAGACATTGCAGTAATGTTGTATTTCTTTTTTTAATGCCGCAATATAATCAGGAATAAGATTGACTGATTTGATCGAATAAAAGTTGCAATAGCCGCATTTACTGAGGCAGAAAGGAATGTGAATATAAAGCCCGGCTTGATCGCTTTTCATATAAATTTACATGTGATCTTTTTTCTGGATTCCCGCCTTCGTGGGAATGACAAATTTCTAGTCCGTATCCGACTTTAGAACCGCCAAAAATGCGCTTTGCGGAATGCTCACCGAGCCGATCATCTTCATGCGCTTCTTGCCGGCTTTCTGTTTTTCGAGGAGTTTTCTTTTCCGGGTTATGTCGCCGCCGTAGCATTTGGCCGTGACATCTTTACGGAAGGCGCTGATGGTGCTGCGTGCGATGATTTCTCCACCGATGGCGCCCTGAATGGCAATCTTGAACATCTGGCGCGGTATCTCATCTTTAAGGCGATCGCAGGCCAGAAGTGCTCTGGAGCGTGCCCGTTCGCGATGAACGATTTGTGAAAGCGCGTCAACCTTTTCACCGTTCACCAGAATATCCATCAGAACCAGGTTGCTTTCGCGGTAATCAGTTACATCATAATCAAACGAACCGTATCCCTGCGTCACCGATTTAAAACGGTCATAAAAATCATAAATGACTTCGGAAAGCGGCATTTCATAGGACAATTCCACGCGGCCGGGACCGGTATAATTCATGACGGAATTCACGCCGCGCTTTTCCATACAGAGCTTCATCACCGCTCCCAGATAACGCTCCGGAAGCATCATGGATGCCCGGATAAAAGGTTCCTCCCCTTTGTCGATATCGGTCGGATCGGGATAATGTGTAGGATTGTCCACATAGATAACCGTTTTGTCTTTGAGCGTGAAACGATAACGCACACTGGGTACGGAGAGTATAATAGAAAGATCAAATTCTCTTTCCAGTCTTTCCTGTACGATATCCAGGTGCAGCAGACCCAGAAACCCGCAACGGAAACCCTGTCCGAGGGCCGCGGAAGAATCCTTTTCATAAATAAAAGACGCATCGTTCAGCTTGTATTTTTCGAGCGAATCGGCCAGGTCCTGATAATCGTCGGAAGCAATGGGATAGATGGATGCAAAAACAACCGGCTTGACTTCCTTGAATCCGGGCAGAGGCTCAGAGCAGGGTCTGTCCTGAAGTGTGATCGTATCGCCGGTGCGCACGTCGGCAACCGTTTTTACGCCGGCGATGATGTAGCCGACTTCCCCGGCGGAAAGTTTATCGCGTTTGGTGCGTGTCAGCAGAAAATGTCCCACTTCTTCTACTTTATAGGTTGCACCACTGGACATGAATTTGATGATATCGCCGCTTTTAATCGTGCCTTCAAATACCCGGCAGTGAATAATCGTGCCGCGGAATGAATCGTATTTGGCGTCGAAAATCAAAGCAGCCAGGGGATTGTCCGGACTCCCTTTAGGCGGCGGAATGCGCTGAACAATCGCTTCCAGAACCTCCTCGATGCCGATTCCCTCCTTGGCGGAACATTTAATGTGCGTGAACGGATCCAGTCCCAGTTCGGAATCGATTTCCTCCAGCACACGTTCGACGTCCGCGGACGGGAGATCAATTTTGTTGATGACCGGGATGATTTCCAGATCGTGTTCCATCGCCAGATAAAGATTGGCCAGCGTTTGTGCCTGCACGCCCTGCGCCGCATCGATCAATAAAAGAACGCCCTCACAGGAGGCCAGTGAACGTGAGACTTCATAGGAAAAATCAACATGTCCCGGTGTATCAATCAGATTCAACGTATAAGACTTGCCGTCATGAGCGCGGTAGGGCAGGGAGATGGCATTGCTTTTGATGGTAATGCCCCGTTCCCGTTCGATATCCATATTGTCCAGAATCTGATCCTGAAAATTTCTCTCATTGCAGACACCGGTAAATTGAATCAGGCGGTCGGCCAGCGTCGATTTGCCGTGATCAATATGTGCAATAATGCTGAAGTTTCTTATATTTTCCATAAAACTGTTTTAAAAAAAGCCCTCCATGAAAGTTCGGGGGGCTTTTTTGTTCGATATTTCCTGACCGGTTAAGCCAGTTTTTTCATGAGATCTTCAGATACTTCCTTGACGCCCACACTGCCATCAACGGAAATTACTTTTGATCTTGCTTTGAAATAGTTGACTGCGGCAAGCGTGCCGGTCTTGGTGTCATAGTAAATGCCATGACGTTTATCGATGGCCGCGGTATCCTGATCGTCGGCACGGGCGGAAAGCTCTTCGCAACCGCAAACGCGGCAAACGGTTTTGCCGTCATGCTCGTGCGGTTTGATCGCATCGATGAAAATGTTGTTGGGATGGTTGTTGTCGATTTTGCAAAGTCTGCGTCCCATGATGCGGTTCTTGGCTATGTTACGGTCCAGCACGATTTCGATGACGTAATCCAGTTTGATGTTTTCTTTCTGCAGAGCGGCCCAGAGCGCTTCAGCCTGCGCCAGGTTGCGGGGGAAACCGTCCAGAAGCCAGCCTTTTTTGCAGTCGTCTTCCTTGAGACGGTCCAGAATCATGGGAATGGTGATATCATCGGGAACGAGTTCACCGCGATCGATAAAGGCTTTCGCTTTCTCGCCCAGCGGGGTTTTTTTTGAGATATTCTGCCGGAAAATTACGCCGGTTTCAATATGGGGCACGCCATATTTTTTTTGCACAATCGCGCCTTGAGTTCCTTTGCCGCTGCCGTTGGGGCCAAAAATTAAAATATTCACTTTGTGAGACTCCTTTCGTCATAAATTAAAGTTGAAGTCTTATAATGTATTGCATCTATTTTAGCAATATAAAAGAATTACGGAAGGAACTGTTGACCGGGAGCGCATTCCGCAGGGAAGCGCAGTTATGAATGGACATTTTCCTTACCGGTAACGTCTGAAAGATTTTGCAAAACATACCCTATAGGTCACTATAATCTGCTGCGTTGCGCTTCAAGCCGCACCGTTCAACCGTTCAACGTATACGTTTTGCTTTCGGAATTGGAGCCTGGCTAATGACAGGAACATCCCGGCGGGCAGGAGGTTGCCGAGCAGGAAGAGCCGGTTGAGCCTGAGGAACCTTTGGATTTTCGTTTGGCCGAGACGGACATGACTTTCTCCGTTTGTTTGGCGCCGCATTTCGGGCAGGAAAGGCCTTTTTCTTCCCGGAGCGAGAAAATCAAAGCTTCAAATATTTTTTTACATTTTTTGCATCTGAATTCATAAATGGGCATGTGTTTTCAATCCTTCATGACTTTTTTTATCACGGGTTTAAACCCCTCAGCAAGCTGCGAGGTATTATCCCCTCAGCTGTGCTGGGTTGTTCGACTTACAATTCAGTCCCACATTGCTTCGCA
>DAOPVC010000016.1:36591-36903 GCA_035350895.1 Smithella sp. | reverse complement strand
TAATGGCAATTCTTGTTGTATCTAAATCAGACGTCAGCATCAATCAATCTCGTTGAATCAGAGTTCGTCTTTTTGGTAATGAAGCATCCGTACGCGCTTTTAATAACTTTTTTCGGGAAAAAATTAAACTAAATTTATTAATGAATCTTGATTCTCATCCATGCGCTCAGGGTATATTCCTACCTCCCTCGGCTGCAGGGATAATTCAACTTACAGACATGATCACACTGCGTTTATAATGTCTGAGTTTCATTGAATCAAACGTTCTTCACTATTCATTATCCCGCTCCGCTGCGCTTCGGGGATATCACG
>DAOPVC010000016.1:0-36491 GCA_035350895.1 Smithella sp. | reverse complement strand
ACGACTCAAACGTTCTTCACTATTCATTATCCCGCTCCGCTGCGCTTCGGGGATATCACGAATATCTTCGATATTCTCCGCCAATGCGGGATAGTTCAACTAGCAAACCTTGCTGCGCTCTGCTTGCAATGTTTGAGTTTCACTAATTCGACCAACGACTCAAACGTTCTTCACTATTCATTATCCCGCTCCGCTGCGCTTCGGGGATAATTCGACTAGCGCTTCGAACGTCGTTGCACTCGTTCTCAGCGAGTCTCATTATTTTTGTTGCATTATCATAAATGATTGTTTAAAAAAAGCAATGACTTGATTTCCCCCAAAACGGACCTTCTTTATAAGGCGAACCGGCAATGAAACGTTTATGAAATCATCTTCAAGTTTGAAATATAACGTAATAAAACTATACCTTTAAAAAGAGCATACATTTTAATGGAAAAAACACAATCCCCCGGCAAAGAAGAAACGATGCTTTTCCATGACGGAAAAGTCAAGGAAAGGAAATATATTCGGGAAGGGAAGCTCGAGGGCGAGTATCATTCTTTTTATCACAGCGGCCAGATCCTGGCCCATGTCCATTTTGTCCGCGGTAAAAAGCACGGTCCGGCAGTCGTTTATTATCCCGACGGACACATCCGGGAAAAGGTAAAATTTGTCAATGACCGCATGGACGGAGAATATATCTCTTATTTCGAGAACGGTCACGTCCGGGAACACGAATATTACCGAAACGGCAGGCTCGACGGTAAATATGAAATCTTTTATAAAACCGGACATTTAAAATTGATGGAAAATTTTAAAAACGGGAAGTTTGACGGCGAATACATCTGTTTCTACAAAAACGGGCAGGTCAAGGAAAAAGGAGCCTTTAAAAACGACAAACGGGAAGGTGAATATATCGCCTATTACAGAAACGGGAAGGTCAGGGAAAAAGCCACCTATAAAAACGGCAATTGTGTGGGGAAGTTTCTTTCCTTCGATGAAGACATCCCCTGTTCTGAGGGCGAGGATGGCGATGATAACAGCGCCGATATCTGGGAAGAAAAAGATGTGGCCAATCTGCTTCAGGAGTTAAAGCATTTCGATAAAAAACAAAAATAGGTATTCCTTTTTCAGAGAGGAGTCATTATGATCAAAAATATTTTAATTCCGACGGACGGTTCCGCCAACAGCGCGACGGCCCTGGAGTACGGAATCTACATCGCCCGCAAACTCGAGGCTTCCCTGACCGGTCTCTATGTTATCGACATTAATTTAATACAGGCTCCCATGGTGACCGACATCTCCGGTTCGGTCGGGATGCCTCCTTATGAAGGATTTTTCGAATCCATAGAAAAATCTCTGAATGAAAAAGCCGATTTCATCCTGAAGGACTTTGAGGACCGCTGCCGGAAATCCGGTGTCAAAGCCGCCACAGGTAGAAAAACCGGCAAAATCAGTCCGGTCATTATCGAAGATGCCCAAAACGCCGATCTGATCCTGATGGCAAAAAAGGGAGAGCATTTCCACCTGAAGGAAGGCGGCCTGCTGGGTTCGGTCGCCGAATCGGTCACGCGTAACTCGGGGAAACCGGTGCTGATCACTCCGGAAAATTTTGTGGAAATAGAAAGCATGGCCCTGGCCTACGACGGCAGTGATTCGGCGACAAAAGCCCTGCTTCTCTCTCTAAATTTATGCAGGAAAACCTCCTGGCCGCTGACGGTTGTCATCGTCAGTGCGGACGAGAAAAAAGCCGAGAGTTTATCGGGGAAAGTCGATAAAACCATTCAACAGGACCCTGATGAAGCCTCGATGGACTGCGAAACCATCATCATTTCCGGGAAAGAGCAGGATGAAATCGTCAAATTCATCCGGGAAGGCTCCGTGGAATTAATGGTCATGGGAGCTTATGGCCACAACCGCCTGCGCGAATTACTGCTGGGCAGCACCACGTCGCATGTTATCCACAAAAGTCCGATTCCCGTTTTGCTGATCCGATAACCGTTTTTTTAATCCCCAACAGATGATGACAACAGATAACGTTGAGGATAATCCGCTGAAAAAAAATTACGGCAAAAGCATTCTTCCACTCTCGGCGTTCGATAATGACAATTTCATCGGCACGCATCCGCTGGAAATATTATTTTTTTACAAAAAAAATCTCCCCATCTTAAAGCTCAAAGAAAGCCTTTTAAAAACCATCGCGCATTACAATCTTTTTTCCAGCCGCCTGATTATGCTCGATGAGCATCGCTATGCATTACAGTATTGCACGGACGGCGCCATTGCCAATGATCTGCCGCCTGTCGATGCCGTTTTTGACAACCGCCATATCGAATACCTTAACCAGAGGATGGTGCATGTTCAAACCTTGCCGGGCGAACCTCTCTTTGCCGTAACCGGCATTCCTTTCAGAAACGGGATATTGGCCGGCATCAGTTGCTCTCACGCGGTCGCTGACGGCATTTCTCTGCTGCTTTTTCTTTACGCCTGGATGTGTATAACGGACGGGAAGAATTTTCTTCCACCGTCCCGCCAGAGATTATTCCAAGGCCCGCCCGTCAATTTCGATCAAACAGACAGAGCGCTTGTTCCCCCATTATCCGCGTTGAGCGACGCAATCCGGAAAAAAGTGGAAATCGATAACATCGCAGAGGTTTTCACCGCCACCGAATATTTTACCGATGACTTTCTCAATGACATAAAGGCTGACGCAAAAAAAGAACAATGTGAAATTTCCAACCATCAGATCATGACGACTTTTTTATTAAAAAAATACCACAATAAAATCCTCCCGGACACCGACCGGATCGTTTTAAAAAACCCCATCAATCTCAGAGATATCCATCCGGACCTCGATCCAATGTATATCGGCAGTTCGAATTTCAACAACTTTATTCAATTCACCAAAGAAGAAATCGACAGTCTTTCAATGCCTCAGATCGCGTACCGCATTAAAAAATCAATCGCCGATGTGCGCAATGAAAACTATGCGCGGGAAATAGCATACTTATCTCCGTATGGGATCGAAATTAATATGGATGTCTTCAGAAGGAACCGTCCTCCCTTCAGCGTGGAAACGAACGTGGTCTCCAGCAACCTGACCCATCTAAACGATCTTGAATCCATGTTCGTAGGATCTGAAACCGGCAGTATTTTGCATATCGGTCTGGCGATTCAAACCGGCTTCACCATGTTGAAAGAAAAAAGCGGACGGATCTTTGCGCAAATCACCAGCAGGTATCCGCTAACCTGACGTCGATGGCCGCGATGCCATCATCCTGTTCTTGACCGGCGCTTTGATATTTTTCAGCGAACCATTTATTATACGGCAGACAACGTGCGATGAGCGAGGCGGCCTATTCCCGGGAAGAGCAGGATGAAATCATCACATTGATCCGGGGAGGCTCCGCGAAATGAAAGGCAAAAAACTCGAGGTTATCGTTGCCGCGGGTGAGTGCTGAAATCAAAATCCGTTGTTTCCAGTATTTCAGAACGCAATGGGCGTCGCGTTTCATGTGTTATTTTAAAGCCTGCGATGGCATAAATGGTCTCATATTCTCCGCCGAAGAGATCCCTCAAATTAAGCATTAAACCTGCCCTGCTTGCTATCGTATCGCCAAGATAACGGGGGGGAGAGCCCTGAAGAATTATTTTATCTTTATGCCCACTTAGAATAATGTTATCCATCGGAAACACTCTCGTCCATGTGTGGAAGCTTCCGTTTGCTCCGTTATTCAATCCGTTAAAAAAATATGCGTCTCCATAAATTTTTTGAAGGGCTTCGGAGTAAAGGGCATTGTTGACATAAAAATTCCCGAATGCCAGCGCGCAAATCGGTGATGAACAGCGATAGATGGAAATTTTCAAATAATCTTTATACTCATTTTCCAGGATTTGATTGACGGCCAGCGCTTCTTCTCTGATGTGCAGATTTTGTATGAATATATTTTTGATGCCGACAATTCTCCATGCGCCGCCGATAACGAGCATCATTCCAACAATCACAGCAAGCTTTTTCATGTTTACACGACTGAAATAATCAACGCGCCGAAGATACGCAAACACGAGAAATAACATGAATCCGGAAAGGCTCATGACCGGTAATAAATAACGGTCGGTATAATGTTTGGCGACGATCAGAACGGCAAGCAGTTGCGCGCTTGTCACCGCCGCTAAAATTCTGAAGAAAATATCCTGCCATGGATTTATTTTTGGCGCCTTTTCTTTTCCTGAGAAAGGCAATCCGAACATCAGGACAAAACCTGCGGATAAAAACAAGATCAGAAAGAATAAAGGGTTCCGCAAAAACATGTTCATAATATTTTGCAGATAGATTCCAGCGTCTGTTATTCCAGGAGTGCCAAGCCCATAATATCCGGTATGGGTAAGGATTTTATAATACCAGCTTAATAAAGCTTTGTACTGCGATGCGACGGGCCATGTCCACAGGACGAAACTCAAGCCGGTTAAAAAAAAGAATCCGATCTTGTGCCGCAGTTTGGGCAAAACAAGAAGGGGAATGATCAGCAGAGGGATAAAGGTCAATTTTGTCGCCGCGCCAAAACCCGAGATCAGCGCCAAAATGATCATGTACCAGTGAGAAGATTTAGAAACAGTGTTGTCATATGCCATGGTCAGCAGAGTCCATACGAAAAGCAAGCCGGTAAAAAGCAGGAGCGGTTCAGGAGAGACCCGGGGTAATCCGTTTGTCAGCATGGCATCAGAAAGAAACGGCGATAATTGCAGCAAGAGACTCAACCAGATACTTTTGGTGAAATGAAAGGTTACAAGACCAAGAACAAATAAGAGCAGTGCATTCAACATTACCAGAACCATATTGATGACGGCCAAATAATATTCAGGATTCCTGAGAACCGCGAACACCAGACTGTCTTTCCCCGAAAGGTTCAGGGCGTGGGATATTTTCAGCGTGATCGCTCCCAGTATTTGAAGAGTCGTGCCGGGGTTGCCGGTGGTTCCGGTTTGCCGGAACTCCGTCAGGGCGAGGGAATTCAAGAGATAAAGATATTCCGGATCGGAATTGTAACTGATCCAATAGGGGCCTTGAGCATAGTGGAAAAGCGCGGCGATTAAAACCAGCGCGGCCGGCAATATCAGCAACACAACAACAGACAACTTTTTCATAGTATACACCCGAAACATTTGATTCCCGGGAAGCTTCACTGCGGTGATTGCGGGAAATCTAAGAAAAAACGCATGGTTGCTCATTCACCGCGAAGCGTTATTTTATCATTATTTAAATAACCGGTCGTTCCTGTTTTTTTGTCTATGATCAGAATTTTCCTTATACCGAATCGTTCACTTTCATAAGCAGCGATAAAGGAATCGCCAAAATCATTTTTTAACAAGTCATCTTCATGCAGCGTTCTTTCTGCAAATATTTCAGGGTCAGGATTGTATAAAGAAGGTTTGACATTCAAAACCAATTTTGCAACCGGTCCGAAATGCAAATAATCAAAATAGAACAGGTTATAAAAAAAACAAGGGATGGTCGTTGTTAAAATAAAAATAGCAACAGCCGCTTTAAACTTTTTTAAATCCAATTGAGAAAAGAAAGCTGACGTTGCCGCAAAAACAGCAGCCATCATCCAGAAGGAATACCTCTCCATAAGGTAAACTCCGTGATTCATATTCGTGCCTGACGAGTTTATGAACGCCATCACAAGTAAGACCAGCGCCGTTTTAAGGCAGATTTTATTCTTGCGGAAACATAAAAATATGAAAACCGACAGGATCATGGGAACATAAATGATCATGCCGAAATTCAGGTCGAAAAACAGGCATAAAGTCTTTTTCAGGGAAAAAGTGTTGACGTCATAAAAGCTGTTTGCAATGACGCTGAAAACCCCGAAGCGAAGCCAATCCAGGAGAAAAGGAATAAGACCAATACAGGATATTAAAATTTTATATAAGAGTTGTCTGTCGATTTTTCTTTTTTCGATAAGTTCTTCAAGAACGATAAAGAAGGGAAAAAGCAGGATGAGAGAATTCTGAAGTGATGCCAGCGAGAAAAAAAAGCAGGCTCGATTTTTCCTGTTTTCCCTGTATTCAAGGGCTCCTATAAATAAAAGAGAAAAACAAAACATTTCCGGTCCCGTCCACGCCAGGTAATACCATGTCGGTCCGAGTAAAATGATGAGATTGAGCCAGAATCTCTCCCGGTCATCCATATTGGCCCGAAAATTTATCCAGTAAAACAGAAGAATCAGGAAAAGAGCGTTGCAAAAGGGGAAAACAGAGCTGATGTTTAACTGAAGATACGAAAAAACCGGTATAAAAATCGATGCCGCAAATGAATATAATCCAAAATGCCAGTTATATAATTTATGATTCGACGCTTCGATGAAATTGATTTTCGTGAACCGGTAATAATAATCCGCATAGTCGCCGGTTAACCGAAGCGAATTAAAAACGTCATCGAGATCAGACTGTCTTAAATCAAAAGAGTGATGATTGGAAAACGAAACCGCCATATTGAGATAAGCCGGTCCGTCGCCGGAAATGGGAGCGGGTGTCACAGCGCAATATATTAACAGGATCGCAGAAAATGCCGAGAATAATATTATTTTCAAATGGTTTTGAATGAATTTTATCCGCATAACGCCCTTACGGTTCAGATCTGCAGTTTAATCAATCTGGAGGCTGACGGATGAGCGTCATACCTGTGGATCTCCATCATCAGGCAACCTTTGCATATATCACTACTGTTTTACACTTTTTTCAGCAAACCATTTTTTATACAGCACACAAAGTGCGATGAGTGAGGCGGTATATAATAATAGCCAGCTATAGGCGCCCGCTTGAGGGGACATATCAAACAAAGCCGTCAGCGCGTTGTTGGCATTAAACCTGCCCGCGAATAAATCCGGCAGAAGAATGTGCAGGAACGGATTAAAAAAACCGTCATATTCCGGGAAAGGCACCATATACACGGCGGTGGCCTTTGCGATCCATGCCCCGGCGATTCCGAAAAGCGCGGTTGCCGCAAACAGAAGCGTATTGATTTTTTCCCGGGATATCATCAGCATTCCTTCGTAAAGTAAAAGCACGGCAAGAACGATCAAATATCGCGGTCCGTAAGACCAGCCGCCCCACCAGGTGAAGAATGAACTGATCGTTAAAAAAAAGATGAGCCCGAAGACGGCCAGGCAACGCGTCTCCGCGGAAGCAATCAGTTTCTTGTTTCTTATCACGGTGAAAATCATGGAAAAGGCTATGCAGTAAAGCACCGGCGCATAATTAAATAATCCCGTCCATCCGCTGAACGATAATCCCCAGACGGCGGAGAGGGACGGAAGGGAAAAACCGTAGTGGTGGTGCAGATTATTAAATGCCTCGGATGCATGATAGGCGTTGAGCATTGTCCAGGGTGATCCGGTAATAAGCCCATTGTACGCGGCTATAAATAATAGGGCGGGCAATACCCCCGCGCTGAAAGTCAGCGGCCGGCTTATTTTCTTTTCTTTTATCCAGGCACAAACAAACCAAAAGGGCGCAGCGAGTATGACGGTGTATTCGCTTAAAAAACCAAGACCGAGAAACAATCCGGAAAGAAAATAATTCCCCTTTCTAAGCGATATAAAACTGAGCAAAAGCAGAAAACCGGCAAAAACATGATTGAAGAAGGTCCCGGAAAAAACAAAAATGAAAGAACCGTACCAGGCCGTCATGGCCATGAGCACCGGAGAAAGGGAAGGTTTCATATTATGCAACGCGACAAACGACATCAGCACCATCAGAGAAAAAGGCAGCGAACCGAAAAAAAATCCGCCGGCGATAAAAATGGGAATCAGTTCGGGAATGGTGTAATCGCGGGCATCAGGCACACCCACGTGATAGCCGATATAAACCGGATATTTTCGTCCGGCATCGTCGCTGATCTTATCCAGACCGCACCATTGGATAATTGCATATATCGGTATCATAGCCAGCGTAGGCAGGGGCGCTTTATCCGAATAGAAATGGTCCCCAATCCTGCTTTTGTCGAGGGTTAAATCGGCGTATTGATCTATGCTCAGAGTTCCGTCTTCGGAGAAGGTCAGAACGGGCAGCGCCCGGGAAACACAGTTGGGGGTGGGCCAGATATCAATAAAATAGGAAGATAAAAGGATGTTAACAAAAAATAATATCGCTGTGTAGATCAACCATTTTGAGGACGGGCTTTGTATCGTCATAATCCAATCTTTTCTATCCGGCGTTCTCGTCGCGCACGGCTAAAAAATATTTTGTTTAACAACAGCCTTCAGTGCGTCGAGCAGATCATGTCTGGTCAAATCAAAATGAATCGGCGTAACGGTAATGAATCCCGACGTCAGCGCTCCGACGTCGGTATCCTTCTGCCGGGTGGCGGAAGACGACTCCCCGGCAAACCAGTAGTAGGTATTTTCCCGCGGGTCCGTCCGTTTCTCGAAATACTCCACGATATTGGTCTGCGCCTGACGGACAACCACGACGCCCTTGATTTTGTCCCGGGGAAGGCAGGGCACGTTGACATTGATCGCGCTGCCCAGAAGTTGTTCCCGGTGATGGAGAATCACGCGGGTCATTTTACGCGCAAATTTGGCGGCAAACGTAAAATCCGCCTCTTTGTGCGTGTCCAGAGACACCGCCATGGACGGGAAACCCATAATCGCCGCTTCGGTTGCCGCGGAAACCGTTCCTGAATACAGCACGTTGATCCCGGCGTTTCCTCCGCGATTGATTCCCGAAACAACCAGATCGACAGGTTGATCCGATAATTCTTTAATGCCCAGTTTCACGCAATCAGCCGGGGTTCCGCATACGGCATACCCCAGAAATTGATTGTTCTTGGTCGCCCGGCGCACCATCAGGGGACGCGAAATCGTAATAGCGTGCCCGACCGCGCTTTGCTCCGTCTCCGGCGCGACAATCAGACAATCGGCTTCCTTGGAAAGTTCCTTATAAAGAGCGCTCAATCCCTTGGCGTAGATTCCATCATCGTTGGTCAATAAAAAACGCATGATTCTTTCATCCTCTCCAATCTTATATTTTCAGCGGGCAACGCAAACAGACGGCCTGCACGTTTCATGTTCCTTCTTTAATAATGCCCAGAATATAATCGCGGGCGTTCAGGGCCAGATCGCGTCCTTCCAGCAGGACGGAAATTTCATTATTATATTTCAGCGCGGATTGCGTGAGATTATGGCTGCCCAGGAAAATCAGCCGCTGATCAATCACCGTCAGTTTCGTATGCGTGGTTTTGCGCGGCGAATCAAAATAAACCCGGATCCCCTTACCTTCCAGCAATTTCCCCGCTTTCCTGTTTTGAAGATTCAGCGCATCCGACGGATTGCCGGTATTTTCCAGAACCACAAATACCTTAACCCCCCGTTGGACCGCTTTGGCCAGGTGGCCGGCAATACGGTCAGGATAACTGTTCTTGTGCACGCCCGCCTTAAAAGAAAAAACGGACATGATAATCTCATCCTGCGCTCCATCGATGGCGTTCAACAGTGCGGGCAGAAATTCCTCATTGGCCAGAATGACCGTTTTGCATGGATTCGCCTGCCGTTCTTTACCCGCGGCGGAAGCGCTGACCGCCAGGCACAAGATCAGAAAAAACCATGCCGGCAGATAAAAAAGCTTTTTACTGAAGGATAATAAATTCATGCCCATCTCCGATTCAATGCTCGTTGTATTGTATAATATTTTTGAACGCAGAGCGATAGAAAAAAGCCCGAAATGGCAACAACCATTCCGGGCTTTGACAATAATATTTACAAGATTATTTTACGTCTTCAAAATCGGCGTCGACGACGTCGTCGTTTTTCTTGCCCGCCGCCTGCTGATCGCCGCTCTGCTGTTGAGTTCCGGCATCCGCTCCGGGTCCTCCCTGGCCGCCGGCAGTCTTAGCATACATCGCTTCCGCGAGTTTATGGGACACGTTCATCAGTTCATCCTGCGTTTTCTTGATGGCGTCAATATCGTCGCCTTCCAGGGCTTTTTTCGCTTTGGTTATCGCTTCCTCAATCTTTGATTTTTCCGCTGCGTCTATCTTGTCGCCGAATTCCTTGATGTTCTTTTCCACCGAGTAAATCATCGTATCGGCCTGATTTCTGGCTTCGATCAGTTCTTTGCGGCGCTTGTCATCTTCCGCGTGCGCTTCAGCGTCTTTAACCAGTTTTTCGATTTCCGCTTCGCTCAAACCGCTGGATGCTGTAATCTTGATGCTCTGTTCCTTGCCGGTGCCCAGATCCTTGGCGTTGACGTGCACGATCCCGTTGGCGTCAATGTCAAAGGTAACCTCAATTTGCGGCATCCCGCGAGGCGCGGGGGGAATGCCGACCAGTTCGAAGCGCCCCAGCGTTCTGTTGTCCTGCGCCATCTGGCGTTCGCCCTGCAAAACATGAATGCTCACCGCGGGCTGATTGTCCGCCGCCGTCGAGAAAACCTGACTTTTCTTGGTGGGAATCGTCGTGTTCTTCTCGATCAGTCGGGTCATCACGCCGCCCAGGGTTTCGATACCCAGGGAAAGCGGGGTGACATCCAGGAGCAGAACGTCTTTAACGTCTCCGGCCAGAACGCCGCCCTGAATGGCTGCACCGACGGCGACCACTTCGTCCGGATTGACTCCCCGGTTGGGTTCCTTGCCGAAAATCTCTTTGACCTTCTGCTGAACACGCGGCATGCGGGTCATGCCGCCGACCAGAATAACCTCGTCGATATCTTTGGTTGACATACCGGCGTCTTTCATCGCGGTCTGGCAGGGACCGACCACTTTATTGATCAGCTCTTCCACGAGAGATTCCAGCTTCGCGCGGGAAAGCTTCATATTCATATGTTTGGGACCGGAAGCGTCCGCCGTGATGAACGGCAGATTGATGTCCGTTTCCATGGTGGTGGAAAGTTCCATCTTGGCTTTTTCCGCCGCTTCCTTCAGGCGCTGCAGAGCCATTTTGTCGTTTCTCAAATCAATGCCCTGATCCTTCTTGAATTCGGCAACCAGATAGTCCATGACGCGCAGATCGAAATCCTCACCGCCCAGATGGGTATCGCCGTTCGTCGATTTAACTTCGAACACGCCGTCGCCGAGTTCCAGAATCGAAATATCGAATGTTCCGCCGCCCAAGTCGAAAACGGCTATTTTTTCATCCTTCTTTTTATCCAGACCGTACGCCAGCGCGGCGGCGGTCGGCTCATTGATGATGCGCAGGACATTCAGTCCGGCCACCTTGCCGGCGTCCTTGGTCGCCTGACGCTGCGAGTCGTTAAAATAGGCCGGAACGGTAATCACCGCATCCTGAATTTTTTCTCCCAGATAATCCTCGGCCGTCTGTTTCATCTTGGTGAGAATCATTGCCGAGATTTCCGCCGGAGAATAATTTTTGCCGCGCACGGTAACCTGCGCGTCGCCGTTGGACGCTTCAGTGATTTTATAAGGTATTGTCTTAATATCATACTGAACTTCTTTTGATGCATATTTGCGGCCGATCAATCTCTTGACGGCATAGACAGTATTTTCCGAGTTGGTAATCGCCTGTCTTTTAGCGACCTGCCCGACCAGCCTTTCGCCGCTGTCCGAAATAGCCACAATGGACGGCGTGGTGCGGTTTCCCTCCTGATTGGCGATAACGACGGGATCTCCGCCTTCCATGATAGCCACGCAGGAATTTGTGGTTCCTAAGTCAATTCCGATAATTTTTCCCATATTTTCCTCCTTATTCTCCTGTATCCTCAATTATGTCACATTCATCATTTATATGATTTAAATTGTTTTCTTTTTTTATTTTTTTACATACACAAACTCTTGACGGCCTGATCAGCCGGCCGTTGAGCAAATAACCTTTTTCCATTTCGTTGACGACCTTGTTGTCCTCGTGTTCGTCGCTGTCCACCTGCATCAAGGCTTCATGGAAATTCGGATCAAACGTTTGTCCGGCGGCGTCAATCTTTTCCACACCATGCTTCTTCAGGCAGCAAAGAAGCTGCTCCTGAATGAGGGCAACCCCATCCTTAAAAGACTGGACATCGCCGGTATTATGTTCCAGCGCCCGGTCCAGGCTGTCCATAAAGGGCAGAATGTCCTTGATAATTTCTTCATTGCCGTACTTTATGGCGTCGGCCTTGTCTCTGATTGCCCGTTTTTTATAATTATCAAAATCGGCAACCGCCCGCAGATATTTTTCGTAATTGGCCGTCGCTTCTTTTTCTTTTTCTTCGAGCTTTTTCTCCAATTCTCCGATCTCATAATGCTGATTTTCAGCTGCGCCTTTTTCTTTATGACGCTCACCGGATTGAGACTCTTTAGCCATATGTTCAGAATGTTCCTTTTTACTTTTCACGCCTACCTCTGAAAAACCACCCGATTATTTAAAATCAGGCTTCTGAAATAGTTTGATATCCACCAGTTCGCAAATCGCATGACCGGCCGTAATGTGCGTTTCCTGAATCCTTGCCGTCACGTTGGACGAAACGTTAATGGAAAAGTCGGCCACCTTGGCGATATCGCCGCCATCCTTGCCCGTAAAAGCAACTGTGACGAGACCCAGTTTCTTGGCCATTTCCAAACCTTTCAGAACATTGGGAGAATTACCGCTGGTGCTGATGCCCCAGGCGATATCCCCGGCCTGACCGATCGCTCTGATCTGCTTACTGAAGATCTCGGCAAAATCATAATCATTGCTGATACTCGTAATAACCGACGTATCGGTGGTCAACGCGATTGCCGGCAGCGGCGGCCTCTCGATCATGAAACGATTAACAAATTCCGCAGCGATATGCTGGGCATCGGCGGCCGAACCTCCGTTACCGAAGATCAGAACCTTGTTCCCTGCCTTCAGGGCGGTCGTTATTGCTTCAATCACATTAACCAGCCTGCCCAGATTTTCATTCAAAAAGTTCTCTTTGACTCGGTTACTTTCTTTAAAAGTTTTTATTATGTAATCTTCCATACTTATCTCTTTCAGGAATTTATTAATTTCACTATCCGGAAGCGGACTTAATATATTTACGGGTATATTGCATGTCAAGGGAACAGCGTAAATTTCTTATTTTTATTCAGTAGATATTTTAGTTTTAACGGTGACGGCGATTGACAGTACGATGCAGCTGTACAAACCTTGACAAATGAATTTTAGTAAATATATTTAGATTGAAAAAGGTTAAAATACCAATAATAGCATATGTTTACATGACAAATGACGCAAGCCCCGCTGATGCGGGATAATTCCCAATCCCGATGAATCGGGATTGGATAGTTCGTCCAACAAATTTCAGTGCGCTACGCTTCTGGAATTTGGGACTCACTACGACTAACCAATTTCAAGGCGCTACGCTTTTGAAATTGGAGTCTCATTAGGAGGTGAAATCTATGTTCGGTCCGGGTATATGGAGAATGAAGAGGTTCGCGGACAGCGTTCCGGAAATCATCGATTTACAACGCGAAATTAACAGGCTTTTTTCCAATGTCGGACAAAGCGCGACACTGGATTACCCCGCCATCAATGTATGGGAGAAAGAAGACAGCCTGATTGTGACCACAGAGGTGCCGGGTATTGATCCGGAAAACATCAATGTATCCGTCACCGGCGCGAATCTGACGATTTCCGGAATCAGCAAAGCCGATCCGATCAAGGAAGGTGAAACGTATTTACGTCAGGAAAGAGAACTGGGAAGTTTTCAGCGCAATGTCCAGTTGCCTTTCCAGGTCGATCCGAAAGCGGTCGAAGCAAAGTATGAGAAGGGAATTTTAAAAATTACCCTGCCCAGGCAAGAGGAAGATTTGCCCAGGAAAATCAAAATTAATTCATAAAGGAGGTCATTGATTTATGTCCGAGAAAGACCTGCAAAAAACTGAAAACACGGCGGCCATGGAAAGAATCCGCAACGTAAAGACCTTTCTGCCGCGTGTGGATATTTACGAAACGAAAGACGCGCTTTTTCTGATTGCCGATATGCCGGGAGTCGATGAGAATACGGTCGATGTAGAACTGGAAAAGAATATCCTGACCATTTCGGGACGGGTAGACAACGGCAAGGTGAAAGACTACAGCCTGGTATTTTCCGAATATGAAGTCGGCGACTACGAAAGAACGTTCACGTTATCCGATGAAATCGACAGGGATAAAATCAAAGCGACGGTCCGACAGGGCGTTTTGCGGCTCGAAATGCCGAAAGCGGAGAAAGTAAAACCGAAGAAGATCGTCATTCAGGCGGCGTAAAAAGGTTCAAGGTTCAACGTTCAAAGTTTTAAGTTTTAAGAAAGGAGGAAATGATTAATTATGAAAATGAAGAGTTTTTTACCGGAGATAGCCCGGAAAACAAGATCAGACATCGGCCATCCCTTCTATTCTTTGCAGCGGGAAATGAACAGTTTATTTGAGAATTTTTTCCGCGGATTTGATTTGGCGCCGCGCGGATTCGCCGGTGCCGGAGAGGGCTTGTTTTCTCCGTCCGTCGATGTGAAGGAAAACGATAAAGAATTCATCATCAAGGCCGAATTGCCCGGTGTGGATGAAAAAGATATCGACGTTACCGTCACCGGCGACTCGGTGACCATTAAAGGCGAGAAAAAAGAAGAGAAGGAAGACAAAGATAAAAACTACTATTACATGGAAAGATCTTACGGCTCATTTTGCAGGGTGATTCCTCTGGAAGCGGAGATTGAATCCGGCAAAGCGGAAGCGCGTTTCAAGAATGGAATTCTGGATATTAAGATTCCCAAGAGCCAGAGCGCCAAAGCCAGGGGAACGAAAGTTTCCATAAAAAGCGCCTAAAACAAAAATCCCGCCTCTCCCCGGAAAAGGAGAGGCGGGATTTTCAAACTTCCCCATAGCGGAAGTTTCCCCACTAGTTATAACCCTCTTCAAAAGCAATCATATCCAGGTGTAACGTCGCGATATCCTCAACATCCATATTCGGTTCTTCGCTTGATTTGGGCAATTCTATTGTTTTAATATAACGCCAGCATTTATTGCAGACATCCACCCGGTAACGCTCTTCACCTTCCACTTCGAAATACGCCAGGGAATGCTGTTCATCGTTGCCGCAAAAAGGACATTTGATGCGATGAAAGTACCACTTGCATCCGCACTGATGGCAGAACAAATATCGTTTGCCCTCCTCATCCTTTCTGATTTCACCGATCTTCGGCTCTTTGCCGCAAATGGGGCAGTATCCTTCGGACCACTCCGATTTGCCGACGGCCTTCTCGTACTTTTTGGCAATAACTTCCAGTTCCGGCCGCAGGCTTTCTTCCAGAAAAAGCTCCACCAGGTCAATGTGGCTTTCGGTTTCGCGCTCCTCTTTGGATTCTTTGGGCTCAGGTTCTTCGGCTTTGCGGTCGAACGATGCGCGAATATCCTGCTCCCAGTCGAACTCGGGATCATTCACGATCTCCTGAATGCTTTGCGCCAGTTCGGGCATTCTTTTTTCCGCGGCGGCAATCAGGGAATCAAAATATTCCCGGGGACGCTTCAGATCGAATTTTTTTCCCGTCAGGTCAATCAACGGAAGTCCGCCCAGCATTTTCTGAGAAATTAATTTCTCATCCACACTGAAAATGGAATCCGTCATGTTCTTCATATATTCTTCCCGCAGAATCAAAATATCGGCCATGATATCCAGAAGCTCAGAATAATGAGGATTCGCTGTTTTATAATCCTCAATTGTCTCTAAAGATTTGCGCAATGTGCCAACCATGTTTTCATGCTCCATGAAAATTATTTAGATTTGTTATCCTGAATACCACTGAACATCATCGAATTTCATTTGAACAAAGCCGCTAGACCTATATCGGCTTTCCACCGTATGTTCAAGCGATTTTTTCACGATTCATGGAGACATTTTTCAACGATCCGGGACAAACAGGCGAAGCGTGTAACACTCTGATATATTGCCTGTTTTAATCTCTCAGCGCCACGCCGGCCCGGCAGCAAACGTTAAAGAACCGAAGCCAAAAACAGAGGCAACCATCCCGACGCCCATGAGTAAAAGTAATTTTTTCAATGCACGTCTCCTTTCTGCTTTTGCCGATCCGTCTTTAAAAATTAATCTATTTTATCTTTCCCTGCTTCTCTAAAATCATCCGGATGGCCTTCTCCAGAGCGGGGTTAAAATCGTCCGGACGGTTCATCATCAGAAAGTGATCTGCTTTTTTCAGCACAATGGCATCATAAGAAAACATATGCCGCCGGTTTCCTTCATCATTGATGGGCCACAAATCGCCGCTCACTGTGACAACAGGAATGCGGATTTGCTCGAATATCTTCGCCGCTTCGCCCGTGATGTACTGCGACATCATTTCATGCATCGCGCCCAGAGCAACCGCAGGCGGCGCCGACGACATATCCGCCAGAATCCACTCGCGCAGTTGAGCATCGGTGTCGGGATAAATCATCCCGGCCACAAAGTTCCTGCTTCCGGCGGGAAAATCCTTTTCCAGAGGGCCAGCCATCTCCTGGAACTTTTCTTTTGTCAGCGCATATTCAATGTTCTCCAGCGTATCGATGCCGATCAAACCGATCACACGCTGCGGCATCAGCCGGGCCGCTTCCGCGATCACCGAACCGCCCATGGAATGACCAATCAGAATCACTCTGCTGCCGCCGGCGGCCTCCGTCACCGCCCGTACATCCTCGCCGAAAGACGCCATCGAATACGTTTTGCGCGTCATACCCGAATGGCCGTGACCGGCGAGATCAAGCATCACCACACGATACTTTTGAGAGAAATATGCAACCTGATTGCGCCAGTAACGGGAATCACAGCACCAGCCGTGAACAAATACCAGCGTCGGTTCTCCCGTGCCGTAAACTTCATAGGAAACCGGCGTGCCGTCTTTGGAAGGAACAATGCGCGGCCACTGGGCTTGCGCTTCCCCGAGACTAAAACACAAAACCATCAAACTGCCGATTAAGATAAAAAAGATTGATTTTCTCATTACGAGATCTCCTTTCTGAAAACAGCCGCGGGCTGAATCTATTTCAATTTTGACTGGATCCTGATGCGCCGGCTGGCAATCATAACGTTTTCCTTATACCGGACACCATCAACTATGAACGATTAACTATTAACCAACTTCCTTTGCAGTTCATCCAGAAAACCGCGCTGTCCCGGCAGCAACTTTACCTGCGCCTGCGCAATGGTAAACCAGCCGCCTCTATCCACTTCCGGAAATTCCTGCTGATTCCCCGAACGGGGCGGCCATTCCATCGAGAACATATTACTCTTAATTGACGCGGCATCAATATTACCCTCAACCGTCCAGACATGAACCACTTTCCCGCTGGGCTGCTTCAGCGGCGTTAATGCCATAAAATCGCCGCTGATATCAAAACCCGTTTCTTCACGAAATTCGCGTTTGGCCGCTTCCAGTGGATTCTCGTCATCTTCGAACAACCCTTTGGGAACCGACCACGCGCCTTCATCCTTCTTCGCCCAAAAAGGCCCTCCGGGATGAACAAGGAAAACTTCCAGCCCGTCACCCGATAGGCGATACAAAAGAATTCCCGCGCTTGTTTTTTTCGTTTTACTCTTCACCACGCACCTTTTTTAAAATCGGATTATCCGCTAAAAAAATATTGGTCGTTTCCGTCTCATCATCATAAACCAATACGGCGGAACCGTCTTTAAGTTTGTTTTTTACCTGCTTAACTTTTGTTTCCAGGGAAGCCTCAACCGCACCGTAATCCGTAGCGCTTCTGGTGATGAATTCTTCAATCACCCCTTTTAACGCCTGCGCACTGAGTTTATTGACAGGAACGATATAGATCGCCATATAATTTTTCTACAACGTTAAACGTGGAACATTGAACATAGAACCGTTCTTTCTATTTACGATTCACCAGTCACCGGTTCTTCTTCCTGCTGCTTTTCCCTCTGTTCCCTTCCCTTCGTCATTTCCCGAATCAACTCCGTGGAGTGATCCAGCAATCGCGCAGCATCAGCTTCCAGCTTTCTCATTCTCTTTTCCAGAGCGTCGTCCTCAAGCTCCGCTTCCAGAATATCACCTTCAATTTCATCCGTCATCGTCATGATGATCCACCTCTCTAATTGTCATTGCGGACCACCCCTCCGGTGGTGTGACAATCTATTTTTTCTCCCTTTAACTCTTCACGCATCGCTTTTCACTAAAAAAAATCAGTGAAAGATCGCAAACGCTCTGGCCGGCGCTCCCGTTGCACCTTTGATCGACATGGGAATCACATATAATGTCGCGCCCTTCGCAGGCAGTTTATCCAAATTGGCGATATTTTCCAGCGCAAGTTTATCGGCGCCGCAAATTACGCGGTGGACCCGAAAGTCCTGCGACTTGCCATAATCGATGCTCGGCGTGTCAATGGCAATGCCTCTGATGTTTCGTTCCTTCGTAAGAAATTCCGCCGCTTCCCGCGAAAAAGCCGGGAAACTCAATTCCGGAATCGCCGACAAACCTTTCCTGGCCGTCCCCAAAACACGAGTCGGATCGGGATAAAATTGCGTGCCGATTCCCGTGTACATAATCACCCACGCCCCCGCCGGAATTCGGCCGTGTTGCTTCTCCCACTTTTTAATATCCTCCACCGACAGACGATAATCCCGATCGCGGGCGCATGGCTGTCGTGCATCGATTTTTACCGCCGGTCCAATCCATTCCGCCAGAGGAATTTGATCAAAGGTGCGCCCGTTTTCCGCAAAATGAAGCGGCGCGTCGGCATGCGTGCCGCCGTGTTCCGACGCCGCGTAAAAGTTTGCCGCATACCAGTACCCCTTATCGGTCAGGCCATGAAACTCCGGCGTCAATTTAAACGGCGTTGCGTTCGGCCAGTAGATTGTATTTTCGTCATAAGCATACGTCATATCCAGAATCTTCCCCGGACTTCCCGCGGCATAGCTGGATAAGGCCATCGTCGCAATCATTGCCGCTGCACACACTGATGCAAGAAATACTTTCCTGATTCCCATGATTCCTGACTCCTTTTTTCTTATTTCCGTTGCTTTCTATCCATAGCATATCACATTGAACTTCTTTTTTCTGGAGCTAAAAAAGTTTTTTATATATAGTCCCGCGCATGGCCGTATTATTGAACCTGGACAAAATCAGCAAATCGTTTGGAACCAAAGCTCTTTTCACCGATCTTTCCCTGACGGTGAACGAAGGCGACCGGATGGGAATCATCGGCGATAACGGAACGGGAAAAACCACGTTGACCAAAATCATGGTGAATCTGGAAGGAGTCGATACCGGCAATGTCGCCGTCAGAAAAAATTTAAAAACCGCCTATATCCCGCAAGTCAGCAACTACGAGGCCCAGGCGACCGTGTGGGATATTGTTGCCGACAAGGCGACCACCGATTTCAAAAATGCCGACGTAAAAACAGCCACTGCGTTAAGCCTTGTCGGCTTTGACGATTATACCGTAAAGGTGAATACGCTTTCCGGCGGCTGGTCGAAACGCCTGGATATTGCCTGCGGGATCGTTAACGAACCGGACCTCTTGATTCTGGACGAACCGACCAATCATCTGGACTATCAGGCGCTGGCCTGGCTGGAAAACTTTTTAGGCTCCGCCAGATTTACGTGGGTCATGGTCAGCCACGACCGGTTCCTGCTGGAGCGCTGCGCCAACAGAATTGTGGAAATCAACAAACGGTATGAAGGCCATATTTTTCAATCCAACGGCAGATACGACGATTTTTTAGAAAAACGCCTGCTCTATATCGAGCAGCAAAACAAGCTCGAAGCCGCACTGTCCAACAAAGTCAGGGCGGAAATCGAGTGGTTAAGAAGAGGCCCCAAAGCCCGCAGGACAAAAGCGAAATACAGGACAGACGAAGCCCATCACTTAATCAAAGAACTGGCGGATTTAAAAGAGAGGAAGCAAACATCCCGGACCGGCATAGAATTCAGCGCCTCCAACAGAAAAACCAAAGTGCTGGTTAAAGTCAAAAATATCAGCAAATCATTCGGCGATAACCATATTTTGAAAAATTTTACCGCCAACTTTACCGCAGGCCTGCGGATTGGATTACTGGGAGGAAACGGCGTCGGGAAAAGCACCCTGCTGAAATTACTCAGTAAAAAAATAGAGCCGGATACGGGCAGCGTGGAGCATGCCGACCATTTAAAAATAGTTTATTTCGATCAGTTGAGAGAATCCCTGCATCGGCAAAAAACCGTCAAGCAATATTTGGCGGACGGCAATGACACGGTGATATTTAAAGACAGATCCGTGCATCTGGTTTCGTGGATAAAACGATTCGGTTTTGAACCGGCGCAGATTGATTCGACCATCGCTTCGCTGTCCGGCGGAGAGCAGGCCCGAATATTAATTGCCCGGCTGATGCTGCAACCGGCGGATATCTTGCTTTTGGACGAACCGACCAACGATCTGGATATAAGAACCATTGAAGCGCTCGAAGAAAACCTTCTGGAGTTCGGCGGCTTGCTGGTGATTGTTTCGCATGACCGTTACATGATCTCCAGAGTGTGCGGTTTATTTATCGGCTTCACAACCGACGGGAAAGCGGAACGCTTTGCCGACTACGAACAATGGGAGGAAAGTTTAAAAACAAACAAAAAAGAAAAGGCCGGCAAAACCCCCAAAACGAATAAAGATACAAAACCTAAAAAAGAAAAAACAAAACTGAGCTACAAAGAAAAACTGGAACTGGAAAACGTAGAAAAACAAATTGAAATTCTAGACGAAAAAATCAAATCGCTTGAAGCACAGCTTGGCGATCCCGAAAACTTCAGCAACTTTGTTTTACTCCACAAATTAACGCAGGAAATTGCTTCAGACAAAGAAGCCCTCGATCGCTATTACCACCGCTGGGCAGAACTTAGTGAGCCAAGCTGAGAACGAGCTTTGCGATGTTCGAAGCGTAAGGCGAACTATCCCAGGAGCGTAGCGACGTGGGATACCAGCCATAGTGACACTCGCTAAGAATGAGCGTAGCGAAATTCGAAGCGTTAGTGGTAGTGAGCCAAGCTGATAGTGACACCCGTTGAGAACAAGTGAAACGCCGTTCGAAACGTTGGTGGAACTATCCTAGGAGCGAAGCGATGTAGGAGAACGAGCTTTGCGATGTTCGAAGCGTAAGGCGAACTATCCCAGGAGCGTAGCGACGTGGGATACCAGCCATAGCGACACTCGCTAAGAATGAGTGTAGCGAAATTCGAAGCGTTAGTGGTAGTGAGCCAAGCTGAAGACAAGCGTAGCGAAGTCTAAAGCGTAAGGCGAACTATCCAATCCCGATTTATCGGGATTGGGAGCTATCCCCGAAGCGCAGCGTAGTGGGATAATGAGACTCGCTGATCATGAGACCCAAGCTTTAATGAGACTCCAATATGGCCAGTGAAACGCCGTCAGATTGGTTCGTCGAATTATCCCACGTGCAAAGCCATGTGGGACACAACCACCAGAGAGCCTTCTGGATTACCCGTCCGTCAATCCGATTTTTTTACCGGAATTCTTGACCTTTCCGATGAATTAGATTACACAATCCCAGTCCTATCGTTACAATTCGTTACAATAATGTTTTGCACCGGGAAGCCATGCCGTTGGTCCCCCGACAAAGAGAAAGTATCACCGGATTTTAAAACGCATCATCACGGAGGTGACGTTATGGAAAGCGATCCCGCAAAAATCAAGGCCCAGGCCCTTGCCGATTTCTCGAAATACATCGGCCCGATGAAGGTCCGCACCATGAAAGCCGCGGGGCTGGACATCATCGAAGAGAAACGCGAAGGCGTCAGCGTCTGGGACATCACGGGGAAAAAGTACATCGACTGCCAGACCGGCTCCGGCATTATGAATGTGGGACGGCGCAACCCCGATATTATTGAAGCCCTGAAAAAGGCGCTCGACACCTATGACATCGGCGTTTTCCTCCTGTGTTCCAAACCGAAAGCCGATCTCGCCAAGAAGCTTGCCGACATCGCACCGGGCGATCTTCAGTGCTCCATCTTCGGCGCGGGCGGCGGCGAAGCCAACGACGCGGCCATCAAAATCGCACGCGGCTACACCATGAAAAAAGAAATTATCTACACCGAGAAGGCCTACCACGGCCACACCGGGTTCGCGCTTTCCGCCATCGGGCGTGACGCCTACAAGGAACCCTTCGAACCGCTGATCCCGGGATTCAAGAGGGTACCCTTCGGCGACATCGACGCCATAAAAAAAACCATCACCGGCGACACGGCGGCGATCATCCTGGAACCGATCCAGGGTGAAGGCGGCATCAACATTCCGCCCGACGATTACCTTCCGCAGGTCCGCCAACTCTGCGACGAGCACGAAATCCTGCTCATTCTCGACGAGATTCAGACCGGCTTCGGGCGGACCGGAAAAATGTTCGCCTCCGAGCACTGGGGCGTTGTCCCGGACATCATGACCGTGGCCAAATCACTGGGCGGCAGCGTCTATCCCATTTCGGCAACCATCTTCAAGGAGGAGATTCAGGATTTTTTCATTCCCCACCCGTTCATCCATCTTTCCACGTTCGGCGGCTCGGACCTCGGCTGCATCGTGGGCATGGCGGTCATCGACTACATCCAAAAAAACAACCTTGCCGATCACGCCGAAAAGATGGGGCAGCGATTCCGGGCGGGCTTCGAAACGTTCCTCAAGCAATATCCGACGTTTCTGCTGGAGGTGCGTCAGAAGGGTCTTATGATGGGCTTGCAGTACACCAACGAATCCATCGGGCCGCGCATGACGAAAAAACTGGCCGACCGGGGCGTCATCGCCATCTACACCGGAAACGATCCGAGCATCTGCCGGCTGATGCCGCCGCTCGTGATCTCGCCGGAGGAAGTTGATTTTGTGCTCAACGCGCTTGCGGATTCGATGAAGGAACTTTCCGGGGAAGCGGGCCTCGGCAAAAACGATTAACTCCACGGGTATGAACCCCAAAGCAATTTTTTAAGGTTCATACCCTCCGCTTTGCGGGATTGTTCAACTAACCAATTCCGTTGCGCTACGCTTTCGGAATTGGAGTTTCACTAAAAGGAGGAAACACATGGCAACAAGTCAGGAAATTCTCGAAGCGCTGACCGACTACCAGGTCCAGTGCAACGAAAACAAAAGATTGCGCAAGATGCAGCGCGACTGGACGAAGCTGCTTCATTTCATAGCGGAAGACACGCAAGACAAATTCACCATGAATGTCATCAAGGGCGAAATCGTCTCCTTTGAAGCGGGCACGAACGGAACGCCCGACATCATTGTCACCACGACCAGCGAAAATTTCTGCGACATGTTCTGGGGAGACCTGAATCCCTCCCAGAAATATCTCGCGGGAGAAATCCGCGTCAAGGCCAGTCAGGAAGACGTTGTCCGGCTGGATGCCATCACCATGATCATCTGGCCCGACGTATAGAAGAAAGCGTAGAAGAAAACCATGACCGAACTGAAGAAAGTCATCAAACTCCGGACCGTCATCTCCACATCCGCGGGAATGGCCATCGCCACGTCCTGCTATCTGGCCGGCATTCAGGTGGCCACCATCCTTGTGGGCGAGCTTGCGTGGATTTCCATCATCGTCGCGGGATTTCTCTGCCTCTTGTCCTCCATGTGTTTTTCCGAACTGACATCGCTGTACCCGACAGCCGCGGGCATCAAGCTCTATATCCAAAACGCGTTCAATGAAAAAGCGGCCATCATTATCGGCATGTTCTACGTCATTCTGGGCATTTCCATGGTCGGGGCCGAAAGCTACCTGCTCGCGAGCGTGCTCTCCAATACCTTTCACCTGTTCAGTCCCTTCTACGACAAACTGATCTGGATTCTTTTCTTCATCGTCTTTGTGGCGGCCATCAACCTGCGGGGCGTTTACATCACCGGCGTTGTCCAGGATATCATGACCTACAGCATGGTCGCCTTCATGATCGGCGTCTCCATTTATACCTTCGCCACGCATGACATCAACTTCAGCCTTGCCGCGCAGAGCGCCAAATTCACACTGGGAAACATCCTTCAGGCGGCAGGCGTCGGTGTTTTTCTTTTTGTCGGCTACGAGTGGGTGACGCCGCTCGCCGAGGAAACCACCGACTACCGGCTCATCGGCAAGGGCATGCTCTGGGCCATTGGCCTGCTCACGCTTACCTACTCTCTTTTTATCACCGCCATGTACGCGGGCCTTACACCCGAGCAGCTCGCCGGCGGCACGCCGATCCCCCACATTGTTTTCGGCACAAACCTTTTCGGCGTGGCGGGGACGGTTACTTTCATCGCGATGAGCATCCTGGCTTCCGTAACATCGTTCAACTCAGGTCTTCTCAACACGTCGAGGTTTTCCTACGCCATGGGACGGGACAACGTCCTGCCCCGTTTCTTCAGCAAGCTTCATCCCGCTTATGCGACGCCGTGGGTATCGATTCTCTTTCTCGCCCTCCTGGCGGCGACTATCAGCCTTGCGACCCTGCTCACGGGGAAATATTTATTCGTCATCCTGATGGCGGCAGCACTCGAATGCTTCATCTACGTTGTTGCGGCTGTTTGTGTGATTAAACTCAGACGCAAATATCCGGATAAAGAAAGGGCGTTTAAAATTCCGATGGGCTACGCTATTCCGATAACCGTCATCGTGGTCTTCACCGGCCTGATGATCGGCATCTTTGCCGACGTCAGCCGCGACTATCTGGGGAGGGAACTCTTCAAGAATTACTGGGTGGCCGTCGTCATGGCCATATGCTTCCTCTTCATGACGCTCTACACCCTGCTCGTCGTCCCCATCTTCAAGAAAAAAGCGGAAGAAAAAGCAAAAACAAGAGTCAAACGCAGACCCGGCAAGGGATGAAATTGAAACGGCTTGTCATGCCTACGAATAATTGCGCACCTCGTGCGCCGTGGTAATCCAAACATAACACTTAATACTTAACTACTTAATTACTTAAAACTTAAATCTGTTTTTAAGCTTTGAACTTTGAACCTGGAACGTTGAACAATTATCTTCCATCTTCCATCCACCATCAACGATACACTGGCTTTTGACGTTGAACACTGAACTATCTTTTCTCAGCCACTACTCCGTTTCGTAACAAGCCACTATCTCGCCAAAATAAAGCGTGTGGTAATCCTTCCGGGGATAGAGCGATTCATCAATAGCTTTATCCAGATGAGTCGGATGCATGGCGGATTTGTAAACGATCCTGCACTCATAATGAATCCCCGGCGTCTTAATAATCGGCGATGCAACCGTCTGCCCGCCTGCCGTTTCCAGATTACACATTTTGATTTTATCCACATCCCGGCCCGATTTCGATCCGCAAAAAGCGACGGCCTTGCTCAGATCGCCTGAAGGTATTGTGACCGTAAAGTCTTGAGCTTTTTCCATAATGCCAAACGTGTGACGCGTCGGGCGCACCGCCACCATCATCACCGGTTTTTGCCAGATAAATCCGAAAGTGGCCCAACCGATTGTCATGGTGTTGAGCATATCCGCGGCCTTAACTGTTAAGAAAGCTCCTTTTTTGATTTTGCGCATGGCTTCATCAGCGATGCTCATGTAATTTAACTTCTTCATATCAATCTCCTTATATTCGATCTGTTGCTGTTTATTTTATCACTTATAATTTCAACCGTTCTTTCCTTTTTCCCGCGGCATAATGCATCAGCCACAACACCAGACTGACCAGCACGATACCCCCCATGATCACGTATTCATACTTTTTGATATCGTCGAGCATACGTTCAGCCGCATGTCCGAAAAAATACCCCAAAGAGGTCAACGTCACCGTCCACACTAACGCACCCGTGATATTCAGCGCCAGAAACTTCAAAGGGGAAACGCCGCTGACGCCAATGACAAACGGCGTAACGGAACGGACGCCATAGACGAATCTGAACAGAAGAATAACGAGATTCTGGCGCCGGTGCATGAGTTTCAGAATACGTTCCACTTTGGATTTCCAGGACGGGTGTTTATCAAGATACGGCAGCCCCTTTTTTCTTCCCAGATAATAATAAAGCTGATCGCTGGTAAACGCCCCGATCATCGCCACCAGAACAACGAGAGGGTAATCGAGAAAACCGCGGTGCGCCATAAACCCGGCCAGAACCAGCAGCGCCTCGCCCGCAAAGAAGGTTCCCAGGAAAATGACAATATAGCCGAAATGAATAATGAAAGACTCAATACCCATAAACATTAACAGCTTTTTTAAAGACAATAAACCATGTTATTTCTTTTATGTCGTCTCTACTCTGTTTTATTGCTTCCGCAGAACATCCAGGATCACCCAATCGCCGGGGGCGCGATTAAATTAAATATACTCGTCCTTTTTTTTATTTCCATGGGCTCACTATTCCATCTTCCAGGCGGTATCGAAACCATCACGCACAGCCTGCGCGATGCGGCCGACTTTGCGGGCATCCCCGATGGTGTAAATTCTTTCAAAGTGCGGCTGGAGTTCTTGGGCCAGTTTGTCGTTGCTTTTTACGCCCACAGAAAGAACCACATAATCTATATTTTCTTCACTTTGCTGCCGGTTCGATGTGTTTTCCATGATAATGCTGTTTGCGGTAATCTTGATGAGTTTCTGGCCGACGATGAAATCAACTTTGTACGCGTTTAACCGCGGCAGGATATCGTCCAAATGCTGCACAAACGCGTCCGGCCCGATCTGGTTGAGCATTTCCACGACGGTGATCTGATTGCCGTCCTCGGCTAATTTTTCCGCAGTTTCCAGACCGGTCAGGCCCGAACCGATAACCGCCACCCGCTTGCCCTTAAGGTTGACGGTACCGTTTAAGATTTCCGTAACGGTGCAGACGTGCGGTTGCCGGACACCCCCAATCGGCGGAAGGATAGAGCTGCCGCCTGCAGCCACGATGACGGCATAGGGATTAAGAGCCTTGATGGATTCCGGTGTTGCTTCGGCATTGAACCGGACCTCGGCCCCGTTTTTCACGGCGGCGTTGTACAGGTCGGTAAAACACCAATTGATTTTTTCTTTTTTGGGCGGCTTGTTGGCTAATTGCAGTTGGCCGCCGACAAAAGCGTTCTTTTCTAAAACGATTGGTTTGAATCCGCGAAGTCCTAAAATCTCAGCGGCGGAAAGTCCGGCCGGCCCTGCTCCGATAATCGCGATGACTCTGCCGGAACCGTTTTTCTTAGGTTCGGCAGTTTCGCTTTCACGGCCGAGGCGCGGATTGACAGCGCATTCCAGCGGCTGGCCGACAAGTGCATTCACCAGCAGGGACTCAAAGCACCACAGACAACTGATGCAGCGCTTGATTTCCTGTTCGCGGCCCTCCCTGACTTTTCGCGACCAGGCCGCGTCGGCCAGATGCGGCCGTCCCAGGCAGACGAAGTCCTGGTACCCTTCTTTAAGCTGGGTTTCAGCCTGTTCGGCGCTGCGAATCAGATTGGCGGCCAAAACCGGAATCTTGACTTTTTCTTTGACCGCCCTGGCCAGATTACTGCGCCAGCCCGGTTCGTAGGAAATCGGTTCCAGCCAGTAGTTCAAAGTTTCATAATTGGCGGAGGAGACATCAATGACGTCAATACCGGCCTGTTCCAGGCGCTGCGCCATCTCGATGCCTTCGACCAGTTCAATACCCTGGCCGGGCTTATTGATACAGCGGTAGTATTCATCAACGGACAGACGTACGGCTATCGGGAAATCCGGCCCGCACAGAGCGCGAATGCCCTGAATGATTTCCAGCAACACGCGCATGCGGTTTTCCAGCGAGCCGCCGTATTCGTCCGTGCGCCGGTTGGTATGAGGGCTCAGGAACTGCTGGATGAGGTAGCCGTGCGCGGCGTGCAGTTCAACACCGTCGGCGCCGGTTTGCTGTACGCGATGCGCGGCTTTGATAAAATCTTTAATCAGACCTTTGATTTCCCATTTCATCAGCGCCCGCGTTCTCTGCCTGGAATGTTCGCAAACCACCGATGACGCCGAAACGACCGGAGGCACCAGACCGGTCTTGGCAAATTTGTCCATAGCCGGCACAATCTTGAAAAAATATTTCCAGTAGCCGGGCCAGACACGACCGATGAATTCAACCATCGGCCAGAATTCCGTCATCAGCGAGGTGCCCTGACGGCCGGGATGATGGAGCTGGCAGAATATTTTTGTTCCGTGCGCATGCACGCGCTCAACCATGCGGGCAAAAGGTTCGATGTGGCGATCACTGGTCATGGCCAATTGACGAGGCAAAGTGGCGCCATGTCGTCCATTGACGCGGGTGATGCCGGTAATCAACAATCCCAAACCGTTGCGCGCTCTTTCTTCATAATAAGCAATCAGCTGTTCCGAAGGCGTGCCGTCAGGATTGGCCATGCCTACTTCCATCGGAGGCATAACAACACGGTTTTTTATCGTTACCGACCCGATGCGACCTTCCGAAAATAATTTTTCGTACTGCATATTTCCTCCTTCGAAAAAACGAGAGACGGCACCTTATTTTCTTATCCGAGTCAATTTTAGTTTTCTGTTAAACGAGCAAGATAATACGATTTTTTATTTACTTTCTATTTCTTCCGCAGAACATCAAGAAGCATCCAATTGGGGATTGAGTATTGCGGTCTCGTATTTCAATCAAATAAAACCGCCCCCAATTCTCCGTCATAAAAAAGGGCGTTGTTCCTAATTTAATTCCAGATGGAACGTTTCAATTTATTTGCAATATCTGCATTAGATTTAATCTCGCATTCCCAGATTATGATAACATTCCACTTAAGATGTTTCAGTTCTTTTTTTACAATTTTGAATCGTGCAACATTATCAGCGAATTTTTTCTCCCAAAACTCAATCCGGCTTTTGGGAGTATAAGCATATTTACATTTTGGATGTCGATGCCAAAAACATCCGTGCACGAAAATAACAGTTTTATATTTTGGAAGTACTATATCGGGCTTACCTGGCAAATTTGCCGCATGTAGCCTGAAACGATAACCCATTTTATGCAATAAAGAACGTACGAAAATTTCTGGTCTCGTATTCTTTGATCTAATATGAGACATATTCCAACTGCGATGCGTAGGCTTTAGTTTATCCATTTTACCAAATTGGGAATGCTACTCTGCTGTAATTTTATATCACTTATAAATACCTCAAGCGTTTTGATTGACTTTCGCCAGTCTTTTGGAAATGATGAAAGATACGGTTGGGGAACGATGAGTGAAACATTATTATCCTGCATTTCTTGTAGTTGAGAACTAGAAACACCTTGCTGTAACGTGAACAAGTGTTTAATATTTACCCTATCTGCCTCGTTCAGGATTTGTCGCCATCGATCTTTACAGCAAGTTTTTGATGCCAACATTTGAAGCTTATCAGATGAAAAAGAATTATCGTGATATGCTTTGCCCGATGGAAATATAAAATCTGGCTTTTTCTTGTTTTCTGTAATGACTTGTGTTTCAAAAGCTATATTTTCATCATGAAAAATAGATTCCAAATTCAACTCCAGCGATGTACCTGCACGTGATTTTCTTCGGTTGGAAATAGAGTGTGCATATTTAATAAATGTATCTACCGAATTAAAACCTTTTTTTATTGTAGGAAGAACCTCTTCTTGCTCAATCTTTTCGAAAATCTGAAATTCAATCTCCCGTCTCTTTAATAAAAGCTCATCAACAGAATTCTTCCATCCTGAACGAGGAAGATGCTTAATTATAAATTGAAAAATATCACGACCCGATGGAAAGTTGACCAGCCATTTGGAAGGTATAATAATATCAGAGATAATGGGATATTTAGCGCTGGATGTGGAGCGAATCGCAAATCGGCCAGGTTCAACTTCTTCGCCAAGCCAGTTTTCTATTATATTTTCTTCATCTATGGATGTAGCAACCCATGCAACCGCAAGAGATCCTTCTTTGTTGCGGGAAACAGCAAATATGCAAATACTTCCCGTGTTTTCAGGATCTTGTATTGGATTTGCTTTACCACCCCATCGCGTCAATCTGAATTCATCATATTTCTTTCTAAGTCCCTTCTCAGGGAAAAATTTCGAGTTATAGTAAATTGCTCTCAATCCCTTAATCATTACATCAGCATTCACGATATAACACTTGTCAATAAAAGTGTCTGGATTATATACTTTTCTTGTACATATTTCAGGGAATGTGAGTTCAAAATATATACGAGGAAGATATAATCCTGCTTGATGACCACCGGTAAGTCCAGTATCATTACCTGAAAGACGCTTTACAATCCACACGAATCTGTTGTTGTCTATTTCTTCAAGAAATCTGGTTAGAGAAAGAGACTTGAATAGTTTACATATTTCCATTCAACTACCTCTCAAAACATTAACAATAAATTTCGCCGTATCACGAATGGCCGGCACAATTACGCTGTTACCTATTTGCTTGTATGCTTGAGTACTTGACACTGGAAACAGGAACTTCTTTGGATCAAAACCTTGTAACTGCATGGCTTCCTCAATTGTTAAGCGGCGTGGTCTGTCATTTTCCTGTTCAACCAGTATTTCTGCACCATCTTTATGATAGCGGGCTGAAATAGTTCGTGTAACTTCTCCCTTGGCTATTGGGAAACTCAACATACCATAACCAAAGCCATTGCCTCGTTTCGCATGGTAAGCTTTATGCCTTAATAGAGTATCCCAAGTACCTTGTCCAAGAGTGTGATTGTTAACTTTCTTTTGTATGATATCTTTTAATTCTGGATATTTATAATTTTTCGCTGGCTCTTTAGGTATTTTTATTTCCTCCTTCGTAATATTAATTCTCTCTGGATCAAAGCCAACTATAAAAATACGTTCTCTATGTTGCGGTGTCCATCGAGCACCATCAACGATTGCCCAATTTATAACATAGCCAAGAATATCCTCCAGCGAATGACGAATGATTTCAAAAGTTCTACCTTTATCGTGCGATAGTAAATTTTTAACATTTTCTAGAAAGAAAGCGCGGGGCCGTTTTATTCTTAATATTTCTTTTATTTCGAAGAATAGAGTCCCTTGTGTTTCATCTTCAAATCCGTGCTTTCTACCTAATGATTTCTTCTTTGAAACACCAGCTAATGAGAATGGCTGACACGGGAAGCCAGCACAAAGAACATCATGATCCGGTATTTCGCTTTTAACAATTCTTCGTATGTCACCATAGGGAAGTTCACCAAAGTTCTTTTCATAGGTTATTTTTGCATATTTATCCCATTCACTCGAAAAAACACATTTACCACCACTATCTTGAAAAGCAATACGAAAACCACCAATTCCTGCAAACAGATCAATGAAAGCAAAAGTACTATTGGGGGGAGGTCGATATTGCACATCATCAACGACAAAATCAAATTTACGTTGATAATAAGGTTCTGTCTCATCAATACGATTTTTGCTCACTATCTTGCTCTGCTGCATATAAGTATTTTGGATAAAAGATTCACAAGCATTTCGCATTGAATTATTAAAAAAAGGCAGGGTTATGTCAGGATTTTGTAACCAGTGGCTGACAGATGCATTAATTTCTTCCAGCTCTTCCTTACTTAACCATGATTTTGTAAGAAGATAAGATATCGCTTCTTGTCGTATTTTCGTTTTATTGTTTTTGATTGAGTTCATTGTTTATTTGTAAATAATATTCAGATTAAAATAAAGACATTATTTTTACAGATACGGGAATTTATTAAATTGATCATTTTGTATACTATTTGAAGCAAAAGGTGTCAACCACGTACCATTTTCCTTTATTCTAATGCAAAAGGATCAATATGGCTTTAATCATGATATCCTTTTCAACTGGCTTGCTGGCAGCAATCATGAGCGTTAGTGTAACAAGGGTATTATCGTCAAATCTTCTATTTCCGCCTTTATCAAGTAAAATGCTGTTTTTCTGAAGGAAGTAAATAATCTGCTTTTTCTTCTATGGTGGGATAGACGTCTTTGCCATCGAAGGTCTGGCAAATCGCACCGATGGAACCATGAAAGTTTTTGTCTTTTTCCTAGCCGACAAGCGCAGAGTCTCTATAAATTTCTTTTTCATCTGTTCGATAATGGATCTGACTTCTTCATATGTCTGTTTGTATTTTGATTTTTTCGTTCCTCTAGATGACACAAGGCGCTGGTGCTCAAAATCGTCCAGAATATTCATCACCCGCGAGTATTCGAAAATGACTTGAGCTGTTTCCTGAGCTTCAGGGCACATTGTCCCGAAGTCGGCTCACAATAACAAAGAAGCATTACTTGATTTGCGCACCGCGTTTTTTGAGTTCTTCGCGAAGTATGGAACGGTGACATAGTTTCTCATCGATGCAATAGCAGCCAATGGAAAAGTTTGTTATGTGTGACAATGCGGCCAATGCCTCTAGCAGATGAGATTTATCCGGCTGTTTTAATTCTGCGCTGAAACGTTGTGCAAAAGTTTCCCAACCCGAACCGTCTTCTTTTACAAGTTTCTTTTTAAGCAATTCCTCGCTCGGCGACAGGTTTGGCAACCAAACATCATAATAATTGAGCTTTGCGTATTGTGTTTTTCGAACGCCTCTTGGCGGTCTCCTGACGGTGCCGAAACGCATACCTTCGTTTTTTTGTCTGAGAGTTCCCAGCTGGACGATGCTTATCGCCATAAAACAACTCCTTTCATACTTGATTGATCTATCCGTTGAATGGTCTGGTCACACGGCATTTCGGATAAGCTGTGCAACCCCAAAATTTTTCTCCTTCTTTTTGGCCCTTCTTAACTGTTCGTAAAATCATCTGCGCACCACAGCGAGGACACATAACACTATTTTGTTTACTGCTTTTGATTTCCTGAACATGTGCTACATGTTCCGAATGTGTTCTTAAAGACGGAGTTAATCTTCCCGTCTCTATTTTGTTGATAATCTCTGCAACCTCGGGAGAAGAGAGAGCATGTCTAACTTTGGATTTAATATAGCGGATGTAGCCGAAACCATACGTTACATTTTCTGGCATTGGTGTCTTAAATGTGCTGTCTCCCACAAATACAACCACTGAATGAATCTGTTCATCTTTAAGATTCAGTAGTTGTTGTATGGTTTTTACGTGTTTATAATTTTGATGAAGCGGGTTCTGAAATTTATCTGAATGTTTGAATATTTTTTGAGTCCACATTGGATCGTGCGGTTTACCGAAAATCCAACCCTTTATATTTTTTGTCTCAACAACAAATACACCATAGACAGAAACAATGACGTGATCAATTTGTGTGGTTCCGTTTTCTATCGGCAATGTAACATTTTTGATTATATGATACTCGTTTTTATCGAGCATCAATTTTGCTAAAACATTTACAATAAATTCACCCGTCAAACCTTTAAACCAGGGGGATTTTAGAATTCCTATCAGAATGGCTAAGGGTATTAAGATAAAGATTACTTGACTCATTAATTGTCGAACAACCGGTGCAAAGTCCATGTGAAGATCATTTCATCAAGTGTGTATTTATATTGCTAGGGATTGATATATAGAATACAAAATTTTGAAATATTTCAAGAATAAAATGAGAAAAATTAAGTATTAAGTGATTAAGGAGTTAAGGAGAAAAAGACTGAAGGCTGGTGAATGGAAAAAGAAAAACCGTTCTAGGTTCTAGGTTCTCCTACGTCGCTACGCTCCTAGGATAGTTCGGCTAACTTTTCGAACTTCGTTTCACTCGTTCTCAACAAGTCCTCACTAAAAGTTCAAGGTTGGATTTGATCTAAATGTCTGCGCCATTTTATTCGGCTTGTTTTAATGCTCTAATCATTGATATAATAATTTTAAAAGATTGTTATAAGAAGTTGTCATGAAAGATAGTCATTCAAATTCAGCAAGTAGTAAGCGCATCAGTAGAAGAAAGTTTTGTCGCATTATGGCAGGAACACTCATCAGTTCAGGATTGCTTCCACCTCTTTTGCAGGCCAGGATTTTGGAAACCAAGCCGGAAGAAAATCTTTTTGCTTTTATGAACCGCACCGTGGGCAAGTTTGATAGGATTTCGTATCAGCAGATTATCGGCGCGGCTAATGCTTTCAAGGAAGGCGATCAGATTCTCGGGGTTGCCGCGTCGGATGAAACGGTACGTTCCAAAGCGCGCCGGCTTTTATCCAATACCCGCGTGGGCGATATTCTGAAGCATCCGTTGTTTGAAGATAAGCTGTATGCCTGTCTGCTGGAAAATCTTTCACCCGAAGCGGTCAGGAAAACGAGTTCCCTAACCATGGGCGAGCTGAAAAACTTTCTGCTCTCCCGCAACGAATCTGAAATTCAGCCGATTCTGGACGGCCTGTGCAGTGATGTGATCGGGTGCGTCGTCAAAATCATGTCCAATGATGAACTCATTGCCGTCGGTCAAAAAATATTTCATCCGCTGGCCGGAACCCGCATTGGCGCGAAAGGCTATATGGGCGCCCGCATTCAGCCAAATTCTCCCACGGATCATCCCGATGATGTCATCTGGCAGATTTTTTCCGGCTGGTCATACGCAACCGGCGATGTTGTGCTGGGTGTCAATCCGGTGAGCAGTGCGCCGGAATCGGTTGCCGCTCTGGAAACGGCATTGGAAGACCTTCGCCGTGCTTTCGGGATTGAGGATATTATTCCTCACAGTGTCCTGGCGCATATTGATATTCAGGCGGCGGTGGAAAAACAACAGCCGGGAACCACGGGGGTTTGGTTTCAAAGCCTGGCGGGCTCCGACAAAGCCAACGCGACGTTCGATCTCTCTCTGGAAAAGATGCTTGAATACGCTGCGCAAAGAAAAGGACAATACGGATTTTATTTTGAAACCGGCCAGGGAGCGGATTTTACCAACGGCAGCGGTCAGGGAACCGATATGGTCATCCATGAATCGCGCAAGTATGGTTTTGCCCGTCTGCTGAAAATGAAAGTCGCCGAAAGCCAGCAAAAGGCCGGCCGCGCTCCTGCCTCGTGGGTGCATGTCAACGATGTGGCCGGATTTATCGGGCCGGAAGTGTTTCGCACACGCGAACAGCTTGTGCGCTGCTGTCTGGAAGATATCGTGATGGGCAAACTCCACGGCCTGACCATCGGCCTCGATATTTGTTCCACGTTGCATATGGATGTTTCACTGGATGATCTGGACTGGTGCCAGGATCAGATCATGCCCGCCAATCCGGCTTATCTGATGGCTCTGCCCACCAAGAATGATCCCATGCTGGGATATCTGACGACCGCTTATCAGGATCATGTGCGTATTCGTGAAAAGTTCGGATACAAGGTGAATGACAAGATGTGGAAGTTCTTTCAGCGGCTGGGCATCATTGACGCCGAAGGAAAACCCGCGTCCCATTTCGGAGAGCCTCTTTGGGTATGGTATCAGTTCCGGCTTGCCAAAGGCGATAAGCGATCAAAGGCTGAAATCGTTCGTGAGGGAAAACGGAAAATGAAGGAAGTCCGCGCCCGCGGCGTTTATCTGGCTCAAGGTTTTGACAAACAAATATGGAAAATGGAGCCGGGGCTTGATCGCGAAATTCGCGCCCTGTACGCGGATGCCAAGAAATCCATCTGGGTGGAACTTGAACCTTCATTTGTGGCGGCGATACCCAATGCTGTACGTTTGAAAACCCGCTCGGCGGATCGAACCGATTATATCCTGCACCCGCAAACAGGAGAAGTCCTGGACGAGCCTTCTCTGGCGGCGCTGAAAGATTTAGAGCCAAAAATGCAAAATCAGGGCGAGGTGCAGATTGTTATATCGGATGGTCTGAATGCGCACGCCATCATGGATAAGGGGCATCTGGCTCCGTATCTTTCCGCCCTCGAAAAGAATCTGCACAAGTATAATTTAAAGCCCGCTCCGAAGATCCTGGTTCTTCGCGGCGGCCGGGTTCGGGCCGGATACCGCATCGGGGAAATTTTGTTCGGGGATTTGCCGGACGCAAGGGAACACCGGGCGATCATTCATATCATCGGGGAGCGCCCCGGCACCATGCATCACACGTTTTCCGCCTATATTTCCGCGCCCGGTATTGGTATCTGGAAAAAAGGCGGAATCGATCATGACATTACCAAGGTGGTTTCGGGCATTGCCGATACCGCGCTGAAACCGGAAATTGCCGCGCGGGAAACTGTAAAAATTATCGGTCAATTGTTTTCATCCCGTTAGAAAAGTTCTATGTTCAAGGTTGAAATATCAGGGGATCAGGCTGAAGACCGAAGGAAAAATTGAGCAATGCGAAGAGAGCAATGTGCTATCAGGCACATTGCCTGGCGTATAAAAGCTTGTAGCCATGAAACATTATAATGCTGTCGTCAGGTATTCAACCTGTGCAATTTTTGCGCAGGTTATTTTTCTGCACGGTCTCTTTCGTTTTGAATATCCCGGGATTCCCCAGTCATGGCTTCTTATATCAATCTTGAGTTATCCGGATTTTCCGGCTAACTCACAATGCGGTCGGACAAAAGCACCTGAGACCGGAAGTTGCCTTTCAGACCGATACACCGGGATTTGACGCAGCAAAGCGGTGGAACGGCCAAACCGTTATTAATATTTTAGCGGATATCTCATATCCGATAATTGTGTAATCCTCTTAAAGAAGTATTTCGGATCAAAATTCCGTTTGATGGAAATGGCGCCGTGGGGACAGGCGGCGCCGCAGTCGAAACAGGCGA
>DAOPVC010000015.1:0-38386 GCA_035350895.1 Smithella sp. | reverse complement strand
TCCGAATGCAGGAACCAAAATCCTGTGTCTTACCGCTTGACGACGCCCCAATAAAAAATTTCTTAATGAGGGGTATCGATCACAATCTCAGGATGAAAATGGAGTAATTACAAAGATTTGGCAAAAAATATCGTATGGTTACCGGGAATTTCTTTATATATGCATTCCAGGGCTTTTTTTGCCTCTTTTCCGTTCCTAAATACACCAAAGATTGTGGGGCCGCTACCCGACATCAATGCGCCAAGCGCACCGTGTCTGAGCAACATTTTTTTTAATTCATCCAGTTCCGGATGAATTTTTAACGAAACTGACTCCAGGTCATTTTGTAATACCTGAACTATGTCGCCCAGTTTCAAAAACGGTGGAATGCTATAATTATTTTCTTCCATTGTCAATCTTAAATTGAGGCTTTCGTAAACCATTTTTGTAGAAATATCGAAAGGAGGTTTGATTAAAACGAGGTTCATTTGCGGCAAATTGCGTAAGTGCTTGAGTTTATCACCGATTCCCGACGCCAGGGCTGCATTCCCAAAAATAAAAAAAGGGACATCAGCCCCTATTTTCGATCCTATTTTAATCAGGTCGTTTTTTTTCAACTTGAAAGAACATATTTTATTTAAAGCCATCAATGTTGTTGCTGCATCGGAACTTCCTCCGCCCAGACCGGCAGTCATGGGAATTTTCTTAATAAGAGTGATTTCCATTCCCCCGTCATAGCGGCAGAATGAGAAAATAGCCTTCGCCGCCCGGACCACCAGATTATGATCATCCGTCGGTAAATCAGCGCCCGGACAATGCAGCACGATTCCTTGCGGACGAGAAGAAAAAATCAACTCGTCATAAAGAGTGATTTTCTGCATCAGCGAAAAAATGTCGTGATAACCATCGGTGCGTTTTCGTAAAACACGCAGAAAAAGATTTATTTTCGCCGGCGCAACCCAATTCATTTCAACCCTTTTCTTTTACGTAACGCATTTTCAGCTCATAAAGAACCCCCTGGATCAAGCTGCTTTCATTTTTATCAAGGTTGCCTTTTGTTTTCTCATTAAGCATATCTAGAATATCGATGGTCTGTTTGGCTGCCGGTAAATTTTTCTGCGGTGTTCCACCCTCGGATTCCGGAAAATCTCCGAAGTGAAAGAGAGCGGAGGTACTCAGCGACAGAACAAAGTTAGTAAAGTTCACCGCGGGATAAGCATAATCGCTATCCTGTGCCTGTGACGTTTGTTCCCGCTTCTCTTCAGGCTCGGCGGCCTTCGTATCTTCCTGCGGCCTTTCCTCAGCCGAATCGCCGAAATGACGTTTGTCTTTTACTACAAAACCAGTGTCTTTTTTCTTCTCTTCCATGAATTCTTTCCTCCCCTTTTCCACGAAGAATATTTAAGACTTTTTCGTCAACGTTATTTCGCTCTTTTTGGATTGATCGATTAAAATTTTATCACCCTCGGCAAATTTCCCCGACAAGATTTCCATGGCCAGCGGATCGAGAATCAGCTTCTGCAGCGAACGCTTGAGCGGTCGCGCGCCGTAAACCGGACTGTAGCCCTGTTCGGCTATATAGTTTTTGGCTTTTTCTGTCAACTCGACACCCATCTTGCGTTCCTTAAGCCGCTTGTCAATCAACCCCATCTGAATATCGACGATCTTGTAAATATCCGCCAGTTTCAGAGCGGAGAACGTGATGATATCGTCGATTCTGTTCAAAAATTCCGGTTTGAAGGTCGCACGCAGAGCTTCCATGGAGCGGCTCTTCTTTTCCTCATCATCCAGCGTCGGATCCTGAATCCACTGACTGCCCACATTGGACGTCATGATAACGACCGTGTTTTTGAAATCCACAGTCCGTCCATGTCCGTCGGTCAAACGACCGTCATCCAGGATCTGCAGCAAAATATTGAACACGTCGGGATGCGCTTTCTCAATCTCATCGAACAGCAAAACGCTGTAGGGTTTACGCCGCACGGCTTCGGTAAGATAACCGCCTTCATCATAACCGACATACCCGGGCGGAGCTCCGATCAGACGGGCCACTGCGTGCTTCTCCATATACTCCGACATGTCAATGCGAATCATGGCCTGTTCATTATCGAACATGAACTCCGCCAACGCCCGCGCCAGTTCGGTCTTTCCCACACCGGTGGGACCGAGAAAAATAAACGAGCCTATGGGACGATTCGGATCCTGCAGACCGGAACGCGCGCGACGCAACGCGGCAGAGACGGCGTTAATGCCCTCTTCCTGACCGATCACGCGCATTTTGAGACGTTCTTCCATGTGAATCAGCTTCTGCACATCGCTTTCCATCATCCGGGAAAGCGGTATGCCTGTCCAGTTGGAAACAACTTCGGCCACGTCTTCGGCATCCACTTCTTCCTTGAGCATCTGATTGCTTTTTTGAATGTCTTCCAGCTTTTTCTGTTCTTTCTGCAGTTCCTTATCTAAAGCGACCAGTTTCCCGTAACGGATTTCCGCAGCTTTTTCGAGGTTACCGTCCCGCTGGGCGTTGGCTTCTTCTGTCTTCAGAGCCTCCATCTGACTTTTCGTATTCTGAATTTTTTTGATGATATCCTTTTCACTGGACCAGTGCATCTTCATCTGATCCATGCTGGCTTTCAGTTCGGCAATTTCCTTTTCAATCTTATCACGTCTTTCCCTGGCGGTTTTATCCGACTCTTTCTTCAGCGACTGAAGTTCTATCTTCAGTTGAATAATTCTTCGATCAATGGTGTCAATTTCCGAAGGCATGCTGTCCAGTTCTATTCTCAAACGGGATGCCGATTCATCAATCAGGTCGACAGCCTTATCGGGAAGGAAACGATCGGTGATATAGCGGTTGGACAGCGTCGCGGCGGCGACAATGGCCGAATCTTTTATCCGCACACCGTGATGAACTTCATAACGTTCTTTCAGACCGCGCAGAATGGCGATGGTATCTTCCACTGTCGGTTCCTTGACCAGAACCGGCTGGAAACGACGCTCCAGCGCCGCATCTTTCTCGATATATTTGCGGTATTCATTGAGTGTCGTCGCGCCGACGCAGCGCAGTTCGCCGCGCGCCAGCGCGGGCTTGAGCATATTGGAGGCATCCATCGAACCTTCCGCAGCGCCCGCGCCGACCATCGTATGGATTTCATCAATAAAGAGAATGATCTCGCCTTCGGCGCTGATCACTTCCTTCAAAACCGCTTTCAGCCGTTCCTCAAATTCGCCGCGATACTTCGCTCCGGCCACCAGCGCGCCGATGTCCAGACCGATAACGCGCTTGTTTTTCAAATTTTCCGGCACATCGCCGTTAACAATGCGCTGCGCCAGACCTTCCACAATGGCCGTCTTACCGACACCCGGTTCGCCGATCAATACCGGATTATTTTTCGTGCGCCGCGAGAGCACTTGCATGATGCGGCGTATTTCCTCATCACGACCGATGACCGGATCGAATGATCCTTTCTTGGCTAGGGCGTTGAAGTCTCGGGCATAGCGCTCGAGCGCCTGGTATTTGCCTTCCGGATTCGGATCAGTCACACGCTGATTGCCGCGAATATCCACCAGAACCTTGAAAATATTTTCCCGGGTAATGCCCGCCTGGCGCAAAATTTTTCCGGCCTGGCCTTCTTTTTCTTCGGCAACGGCCACCAGCACATGTTCGGCGCTAACGTATTCGTCTTTGAGCTGCGCCGCTTCGGTCATCGCCTTGTCGAATATTTTATTGAGCCTGCTTCCCAGATAAATCTGTCCCACGCCGGCGCCGCCGACACTCGGCTGTTTTTTCAGATAACCGTCGAGTTCCTTCTCGATTTTTTGTGGGGAGGCATTGAGCTTGTTGATGATTGACCCGGCAATACCGTCCTCCTGGCGCAATAAACAAACCAGCAGATGCTCCGGTTCAATCGATTGATGTCCCAGAGACCTTGCCAGAGACTCGGCTTCCTGAAGAGCTTCCTGCACTTTTAAAGTAAATTTATCAAAACGCATATTTTATTTCCTTTTATTAAAATCTGAACTTCAAATCATCATTCGCCCCTGCCAACTACGTTGGCGGGATAATTTCCAATCCCGATTAATCGGGATTGGATAGTTCGATTTACGCTTCAGACTTCATTCCATTCGTCTTCAGCTTATCTCTCTACCACTTGCGCTTCGGGCATCGCATAGCTCGCTCTCAGCGAGTGTCACTACCCTACGTCGCTTCGCTCCTAGGATAGTTCGGCTTACGCTTCAGACTTCATTCCATTCGTCTTCAGCTTATCTCTCTACCACTTGCGCTTCGGGCATCGCATAGCTCGCTCTCAGCGAGTGTCACTACCCTACGTCGCTTCGCTCCTAGGATAGTTCGGCTTACGCTTCAGGCTTCGTTACACTCGTCTTCAGCTTGCCTCACTATTCCACCGGTTTTTCAATCGTCACAAAGAGCTTACCGTTTTTGAAAACGGTCACGTTGCCCGAAGATTCGGAAATGACGATGGCGACGGCTTTTGTCAAACTCGTAATACCGGCGGCGGCAATATGGCGGCTACCCAGACCGGGTGGAAAATCCTTGCTGTCCAGGGCGGCGCTGAGATGTCTGCCGGCGGTCACCAGCACACCGTTTTCCTTGATCACAAACGCTCCGTCAATCGCCGAAAGCTCCTTGATGGTTTCCTCCAGTTCCGGATTTAAAATATTTCGTTGTTCTTCCGGATACCCTGAAAAAGGATTGATGATCATCTGGCGGGAAAGCTGCATCACCTTTTCATCGTCACCCAAAACGAATATCGTTCCTACCTTTCGGCTTTCCCTGCCTTGAGCAGCCAGTTCCAGGGCAATATTAATCACCGTATTAAATACTTCGGGTTGCACATTCTCAATAACATCGTTAATAAAATCGGATGTTAAAATTTCAAATTCTTTTCCAACATCAATCACAAAAATACTGTCCGCATAACCGAATTTGGGCACGCCGCTTAAACAAACCACTTTATCACCTCTTTTCAGAGCTCCCAGAACAATTCCCTTGGCAATGGCAATTTTTATTTTTCCCACGCGAGTTAAATTGACATTCGGAATATACAGGACTTGGGCGTCTTTTTTCATTTCGTCCGATATGTTTTCATCTTCACGGGAAACAATAATAAAACCGATGTCTTTTTTAATTTCATCCATGATCAGACCGGTATCGTTAATCACGTCGACACACACCAGCAGCGCATTGGCTTTAATTTCATGGGCTATCTTTACGGCATGATCAATCATCGTTTTATTTATTGATTTCATTTTAAAATCACCTGATTTTTTATTTTACTTAGAATAAGCACAAATACGGCCTCTGTCAAGGTGGGATCCGTTTAAAAATCATTCATTTCAATACACTGTGTTTCTGAAGTTTTTGTATGATGAAAACATGCCGGCGTGATTTGAGTTCGCTTTTGAAAAAATTTTACATCCCTGAACATTGTGGCGTGACGGGAGGCTGGAAACATCAGCAACCGCATCCGTCTGAATCTGGATGATGCAATATGCAAATTTCAGGGCACTGCGTTTCTGAAGCGTGAGTCTCCCGATCATCGGGTGTCATTAAATAACTTGACCATAAAATTATAGTTGGATAGTATTTAATCATTAACAATCTAAGGGAATAATCGGAAAATGGAACTTCCTGCCATAACAGGCACTCTTAATTTATATATAGCGGAAATCAATCGGTTTCCTCTCCTGACCCCGGAAGAGGAATTCAGGCTGGCCGTGCGACTAAAAAAGTATAATGACGTGACGGCCGCGGAAAAGTTGATTGTTTCCAATCTGCGTTTTGTCGTCAAAATTGCCCATGAATACCGCAACTACGGATTCAAACTGGCGGATTTGATTCAGGAAGGGAATATCGGCCTTATTCACGCCGTAAAGAAATTCGACCCTGAAAAAGGTTACCGGCTTATCTCTTACGCCGTGTGGTGGATTCGGGCGTACATTCAAAATTATCTGATCAGATCATGGAGCATTGTTAAAATAGGAACGACCCAGGCCCAACGGAAACTTTTTTTTAAACTGAATCAAACAAAAAAAGAACTGGAGACGCTTTCCCGGAGAAATCCCGAATTCAGTGAAATAGCAACCTCCCTGGGAGTCAAAGATTCCGAAGTGGAAGAAATGGATTTGCGCATGGGCTCCCGCGACGTTTCTCTGCATGAAATCATCAACGATGAGAGCGGTAATTCCCATATTGATTTTCTGGCTTATGAGGGAGACAATCAGGAAGTGTCTCTGATCAAAGAAGAAGAAAAAAGTCTTGTTCAGCGTGACATAGCCGGCGCCCTGGCCAATCTCAATGAGAGAGAAAGTTATATCATTCTTAACCGGGTCATGGCCGACGATCCGGAAACGCTCCAGGAAATAGGAGAAAAATATAATATTTCCCGGGAACGAGCCCGTCAAATCGAGAAACAGGCTCTGAAAAAAATGCAACTGGCTCTGCCTTACTTTAAACCCAACAAATAGTATAGTCGCTGTCAACAGGTAGATTCTAAAAATATTTTTAATATTTTATTGAACCGCTTTTCACAACAGGAACGTGTTTCCAAACGTCTTTCGCCATCGACAAGGAGCGTTTATCATTGAAGACAAAAGCTTTTTTAAAATATTTTCATAATATAAAAAGTAAGTTCGCCGGCGGAAATCTGAAGAAAAAATTAACGGACGACGAACTGTTACGCTCGGAATTATTCAGCTCAAAACAGATGAGGCAGCACGGCAAAACCATCGCCGGAGCGCATAAACTCGGTGCGGGCCGTACGTCAAACCAGTTGCTTATAAGATTGTCAGAAAATGAAAAAGTGCTGCTGGCAGCCCGGGAAAAACTGACCAGGGCCGTTATGGAAAATCGCCGGGTCACACCGGCGGAAGAATGGTTTCTGGATAATTTCTACCTGATTGAGGAACAAATCCGCACAGCACGAAGACATTTTCCGAAAGTTTACAGCCGGGAACTGCCTCATCTGGCTAACGGACCGTCGGCAAAGTTGCCTCGCGTATATGACATAGCGCTGGAAATGATCTCCCACGGCGACGGCCGCATCGATTCGAAAACGTTGAGCCTGTTTGTTTCTTCCTATCAAACCGTCACCGTGCTGAAAATCGGCGAATTGTGGGCGATCCCCATCATGCTGCGGCTGGCGTTGATCGAGAACATCCGACGCATAGCATCGCGCATATCCAAGGATCGAGCCAACCGTGATCTGGCCGATTACTGGGCGCAGAAGATGACAGCCACCGCCCATAAGGATCCTAAAAATCTCTTTCTGGAAATAGCCGACATGGCGCGTTCAAACCCGCCGGTTGTCGGTCCATTCGTCGCGGAAATCTCACGCCAGTTGCAGGGCCAGGGACCGGCGCTGGCTTTGCCTTTGACCTGGATAGAACAGCGACTTTCCGAATACGGACAGACCATCAAAAGTCTTGTGCAAATGGAAAGTCAGCAACAGGCAGCCGACCAGGTTTCCATGAGCAACAGTATCGTCAGTCTGCGGTTTTTAGGTACCATGAACTGGCGGGAATTTGTCGAAACCATGAGTTTCGTCGATCAGATCCTGCGCGAAGATCCGGCAGATGTGTACGTCAAAATGGATTTCCCCACCCGGGACCGCTACCGACATGTCGTGGAAAAAATCGCCAAGAAAAGCGCCCTGTCGGAAAGCGAAGTGGCGCGCATGGCAATATTACTCGCCCGCAAAAAAGGCGCTCAAAAAGTCAGTCAGGATCACACGGTTCATGTCGGCTATTATCTGATTGATCAAGGCTTGCCGGAACTGGAACACGCGGCCAAAGTCGGGTTATCTCCCGATGAAATAATCGCCCGCTACTGCAGACGGGTGCCTCTGCTTATTTATGTCGGATCGATTTTTCTGCTGACCTTAATTTTCACTTTCATTTTGCTGATGATGGTCCGCAACAGCGGCCTGAGCGGATGGCTGCTGGCCGGCATTGGAATGATTGCTCTTACGAGCACAAGCCATCTGAGCGTGGCGCTGATCAACTGGCTGTCAACGCTGATGGTGAAGCCCCATCCTTTGCCGAGAATGGATTTTTCCCGTGGTATTCCGCCTGAATGCCGCACGCTTATTGCCATTCCAACAATGTTGCTGAACGAGCGAAACGTTAATAAGCTGATCGAATCCATTGAAGTGCATTTTCTGGCCAACCGTGATGAAAATCTGCGTTTTGCTCTCTTAACCGATTTTCGCGACGCGAAAAGCGAGAAGTTATCCGATGACGAACGGCTTTTATATCTCGTCCGGAAGGGCATTGAAAATCTTAATGATAAATACGCTAATCTTCACGGAGATATTTTTTTCCTGTTCCACCGTCCCCGCCGCTGGAATCCCAAAGAGAATATCTGGATGGGTTATGAGCGAAAGCGGGGAAAACTGGCCGATCTGAATGCCTATTTGCGCGGCAGAACGCAGGGTCCGGGCGGAGAGCTGTTTTCGCTGATCGTCGGCGATACAACGGAATTAATCAACATACGGTATGTCATTACGCTCGATACGGACACCAAACTGCCGCGTGATGCAGCATGGCAGTTTGTCGGCACCATGGCACACCCGCTCAATCAGGCGCAGTACGATGAAAAGAAAAAACGGGTCTGCAAAGGCTACGGCATTCTGCAACCGCGGGTCTCCGTTGCGCTTCCCGATATCAGCCGCTCCCTTTACAGCCTCATGCATGGAAGCAGTTCGGGAATCGACCCTTACACAAGAGCGGTATCCGATGTTTATCAGGATATTTTCGGCGAAGGCTCGTTTATCGGCAAAGGTATTTACGACATCGATGCTTTCGAGAAAGCGCTGGATGGATGCCTTCCCGAAAATTATATTCTCAGTCATGATCTTCTCGAAGGATGTTATGCGCGATCAGGATTGATCAGCGACGTTCAGCTTTATGAAGAACATCCGTCCGAATATAAGGCCGATGTCAGCAGAAGACATCGCTGGATTCGCGGTGACTGGCAGATAGCGCGCTGGGTCATGTCCCGGGTTCCTTCCGCCGACGGCAAAACGCTTGATAATCCTCTTTCCATGCTTTCCCAGTGGAAAATATTCGACAATCTGCGCAGAAGTCTGATTCCGGCATCGTTAATGCTCATGTTTATCGCGGGGTGGATATTGCTGCCCTCATCCGGGCTGTGGACATTGGCCGTGCTGGGCATTATCATCCTTCCGGCGTTGATCATGTCGGTGATCAACGTTTTTCAAAAACAGCGCAATGTCATTCTGACACATCATCTGACCTCGGTTGTTCAAAAAACCGGCAGCAATTTTTTACAGGTGATATTTTCACTGGCCTGCCTGCCTTATGAAGCCTATTTCAGCACCGACGCCGTGCTGCGTACGCTCTGGCGAATGCTGATTGCACGCAAACGACTGCTCGAATGGAACCCGTCGGAAAACACAAACAACCTGCGCGGCGATCTTACCGTTTATTTCAGAGCCATGTGGTTCTCTCCCGTCCTGGCCGCAGCGTTATCCGTCGGGTTATTCATATCGCCCTCGTCGGGTTTAATACCGGCAGTTCCTTTCATTATGATCTGGCTTATCTCGCCGGTCATCGCCTGGCGGTTCAGCAAACCTTCCCGGCGCCGGGAAGCAAAACTCTCGTTGCACCAAATCACTTTCCTGCAAAAGACATCCCGGAAAACCTGGGCGTTTTTTGAACATTTTGTCGGTCCCGAAGATAACTGGCTGCCACCCGACAATCACCAGGAACAACCGGTGAACGTTGTCGCTCATCGCACGTCACCGACCAACATCGGATTATCGCTTTTAGCCAATCAAGCCGCTTTTGATTTCGGGTATATTACAATCCTGACGTTCATCGAAAGAACGTCCCATACCCTGAGCACGATGAATTCACTGGAACGATACAAGGGTCATTTTTACAACTGGTATGATACGCAGTCGTTGGATCCGCTTCTGCCTCTGTATGTTTCATCCGTGGACAGCGGAAATCTTGTCGGTTATCTTTTTATTTTAAGGTCGGGATTACACGCTCTCCCCGACAAAAAAATCATCGACCTTCAAATCTTTAACGGCCTCAAGGATACGCTGGAGATTCTGGCCGACGCCGCGGGGAAGACGGTTCCCGCGCAACTGCACCACATCAGAAAACATCTGGTGGACACCGTTGCTGCTCCACCGGCAACGCTGACGGAGTTAAAAACCTGCCTGGAAGAAACGACATCGCTTGCGGAAGAAATGAAGGCGGGTTTGCATCTGACGGATCCCAATCCGCAAAGTGAAATCAGCTACTGGACCGACGCTTTCATTCATCAATCAACAACGGTTCTTGACGAAATGCTTTCCCTTACACCATGGATATTCGATCCGCAATTTACGGACATCATCCGCGAAATCCCCCGACTGAACGATATCATGACGCTGAGGGAGATGACCGGCCTGTATGAACATTTTGAGTTCGAAACGGAGGAAATCAAAAAAGTCGAGTTGACGGCCGTGGATATTTCGCGAATCGGCGAATTGAAAAAACTGATTTCCGCATCCGGCAATCGCGCCGTCAATCTGATGCGGGACATCGATGCTCTGGTGCGGCAGTGCGTCGAGTTCACCGATATCGAATACGAATTTCTTTTTGACAAATCCTGCAATCTTCTGTCCATCGGTTACAATGTGAGCAACTCCCGTCGTGACACAAGCTTCTACGATTTACTGGCGGCGGAAGCCCGTTTCAGCAATTTCGTGGGCATAGCGCAGGGGAAATTGCCGCAGGAAAGCTGGTTTGCTCTCGGCAGGCTGCTGACGGTCGCTCCGAAGAAAAAGCCTGTGTTGGTTTCCTGGAGTGGTTCCATGTTTGAGTATCTGATGCCTCTCCTGGTGATGCCGGCCTATGAGGATTCTCTGCTTGATCAGACCTATAAAGCGGCGGTTGCCGCGCAAATCAACTACGGCAAAAAACGCTCCGTTCCCTGGGGCATATCGGAATCGGGCTACTATGCCTTTGACAGTCATCTCAATTATCAGTATCGCGCTTTCGGCGTCCCCGGCCTCGGCCTCAAACGGGGACTGGCTGAAGATTTGGTCATCGCGCCCTATGCCTCCGCCCTGGCTTTGATGGTCGAGCCGGAAAAAGCATGTCTCAATCTGGAAAAAATCGCCGACAGAGAATTTCAGGGCAGATTCGGATTCTATGAAGCCATCGATTTTACGCCATCGCGTCTAACACGCGGCCAGTCCCATGCCGTCATTCGTTCTTATATGGCCCATCATCAGGGCATGACTCTGCTGGCTCTGGCCTATCTGCTGCTCGACCGGCCGATGCAAAAACGATTCGAAGCGGAACCGTTATTCCAGTCCACATTATTACTGCTTCAGGAAATGGTTCCCAAGGCCGTGGCTTTCTACGCCTCGCCATCCGAACTCATCAGCGCGCAGAAAGAGCCGGAAATTTCGGAAAATCCCGTGCGTATTTTCACCACGCCGGACACAACGGTTCCAGAAGTGCAGCTTCTTTCCAACGGCCGGTATCACATCATGCTGACCAACGCCGGCGGCGGCTACAGCCGCTGGAAAAATATCGACATCACCCGCTTTCGTGAAGATACCACCTGTGATAACTTCGGCGTTTTCTGTTACTTAAGCGACGTCAAAACCGGCGACGTATGGTCGACAACCTATCAACCGACGCTGAAACAGCCGCGCAATTACGAGGCCATCTTTTCGGACGGACGGGTTGAATTTCGCCGTCGCGATTACGACGTCGACGTGCACACGCAAATTGTTGTTTCACCGGAAGACGATATCGAACTTCGCCGCGTCACCATCACGAATCAGTCGCGATCTCAAAAAACCCTGGATGTCACCAGCTATGCGGAGGTGGTCATTACGCATCCCGCCGCGGATAAAATTCATCCGGCTTTCTCCAATCTTTTCGTCCAGACAGAAATTGTCGAACAGCGCCGCGCGATTCTGTGTACCCGCCGGCCGCGTTCGGAAGGGGAAAAAAATCCATGGATGCTTCATTTAATGGCCGTGCATGGAACCGATATTGAACAGGTTTCCTACGAAACGGACCGGTCCCGTTTTATCGGCCGCGGCAACACCCTGGCGGATCCCCAGGCCATGGGTTCTCCCGCCGACCTTTTTGGAACGCTTTCGGACAGTCAGGGTTCCGTGCTTGATCCGATTGTTTCCATCAGATCACGGATAACGCTCGCGCCGGAACAATCGGCCGTCATTGATATGGTTTTCGGCATCGGCGCCACCAGAGAAGACGCCTTGAGTCTGATGGATAAATATCAGGACCGGCGAATCGCCGACCGTGTTTTTGAAATGGCCTGGACGCAAAGCCAGGTGCTTCTCCGACAAATTAACGCTACGGAAGCCGACGCCCAGTTATATTCCCATATCGCCAGTTCGCTTATTTATCCCAATGATTCCATGCGCGCCAGCGCCGGCATTATATCGGAAAACCGCCGCGGGCAATCCGGCCTCTGGGGTTATGCCATTTCCGGCGATCTGCCGATAGTGCTTCTGAGAATATCCGATCAGTCTCATATCGATCTGGCGCGTCAACTTATTCAGGCGCATACTTACTGGCGGTTGAAAGGACTGGCCGTCGATCTGATTATCTGGAATGAAGATCACGCCGGTTACCGGCAGCTTCTGCACGATCAAATCATGGGGCTTGTTTCGTCCGCCATTGTCGCGGATCTGAAGGATCAGCCTGGCGGAATTTTTGTCCGGTCAACCGATCAGATGCCGGAAGAAGATCGCATTCTTATTCAAACCGTGGCTCACGTGATCATCTCCGGCAGCAGGGGAAAGCTGATCAATCAGGTCATGCAGCGCGGCGGTTTGAAAATAGCCGTACCCAAGCTGATACCCAGCCGAACTCATCGTGCCGCACCGGTTCTCCAAACGGCCCCGCCGCGTCACGATTTGCTTTTCTTCAACGGGTTGGGGGGATTCGATTCCGCTTCGCGCGAATATGTTATTATATCGTCGCATTCCCAGAACACACCTGCGCCGTGGGTTAATGTTCTGGCAAATCCGAATTTCGGCACAGTCGTTTCGGAAAGCGGCATGGCGTACACCTGGGCGGATAACGCCCATGAATTCCGGCTGACGCCCTGGCACAATGATCCGGTCAGCGACAGCAGTGGCGAGGCCTTTTATATTCGAGACGACGAGCGCGGCCGGTTCTGGTCGCCCATGCCGCTGCCTCGACGCGGCTTTGAACCTTATACAACCCGGCATGGTTTCGGGTATACCGTTTTTGAACACACGGAACGTTTTATTCAGTCCGAGGCATGGGTGTACACCGCGCTGGACGCAGCCGTAAAATTTATCGTCTTCAAAATCAGGAACCGGACGGGACGAACCCGTCGCATCTCCGTCACCGGTTACATGGAATGGGTTTTGGGAGACCTTAGAGAAAAAAACGCGCCGCATATTATTACGGAAATAGATCCGCAAAGCGGCGCTGTCCTTGCGCGCAATCCCTACAACACGGAATTTCCCAACCGTATCGTCTTTTTTAATACCAATTCATCGATGAGAACCGTCACCGGCAATCGCACGGAATTTTTGGGACGCAACGGAACCCTCAGAGATCCGGCCGTGATGAAACGTCAGCATCTTTCGGGAAAAGTCGGAGCCGGACTGGACCCCTGCGCAGCAATTCAGGTTACGCTGGAACTGCTCGAAGAAGAAGAAAAAGAAATTGTTTTCACCGTCGGCATGGGGCGGAATGTCAGCGAGGCACGCAAACTGGCGCAGTTTTATACTGATCCGGTAACAGCCGCCGATGCTCTGCAGGCTGTCAGGAATTACTGGACCGACAAACTCGGCGCCCTGCAGGTGACAACACCCGATCCTTCTCTGAATGTGATGGCCAACGGCTGGCTTCTTTATCAGACACTGTCCTGCCGTCTCTGGGCACGCACGGGATATTATCAGTCGGGAGGAGCTTTCGGCTTCCGGGATCAGTTGCAGGACGTTATGGCGTTGATTCACATCGAACCGAACTTTGCCCGGGAACAACTGCTTCTTTGCGCTTCACGCCAGTTTGAAGAAGGCGATGTGCAGCACTGGTGGCATCCCCCTCTGGGACGCGGCGTGCGCACGCAATGTTCCGATGATTATCTCTGGCTGCCCCTGACAACCTGTTACTACATCATGCGAACCGGTGACCGGAACATCCTGGACGTATCCGTACCGTTCATCAACGGCAGGCCGGTCGGCCGGGAAGAGGATTCTTATTACGATCTGCCGACCCGATCGACGGAATCGGCCAGTTTATATGAGCACTGTCTGCGGGCAATCAAAAGAGGACTGCGTTTCGGCAGTCATGGATTACCGCTGATGGGCTCCGGAGACTGGAACGACGGCATGAATATGGTCGGCATTCAAGGAAAAGGCGAAAGTGTCTGGCTTGGATTTTTTCTATATGAGGTGCTGACGCAATTTTCGAAAATCGCCGGAGCGCGCGGCGACACGTCCGTTGAAGAGCTCTGCACGAAAGAGGCGCTGCAATTGCGTTTGAACATCGAACAGCACGCCTGGGACGGACTCTGGTACCGGCGCGCCTTCTTCGACAACGGCGTCATGCTCGGGTCGGCAAAAAACCAGGAATGCCGGATCGACTCTATTGCCCAGAGCTGGTCGGTTTTATCGGGAGCGGGGAACGGAAAACATTCGCCCCTGGCCATGGAATCGTTAAATCAGAATCTCATTCGCAGAGATATCGGTATCGTCCAGCTCCTCCACCCGCCGTTCGACAAAGCCGGATTGAATCCCGGTTACATCAAGGGATACGTGCCGGGTGTCCGGGAAAACGGCGGACAATACACGCACGGAGCTGTCTGGGCGGCAATGGCTTTTGCCGTTCTGGGAGACAGCAACCGCGCCTGGGAAATTCTGACCATGATTAATCCCGTCAACCACGCCAGTTCCCCGGAAACCATGGCCCGATACAAGGTCGAACCGTATGTTGTCGCCGCCGACGTTTATGCGGTTCCGCCGCACACCGGTCGGGGCGGATGGACATGGTACACCGGAGCCGCCGGCTGGATGTACCGGCTGATTGTGGAATCCCTGCTGGGATTCAAACGGGAAAGCGGCCGGCTCCGTTTTGACCCTTGTCTGCCCGCGGAATGGGACGGGTTCCAAGTGCGTTACCGGTATAAGACAACAATGTATCACATTGCCTTCAGGATAATCTTCAAAAGAAAAGAGGAGATGAAAGTAATCCTTGACGGCATCAATCTGCAAGAAAATGCCATTGATCTGACGGATGACGGTTCCGAACACAAGGTTGAGGTAATCCTGTGATGTTCCGCAACGGAATTACCTTGATAAAAATACGATTATCTGCAAGATCAGGTCACGAAAAATAAGCTTTCATCAAGGATCAGAGTCACGACAGCCGGTGAAGGAATGTTTTTATGATTCTTGGAATGCTTTACTAAAAGCAAAGGAGAAAAATCGTTGATGCGACGATATGTTCTTTTATCCCTGGCCGTAATGCTGATGCTTCGCATCGGTTATCTTTACTGGGATGTCGGCAGGGGATTTCCCGAAAACATCGGGAAGGGCCCGGCTATTTTTTACGGACGGGCGATCGAAATTCGCAAGGGAACGCATCTTGGAAATATCCGTTTCAACGAGCGCTTGCGCAGGCTCGCCTACAAAAGAATAAACGGCAAACCTTCCGTTCCCGGGACGTTCTCTGAAGAAAAATCGCGCGTCACCATATTGCTCAAAACGCATCAAAGCAAAAATTCCGCCGGGAAATATGTCCCCGCAGAAATTTCCGTGCGTAACGGGCGAGTTGTATCCATGATTTCAGCGGGCAAACCATTACGTTCCCTTCGCCTCGAGCCGGAAGAAATAACCCGTGTCATGGGTCCGAGAATGGAATCCCGGCATCCGGTAGCGCTTTCCCGCATTGTTCCCGCGCTGCAGCAGGCCGTCATAGCGTCTGAAGATTCACGTTTTTATCATCATATGGGAATTGACCTGCTGGAAATCATCAGAGGATTATTTGTCGATCCTCAAAAGCAGCATTTTGCCCGGAACGGTTCCACCCTGACCCAGCAACTGGCCCGAAATTTCTTCCTGTCTCCTGAAAAAATGTTCTGGCGCAAACTGCGCGAAGTGGAACTGGCGTATGTTCTGGAAATGAAATACACCAAAAAACAAATCCTGGAAATGTATTTGAACAATATCTATTGGGGGCAGGATGATGCGCGGGGCATTTACGGAGTCGAAAGCGCAGCCCGCTTTTATTTTTCGAAACACGCCGGAAACCTTTCCCTCGATGAGGCTGCACTGCTTGCCGGCATGATCCACGCTCCAAACCGTTACAAAAATATCGTGACAGCGAAAGAAAGGCGCGACGCCGTTCTGGCCAGAATGAACGATCTGGGAATGATTACTGAAAATGAATTCCGCCGGGCAGCAAACCGGCCGGTGCGAATCAAGCCATGCAAAGCTCCTGTGCAAACATCATATTTCATCGACTACATTCTGCGAACAACCAAAGATGATCTGGGCACCGAAAAACTGTACCATCGGGGATACCGCTACTTTACGACCATGGATCCTGTCGTGCAGGCCATTGCCGATGAGGCGGTGACCCGGGGCGTCGAGGAAATTGAACCAAAGGCTTTTCCATCCGGAGAAAAGCTTCAGGCGGCGTTAGTCGCCGTCGATCCTGCAACGGGAGAAATGATTGCCATGGTCGGCGGGCGAAACTATAAGCAAACCCGTTTCAACCGCGCGCTGGATGCAAATCGCCAGTCAGGAAGCGCTTTCAAGCCTTTTGTTCTGCTGACGGCTCTTTCGCAATCATTGCAGGGGAAAAGAGACATGACCCTTTCCTCCCTGATATCCGGCAAACCGGTGTCATTCGACACGCCGGAAGGAATATGGACACCGGCAAATTTTGAAAACAAAAAATATGACAATATTACCATGCGTAAAGCGATAGAAGATTCCGTAAACACAGCCACCACAAGGCTTGCCGGCATGACCGGTTTTAAAGAGGTGCTTAAAACGGCTCGTTTGGCAGGCATCGTCAGTCCTCTGGCACCGGTGCCTTCCATGGTGCTGGGCAGTTTTGAAGTCACTCCGCGCGAGCTCGCCTATGCTTACACCACCATGGCTTCGGGCGGCGTCCGTTTTGATCCATTTTCCATCTACTCGGTAAAAATGGCCAATGGCCAAACTATCCTTTCCAAAACGGTGCGGCGGGAAAAGGCGTTTGATCCACGGGTGGCTTTCCTGGCCAGCTACGCTTTACAGGGCGTGCTGGAACGCGGAACGGCAAACAAGGCAAAAGCTCTGGGAATTTACTTTCCGGCCTCAGGGAAAACCGGAACAACGAATGGCAACAGGGATTCCTGGTTTGTCGGTTACACGCCCGATGTTGTTTGCGCCGTTTGGGTCGGATACGATGCCGGAGCCGACACGGGACTGACCGGAGCCGACGGAGCGCTGCATATCTGGTCGCGGTTTATGCGTTCTTTTTATTCCCAATCCGGGCCATCGGCTTTGATTCCGCCGGCGGGAATACAGATGACCGTTATCGATCCAAAGTCCGGTTATCTGGCTACGGCTTCATGCCCTCAAAGATTCAGGGAAGCATATCTGCAAGGAACCGCGCCGAAGCAAACATGCCCCGATCATCCGGTAAAGCCCGTTGTAAAAAGAACCCGTAAAATGCAATCAGAACCCCGTCAAGAAGCACCTTAGCAAAAGGACCGATTTGTGAATGATGGATTGGCCTGACCGGTTTCGCGATTGACAACTGCGGCGGTTGGATCGCGAACATTTCAACAATTTCAATATCTTGCTTATTGTCTTGCGGGAACAAGCGTTGCCGTGCCGGAAACAACAGCCACTTCTGCGGTATTCTTCGTCAAGCCCCAGTTTACATGACCGGTTACGGTTATTGTGTAGTTGGAATTATCCGTCCAGGCCACGTCAATTATTGTCCCTGATGAAGATGTATAACCTGCTGTTTCTAAAGCGGCAGCAGTCACCGTAGCTTCCGGATTTTCCGAAAGATATGCCAGAGACAACGTGTAAGCATTTTTGACGTCACTGTTGAGAGAAGCAACATAACTTCTTTTTCTGTAGGCAATGAACTGCGGGATGGCGATTGCCGCCAGGATACCGATGATTGCAATAACAATCATCAATTCGATTAATGTGAAACCTTTTTGTCCTTTTTTGCGGAAGACGTTTAACATGTTGTGCCTGTTCAATCGACGTTATTTCAACTTAAAACTGATGAAGCTGTATTACTGGTAAAAGCAATAAATACGCCAAAGGTTAATGCAAACTGTTTTTTTATAATATATTGGGTTTGTTTAATAAAATCAATAACAATTATTGATCAACATCACGCCGGAAAAGGAATGCGAACAAGATTGAAAGAAAGAATGATGTGCTTTCTAACTAAATCGGTGTTAATTTAACCGCTTCCGCTTCTCTTGAACGCCATCCTGGTCTAAGTTTCCGCGAAACGTCTGATCAGGGAAATAGTCGCTTTCCACGCTGACGTGTTTATAATGAAATATGAAGCTTTCCGGAACAAGCATTGTTTTCGGTTTAATCTTTCGAAAGAATTCTTCTTCCGAACCGTAGAGAGGGAACCGTTCATCAAAGGGACTCCCTTGTTTTGAAATTTGAGCAAGAAGGGATACCTTGACAGCAAAACAAAAACCATTTCCCTTTGTTATTTTGCGAAACATTTTATCCTTTACCCTTTTAAAAATCAGATTGATCTCATCTTGATTATCGCTCGGCACGTAACCATCGACAAAATTGGCAATGTGCTGTGCGGGAACATGCCCGGGGGCATTGGTTACGGGAACGGCAACGGCAAAGCCGGGAGAGGCTTTCAGTGAACCGATCAAATGATCCGCCCAGTAATGGGAGAAAACAACATCATTGTTGCATAGAATCAGATAGTCTTTGTCTTTATTGAGTTCAAAGCCCTTATTCCATAAACTGGTCAAACCGTTGTTCGTTTTGTTTTTAAAAAATTTCACACCCCGATTTTTATATTTACGATAAATGCCTTCTATATCGTCGGAAGAGTTGTCGTCCAACAGCCACAACTCATAATCAATTTTTTCGTTTACCGTTGCGTAGAAGGATTCCAGGGCCCGATCCGTATAACTGATCTGATTAAAACTGGTGATGATAATGCCTACCCTGGGTTTTCGGGAAGACTCTTTTTTCTGCCATTTGCATTGGATAACATCCAGAATCATTTTATGTCTTATTTTCAACCGCAGGAGGATTCCCGACATAGCCAAATCGTTCAACGCATGAGACAGGAAGCCTCCGTAATAGAGAATATTTTCGTGAACCGCTTTCTTAAACGGCTTCACGGGATGATAAAGTTTATTTGCTTCGCGTCCGCACCGCCAGAATGATGGTCTGTATTTCATCGATGTTCCCGACAAATCACCTTTAAAATGAGGAGCCGATGCGGCATAAAATCTGTTTTCCATACCCGGAATCGTGTATTTGCCTCGACCGCTGATTTCCCGGATGGAAAAACCATTCTGATGCAACAAGGTCGGAAGCGCCACTTCATGATGCCCGCACCATCCGCTTCTGAAAGCGTCATGCAAAAAAGACAGGGCCGCACGGGATATGCGATACAGGGGATTAAACGAACGCAGTCTTTTGTCGAGGGGAATATGTTGCCCTGGATGTTTTAATGCCCACCAGGGCCAGGACGGCTCCTCCGCATATGACCGGATATGTGAGGTCAGAAAATCGGCGTCATGAACCAGAAAAGATTCAAAAAACGACCACCATGGACCGGTAAATCTGACATCGTATTCAATAAACCAGTAATAATCGTAATCAGGATGATCCAGATAAAACTGAAATAAAGGAAAATGCGCATGACCCGGAATCATCTTCTTTCCTATCACGGGATAACCAAGGTCGTACAGGCACTGATCGGAATACAAATACGGAGACAGCTTTTTAATCTTTTCCGGAACATCTTTTCCCGTGGCATCATAGAGAAAAAAGGCGGTTCCCATATCCGGCACAGCCCGCCGGATATGATCGAATGCCCGAATGATCATTTCCGAAGAAAGATGGGAAAAAAATAAAAAAGCCTGATTGGTTTTGCGCCTCATGAAATGGCCATCCTGTCAGGAGCCTGATTCAACGCCTGTTGCGGAACTCGGTAACCCGGAACGGCCGAGGTTCCGTAAGCGATATCCAGTTTTTTCTTTGCTGGAAAAGTTGTTTCAACCCGAGGCCGTGAGAATGATATACACAGACGTTTCTGTCCCGGATGACAACAAACCCGTTTCGGAGCCAGTAATCGGCCCATTCCATGTCTTCGCCTCCGAGTCCGTAATCTTCATTAAAAGGATAACGTTCCCACAGATCACGCCGGATGATTGCATTGGTAAAGGCCAGGACTCCCATTTGCTTTTTTTTCAGGACTCGTTTTCTTCTGAAACAATTTTTCAGGATGATCTGATACCGGTTAAAAATAATTTTTTCCCAGAAGGAGCCATCCGGCAGTGCCCATACGTCGCCGTAAATTCCCGCAATGCTGCCGGCGGTTTTGAAATTCTCAATGCCATCCCTAAGCCAGTTTCGGGAAACGGTCAGAGAATGGCCGCTCAGAAAGACAAAATATTTTCGGGCAGACGACCTCGAGCAACCGTAATTCAACGCATAGGGATAGGAAAACTGTTCCTGTGGAATTCGAAACAGGTTCACCTCGTACTTCCCGATAATTTCCAGCGTTCGATCCGTCGATCCGGAATCGACGATAACAATTTCAAAATCACGGTACGTCTGATGGAATAACCTGTTTAAGCATTCACCAATCCATTTTTCTTCATTTTTCGTTCTGATAATAATGGATGTTTCGGGCATGGCTGAGTTCGCATTACGGCATATTTTCCCCGACGTCTTACTACATCTTTTCGGATAAATAAAAGGGAAATTCGGAAGACATCGTTTTTATTGAAGCAACGTGCCCCGCCCCTCCCTGAACTGCCATTCCGGATGAATTGCAGGAGATGAGAAGGCGTTCAATGGCCGGTGACGGACTGGAAATACGGATCACTGCTGTCCTTCAGGCGGCTCCACCCGTGACAGATTTTCAAAGCTCGTGTATTTGTCCACAAACGCCAGCTTGACGGTGTCGGTGGGACCGTTTCTCTGTTTGGCAACGATGATCTCGGCGATGCCTTTGTCGATATTATCGTCCGACTTGTTATAAACTTCATCCCGGTAAATAAAAGCAATAACATCGGCATCCTGTTCAATGGCGCCCGATTCACGAAGATCCGCCATCTGCGGCCGTCTATTGGTGCGGCTTTCGACCTGACGGTTTAGCTGCGAAAGCGCCACCACCGGCACATTGAGTTCTTTGGCCAGCGCCTTCAGCGACCGGCTGATGTCCGATATTTCCCGTTCCCGTGAATCGTGACTGTAACTGGAGCGCATCAACTGAATATAATCCACCACGATCAATCCGAGTCCCCGGTCCGCTTTCAGCCGGCGGGATTTGGCCTTCATTTCAAGAACGGTAATGGCCGCAGTATCATCAATATAAAGAGGAGCTTCCGAAAGACGGCCGGCGGCCATGGTCAGTTTCGGCCAGTCTGTCTCCCCCAGGAAACCTTTTCTCAAACGCTGGGCATCCACGCGGGCTTCGGAGGAAAGCAGGCGGAAAGCAAGCTGCTCCTTGGACATTTCCAGCGAAAATACGGCAGTCGGTATCTGCCCTTCCATGGCCGCGTGCAGGGCAATGTTCAGAGCGAAAGCCGTCTTGCCCATGCTGGGACGTCCGGCAATAATGATCAGTTCGGATTTCTGCAAACCCGCGGTCAAGTCATCGATCTTTTCAAAACCGGTCGGCACGCCCGTAATCAACTGCTGCCGGGAATATAAATCTTCGATGGAACGGAAACTGTCTTTGACAATATCCCGGAGCGGGAAATAATCCTGACGTACTTTATTTTCGGAAATTTCAAAAATATTGTGCTCGGCTTTATCCAGAATATCGTCGACGTCCGAGCTTGTTTCGTAGCAGCTGTCAATGATTGCCGTCGCCGAAGTGATTAATCCGCGCAGAATCGCTTTCTCTTTTACAATTTTCGCGTAATTTGCCGCATTGGCCGCCGACGGAACGTTGTCCACCAGAGAAGCCAGATACGCCGTCCCTCCGACCGAGTCCAGCAGAGTTTTGTCCTTCAGGGCATTGCTCAGCGTGATGAGATCCACCGGCTCATTTCTTTCAGAAAGATCGCTGATCACATTGAATATTTTGCGATGAGCTTCGGAATAGAAATCGCTTGCCGATAAAATTTCCATCACCCGGTTAATCGCGTTGTTCTCCAGCAGGATGCTGCCGAGGACAGACTGCTCCGCTTCAATATTCTGCGGCGGCAGTTTGTATAATGAAGGATCCTTCGCTTGCATCAGTTTTCGCCGACAACGTTCAGTTTGATTTGCGCTTCCACGTCATGCGCCAGTTTTATTTTCACCGTGTATTCTCCAAGCGCCTTGATATGCTCCCCATGTTCGTGAACAATCATTTTCCGGTTAATGTCATAGCCTTTTTCCTTCAGCGCCGCCTCGATATCCTTGGTGCTCACCGATCCGAAAAGTTTATCCTGTTCGCCGACTTTGCGGGTAATGGCAATGGTCTCGCGGGACAGAACGTCGGCCAGATCCTGAGCGACTTTATGCTCCTTGGCCGCCTTCTTCAAAATTGTATTTCTCTCATGCTCGAACAATTTGACATTTTTTTCATCGGCTTCAATGGCCATGCCTTTCGGAATAAGAAAATTACGCGCGTATCCGTCGTTGACTTTGACCAATGTGCCGGCCTTCCCCAGAGAAGGCACGCTTTGCTTCAAAATGACTTTCATGAAAACCCTCCGTTATGTAGAATATATTGAGTATAGCCTTAATCTGTTGCCTGTTTTTTTTGAATTAATTTCCGGAAATCAAACCAGATGTCAAACAGTCCGATTAAAGCTATAGGTATCATAAGAATTTGCTGAACTGCAATTAAAAAATAATAAAGATAACGGAAAAAAAACGGCACGTTCTTGACCTGAAACAGAAAGCTGACTATGGCAAAACCCTGCAGCAAATAGACAAAGCATGCGATGAAAAAGATGTTTAAGCTCAAGAAATTAATATCCTTTTGCGGCAGAAACATCAACGCTCCGGAAATAATAAAAATCCAGATCGCCATATCGGGAACCTTCCAGCGGGCCAACGACCGGAATCCATTTTGAAACTGTCCGGAACGGAACAGATAATGCCTGCCGAACAGCAGGTTCGCCCAGACGACGACAACGGACGAAATGACAACAAGAGCGGGGAAAATGCCGATAAATCCGGCGACAATATTTTGTTCATTATCCTTGATGACACGGATATCCTCCGCTTTCAAAGGCATCTGGCTGTAAAATTTAACTGTTTCGCTGATCGTGACGGCAATAAAGTTCTTCACCAACTGCCAGGGATGGGCTCCCAGAGCCACCGCGTCATAACCGAAATAAACACAGACGGCCCCGATCATCAAAAGAGCCGGGAAGATAATCGTTTTCTCAATGGAATAATTCCTGTCCGTGAGCAGCGCCATGAAGATTCCCGTCATCCCGATCGTAAAAACTGCAACAGCCGGAGCGTCCTGATGCAATAATACCGACAAAAGCAAAAGCGCCGTAAAAGAAAAGAAAAAATACAGGGACGTTCGAAACGTGCCGTTGAGCATGCCGCTGACAAACAAAATCATCGGTAGAAAAAAGAGAAACAACGGTCCGGCAACGGGAACAAAAACAGCAGCGAAAACGAATATCACAACAGCGGGCAGCAGTTTTGAGAAAGAATGACGGGGCGCGGATGATTTGAGTTTTCCAAACAATGATAAACTGCTCACAATACGACACCTTACCCAGGCGACCATTCGGTAATGCTGCGAAAGAAGGTAACGCCGTTTATGGCGTTACCTTAACGGGAAATACCACTGGATTGATTTTAAATGACTGCAAATTGCGCAGTCCTGAACATAACACGTCTTAACCCTGCTTTTTCAGCACAGCCGAAAATAATGATATCGAATCATCTATTTGCCGTCGGCCGTCACATAGGGCATGATCGCAATCTGCCGGGCGCGTTTAATCGCCAGAGCGAGCTCTCTTTGATGAGAAGCGCAGTTCCCCGTAATCCGTCGCGGCATGATCTTGCCCCGTTCGGTTACGAAATTATTGAGGATAGCGGTATTTTTATAGTCAATTTTGATATTGGAGTCCGAGCAGAACCGGCAAAATTTCTTTCTGTGAAAAAACTTTTTCTGGGGATACCTGTTCGGTCTTTCTGAATTTTGAGTTTCCATGTCTTATTCCCCTTTCGTTTGCGCTTCTTCTTTGTTGTAGTTTCTTCTGGCGTGCGGCCTGGCTTCCCGCGGCGCTCTTTCGATCTGATTAACGGCTTTTCCTTCTGCGGCTGCGGCTTCGGCATCAATCTTCGCCTGAGCGCGTTTGGCTTCCGCCGCGGCGGCTTCCTGCTCGATGCCTTCGGCGGTGGTAGCGCCTTCTTTTTTCACCGTCATGAATTTCACGACGCGATCGTCAATCTTAAAATTTCGTTCGATTTCATTGACAACGGAACCATCGCCGGCAAAATCGATCAGGAAATAATAACCGTCCCTCTGTTTCTTGATCTCATAGGCGAGATGCCGTTTGCCCCACTTGTCAACCTTGGCGATGACACCCTTGCGTTCAGTGATGATGGTCTGGATGCGTTCGATCAACGCGGTGATGTCGTCCTCGTTCAAATCGGCCAGAACGATAGCCACAACTTCGTATCTTTGCAATGTTTTCTCCTTTCGGCTCTAAAGCCCGCTTGGACGGGCAAGGAGTCCTAAAAATTAGTAGGCGCGTTATCTATACCAAACCAAAACAGAAATCAAGGATTATTTCAGAAGGTCAGGCTTATACGAATATTCAATAAGAACAAGCGTTTTCAATTTTATTTCATCGCCTTCCTGAAAAGTCGTCGGGCGAAATGGGGGATCCGCCGGGAAAGTGGCAGAGAGGCGTTGATGATTTTCAGGGAATCGCGGGCAGCCTCCTCCCCCGCCTTGACCAGATGGTTTGCCCGGTTAAAATCCATCCAGTGAAGATTACCAACCTGCGGCCTGATGACAACATCAGCAGCGGACAGTTCCGAATCGCCCAGCGCGCTCGCGGTAATTTCGCCCGCCCGGAAAACGACATCTTTTGCCGTTTCAATACAAACCGCCGTTTCCAAATCACGATCAACTTCCACGGCTATGACCACGTCCGCCCCGGCCTCCCGCGCGGCGTGCACCGGCACCAGGCTGGTGATGCCGCCGTCGGCCAGCAGCCAGTCGCCGTGACGAACCGGCGCTACGGCTCCTGGAACGGAACAACTGGCCAGCACGGCTGTGCGCAAAGATCCTTCCGAAAAAACGATTTTCCGGCCGGTGATCAGATCGGTGGAAACCACACGGAAAGGAATTCGTGTTTTACTGATATCAATATCCGGCAGAAAATAGTTCATCAGCGACTGGAAATCATGGGAAGGCAGAATGGATGGTTTGAAAAAGGCCTGAATAAACAGGAAGCGGTTCATGACAAACTGCTGCGCTTTTTTGATAATATTTTTCTCCTCCTGCGTCAAAGACAGGCCAATGGATTTCATCCGGGAATCGTCGAATTCAGGGCTTTGCAGATACGCGTCGATTTTTTTCTGGATCTCATCGGGTGACTGGCCGGAAGCATAAGCCCCTCCGATCAAAGCGCCCGCGCTGGTTCCCACAATCAGATCAATACGGATGCCCTCTTCTTCCAATACTTTGAGAACGCCGATGTGAGAAAAACCGCGGACGCCTCCTCCGCCCAGCGCCAGTCCGACTTTTTTACCCTTCCATTTCATCAATAAATTTTTCCACCGGTTATGTTTTTTAGAGTTTGCAGGCATCCGCCGTCAGGCAGGTCTGCTCGACAAACCTCGTCAGTTTCTCTCCGATCAGGACATAAGGCAGCAGCACTTCATTCGCCCCGCTTTTCCTCAAGATATCTGTCTGCTCGGCCGAGTCAGCGGTGGCGACGATGTAGGCGTCGGGCGCCAGGGCACGGCACGCGGTCACCAGAGCCCTGTTGCTGGTTCCCCGGAGGAGCATGTCGGGAATCGTCGAAAAAATGATTTGCGCTCCGGAAAGATGAGCGTGCTCCAGCGTGTCCATGCTGCCGATGTCGCCGAAAATCCCTTTAACATTTCTGTTGCTCAATTCCTTTAAATTTTCAAGATTGAAATCAATCACAAGAAGCTTCTTCAGCAAATCCGGACTCTCCTTTTCCAATCGTCCGATAAACTCCCGCGCGCCGCGGTGGAATCCCAGGACCACGATGGGATAATCATCTTTTACTTCATCATCACGACCTTCTTGCGTCTTCGTCGGAAATCCTCGTTTTTCAAGAAAATTATTGAAAACCAGATAGGCTGCGTGATTCCCCTTGATGAAATAGGAAGACAGAACGGACGTCATGGCCATGGCGTAAATAATCAACGACATCATCCGCTGATCAATATGACCGTAATGCACGCCAAGCGCGGCCACCACGAGAGAGAACTCGCTGATCTGAGCGAGATTCAGACTGGCGATGAAACTGGTGCGCCTGCCGCTTCCCGCCAGCGTCAACAGGGGATAAACGGTCAAAAAACGTGATGCGATTACAAACAGGACGATGATCAGCGCCATTCCGAGCATCGCGGCATCAGGAATCGGAATTTTCATGCCGATGGACAGAAAAAAAAGCGTCAGAAAAAAGTCACGCAGAGGAAGAACCTTGGCCGTGACGTGAACGCTGTAGGGAAAGGTGGAAATGGAAACGCCGGCGATCAGAGCGCCCATTTCCATCGAAAGACCGATCCATGAACCGATGCCCGCCATCAACGCGCACCACGCCATGGACATGGCCACCACCATTTCCGGTGTCTTGGATATTTTTTGAAAAATCCAGTCCAACAGGTATTTACTGAGCAGAAAACCGATGGCCAGCAGAGTCACGCTCTTGCCGAGAGCGATAAAAACCAGCAGCCATTGCGGATTCGTGAAATGCGGTTGAAGCGCCAGAATCAGAATGGCCCACAGGTCCTGAAAAATAAGAATGCCCAGCGTGATCCGTCCGGGAAAGGTGTCCAGTTCAAACTTGTCATAAAGAAGTTTGACGACAATCGCCGTCGAACTCAAAGCGCAAAACAGGGCCAGATAAAGGGCGTCAATACTGCTTCGGCTCAATTCGTAACCGAGCAGCAGAAAAAACCCCACCCCCATCAGCACGCAGGAAATAAACTGGCCGATGCCCGCATAGATCAGCGGACGGCCGGAAGCCAGGAGTTTGGACGGATTGAGTTCCAGACCGATAATAAAAAGCAGCAGAATCAGACCGATCTCCGAAATGACCTCGATGCTGGCGGCTTCGGAAACCAGATTGAATCCCATCGCCGGGCCGATCAGCGCCCCGGCGACCAGATAACCGAGAATGACAGGCTGACGGAAGAGCTGAAATAAAAAGCCCAAAGCGGTCGCCGCCAGAACGGAAATGCCGATGTCGGTAAGGATGCCATGCATAAGATCGTATCTTTAATTCATCATTACGTATGAACCCGAATGTTGTTTTAATATCATAATGTTATAATGATTACAAATTCGTCTCTGCTCGGAATCATTATTTAAATAAAGAACGATTTCACAAGATGGCTCCGGACGCGAAAGACAGATTATTATTTTCCGATACAGAAACTGGAAAAAATCTTGTCCAGGATCTCGTCGTTGATTTTTTTGCCGGTTATTTCATCCAGATGATCCAGCGCTTCGCGTAAATCGAAAGCGGCAAATTCCGCCGACAGACCGGCGGCAATGCTTTCTTTCGCGTTTTGAATATTTTTCAGTGATAGTTCGACGGCATGTTTGTGGCGTAAATTGGTCATGATCGCTCCGGAAGCACTTTCAGTTTCATCGTCAACGGATAAAGCCAAAATGGTTTTTTTCAGTGCTTCCAGACCGGAGCCGGACTTGGCTGAGATTTCCAGAAACCGCGTCTGCGGCGGGAAAAGGCCCGAAAGGCTTTTCGTTTCCCAGGAACGCGGCAAGTCGATTTTATTGACGGCGACAATGATTTTGCCCGACGTGTTTTTATCAATCATTATTTTATCTTCTGCGGTCAACGGTTTGCTCACGTCCAGCATGATCACAACAACATCCGCCTCGGCCAGCGTCTCCCAGACAAGCGCAATGCCCTCCCGCTCAATTTCGTTTTGCGGTTCCCGGATTCCGGCGGTATCCGTCAGGCGCACGGGAATGCCGCCGATATGAATCGTATCCGCAATCAGGTCGCGTGTTGTTCCCGGAATATCGGTGACAATCGCTTTCTTCTTTCCGGTTAAGGCATTGAGCAGACTGGACTTTCCGACGTTGGGCCTGCCGGTGATCATCACATGAAGCCCTTCCGTATAAACGCTGGCCGAGCGGTACGAGGACATCAGGTCTTGCAGACGACGGCCGGCCCGGGCAATTTGCGGCGGCATGGCCGGAATTTTTTCCTGGTCCGTATCGTCGGTAAAATCAATGGAAGCCTCCACCTGAGACAGCGCTTCTATGAGCAGCAGACGAATGGCTTCGATTTCCCTGGAAAGCGAGCCTTTCAACTGGGAAAGCCCCATGGCGTAAGCTTTGGCGGATTGGGCGCAAATCATCGCCGAGAGCGCCTCCGCCTGCGACAGATCAAAACGATTATTCAAGAATGCGCGCTCAGAAAATTCACCGGGGCGGGCAAGACGGCATCCGAGTTCCTGGAGATGATTTAAAATTGACTGGAGGATGATCGGGTTGCCGTGGCAGTTGATTTCGACAACATCTTCCCCCGTGAAAGACCGGGGTTTCCGCATGCAGGAGATCAGGACGTCATCAAAAACCGTATGGCCGTCGGCGGAAACGATGTCGCCGTGGTAAAGGTGATGACTTTTCCACGCGCATTTTCCGCCGGATGGTTTGAAAATGCGGCGCGCGACAACGAGAGCTTCCGGGCCGCTGATTCTGATAATGCCAATTCCGGACATGCCGAAAGGCGTTGCGGTGGCTGCTATGGTATCTTGGCGAAGCACAGTAGGGCACTTCCCCTTATCATGATTTATGGATTGAAATTTTAATCCCGTTTTTTCTCTCGGATACGCCGGTTGCTTCCCGTTTTCGCGGGAAGAATGACGATTTTCCTGTATTTGCCTTCGCCGCGGCTTTGCGTAACCAGCGTTTCATCTTCCTGCATCACGAGGTGGATGATCCGGCGATCATGAGCGTTCATATTGGACAGGGATACCGGTTTTTTTGTTTTTTTAACTTTTTTCTTGATTTTTTCCGCCAGACCGAGCAGGAAATCTTCTCTTCTTTTTCTGTATTCGCCCGAATCAATGAGGACCATTTTGTGCTCGCCGTCAAGCTTATTGACGGCTTTGTTAATGATATACTGAAAAGCATCAAGATTTTGTCCGCGTTTACCGATGAGCAAACCGCTTTCGTCGCCTTCAATGCCCAGAATTATTTTTTCCTGGGTCTCGTTCACCGTTACACCGTATTCCGGAGAGATTCTCTGTAAAATTCCCGCCAGCAAGTCCCGGGCCTGAATGGCAATGGGCGAAGCGGGAATAAACACCTCCGGTTCTTTTTTCACCGGTGGTTGTTCCCCGGCTGCTTCCTTTTCCGGTTTCTTCCGGGATGCCGCCTTTGCTTCGATTTTTACCCCGGAGTTCTCCGGTTTTACTCTCGGTTCATTTCTTTCTTTGGGCTTTTCCGCTTTTTCTCTGGGGTTATCCGAAAAGGAGAAATCAATATCCAGGGCCAGCAGAGACGCTCTGATTTTTGCTTTCTTGGAAAATAACCCCAGAAAGCCTCCCGATTCTCCGGAAATAATTTCGATGTTTAATTTTTCACGAGGCACACCGAATTCCTGACACGCCTTTTCAATCGCTTCGTCAATCGTTTTTTCTTCTATTTCAATAAATTCAGAACTCATTTTTCATCCTCTTCAATCCAACGGTCGATTGTATCAATCGACTAATTTTTTATTGATGTATATCTGCTGTCCGATGCTGATAATATTATTGACCAGCCAGTAAATGACAAGTCCCGAAGGAAAGTTCAAAAAGATAAAGGTGAAGATGATGGGCATGGCCAGCATGATCTTGGCCTGCATCGGATCACCCATCGTGGGGGTCATTTTCTGCTGAATGAATTGTGTCGCGCCCATGACAATCGGCGTAATGTAATAAGGATCTTTTGCCGACAAATCCTGAATCCACCAGAAGAACGGGGAATGGCGCAATTCAATCGCATACAGCAGCGTGTTGTACAGCCCAATGAACACGGGAATCTGAATCAGGATCGGCAGACAGCCGCCGAAAGGATTCACTTTATGCGCTTTGTAGAGCGCCATGGTTTCCTGCCCCAGTTTAGCCTGATCATTTTTATACTTTTCCCGCAGGGCAGTTATTTTGGGCTGAATCTTTTGCATCTCTTTCATGGATTTGTAGCTGATATTGCCCAGCGGCCAGAAGAGAATTTTAATCAGAATGGTCAGCACAACAATGGCCACGCCGTAGTTGCCGACGAACTGATACAAAAATTTGATAAAAAGCAGCAGTCCGATGGACAGCCATTTCAATCCCGGAATGACGGAATCGAACTCAATGGCTTCCTCCAGGGATAATCCGTGTTTTTTCAGCATGGCGTAATCTTTCGGGCCGATAAACAGGTTGTATTTGAATGAGCCGGACTGCTCCGGCGGGATGATGTTTTTGGCTCCCTTGAGATTGACGGAAACCACATTGTTCTCTCTCGACATGTTGACACTGGTTAAAGAAGGATCCTGCGGAATAATGACCGCCATAAAATATTTTCTTTCGAATCCGCCCCAGGAAACATCCGGCCCGATCGTTTCTTCTTTGGATACGTCCGCCGATTTTCTTCGTTCGATGGATTTCGATACATAAGCCACAGGGCCTTCCTTGCTGTAGCCGTCCACTTGCTCCCCGGGATCAACATATTCGTACCAGTTCAGATAAGGTATCTTCGTGACGGGCGCGTCCGTCAGATTTGATATTTTCACGTCAAGGGCAATGGAATAATTATCGGCATTGAAGGTGTAAATCTTTTCCACCCTGATGTCATTAAACGTGCGGGAAAATACCAGGCTTTGCTTGTTTTTGTTTTTGGTCAGATCCAGTCCGACGACATCAGCGCTGAAAACGGAATCGGCGCTAATCTCCGAGGATGACTCGGGAAACGTCAGAGCGAGCGGATAAGGCATGTTCTCCTGCAGAGACACCACTTCGATCAACTCATTGCTTTTCCCCTTTGCCGGCTGTTTTTTGCCCGTGACAAAATTCTTGATGGCCGGCCAGATGTCGCCGACGCATTTGGTGCATTCTTTCCGGTAATTCTTCAGTTGAAAGGATTTCAGCGCAGCCCCCCTGGTGGAGAACACAGCGGTGTAATTTTCTGTTTCCACGGTGATGTCCCGGGGCGGTTCTTCTTGGAGAGAAACGGCTTTCTTCGCCGCCGGTTTCGGAGCTGCGGCAACCGGGGAAGGAACCGGTTGCTTCGCCGTTACGGTTTCTTTGATTTGTTTGGATTCCTGAACAGGAACCGCCTTGGGCGGCGCAGGCGGCTTGGCAAAAAAGATCTGATACGTAAAAAGCACAGCCAGTGACAGGACAATCGCCAGTAGGGTCCTCTTATCCATTTTAAACCTCTCGTTTTTTACTTGACGGGATCGTAACCGCCAGGATTCAGGGGGTGACAGCGGAGAATTCTTTTTACGCCCATGAAAGAACCTTTTGCCGGTCCATACATTTTAATCGCTTCGATGGCATATTCGGAACAGGATGGATGAAAACGGCAACAGGGAGCAAAAAAGAAAGGTGACAGACAGGTTTGATACACACGAATGATAAATACAAAAAAAGTTGTCAATGGTCTTCCGAGCATAGATTATATATTGTTCTTCCGCGTGAAGAGTTCCGTCAATTCACTGCATGCGTCTCGATAAGTAAGGGGAGGTATTTTCCTTTTGGCCATGATGACCACGTCGTGTTTTTCGGGAAACAATTTTTTGTTAAGTCGAAAAAATTCTCTGATCAGGCGTTTGATTTTGTTTCTTTTTACCGCATTTCCCGTTTTTTTGGTTACCGTAATCCCCAGTCTTTTAACCCCCTGAGGGTTCATGCAAGTTATGGTCGTAAAATGTTTAGAACTTCTCCACACCCCCTGATTGTAAATTACTTTAAACCTGCTTCTGCTGTTTATCCTTTCTGTTTTCCGAAAAGATTGTTGCTTCATGCATACCGACCTGACCATCCTCTAATGGCAATTAACATGCCGGATTTACACTGCTAAACGCTTTCTGCCCTTGGCTCTGCGGCGGCTTAAAACCTGCCGGCCGGCCTTCGATGCCATTCGAACCAGAAAACCGTGCGTTTTCTTTCTTTTGGTATTTGTTTTATTGGTCAAAGTCTTTTTCATTAGCAAAACCCCTAAAAGTAATAGGGTAATGCGTAAATCATAGTAGAATTTATTTGTCAAGGTTAAAGTGGGACGGGGGTTAAAACCGAAAAGACATGCCTCCGGTTCAAATTTCATCTGAAATTTAAACCGGTGTCCCTGGAAAGCACACGTCATAGTCGTTTAACCAAACGACTATCGACCCGTCAGAATTTTTTTAAACCAGGGATAAAATAACGTCATGCTGGCATCTTTGACCCAGACGCGATATTTTTCTTCCAGAGGATTCATGTTTAGAATCTGCGCCTGGCACGTTCTGGCGCCGATCAGGGATATCATCAGACTGTAAAAACAATAGATGAACATTTCGATTTCCCGGGTCGATCCCTTCAGAGCAAGTTTTTCCTCCATGATCCGTCTCATGCCGGCCATGCTCATAATGATAAAACGGTAACCGGGTATTTCTTCGATGTTACCAATGTTCACCGCATTAAGGGCCGCGATCCGCAAGGCATCCGGCTTCGCCATGGTATAGTCAAGCATTCTATCAATGAAGAGAGCAAAGCCCGCATGCAAAGACATCGTTTCCATATCATCAAACCATGATTCCTGAATAGAAATGGTTTCATGATAAAGAGCCTCGGCCATCTCATAAAAAAGATTTTCTTTTGAGCCGAAATAATAATGAATCATCGGATGCTCCACACCCGCCTCTTTGGCAATCATGCGTGTACTTGCTTCCTTAAAGGAGTACACGGTAAAAACATCCCTGGCCGCCTTCAAAATCCTTGCCCTGACGTTTCCTTCATTGGCCGAACTGCGTCCTTTGGCATTTTTTTTAAAGCTTCCCGACAGGCTGTGGCTAACTGAGTTTTTCATTTTCTTATTTTTCTCCATAAAATCATTATATCATAAAGCAAACCGTTTGGTAAATTTAATTTTTCACAATTTCTGCCGAGAACAGGCAAGGATAAGCTCATTTTAATTCAAAAATTCAATAACAACATAAGTTATTGTTATAAGAAACATTATTATGGATATAGCGCGTTCCGGAACACAAATGAAAAAATATTAAAAAAAACTTGTTGACAGGCATCTTTCTTTTTAGTATTTACCGACCGGTAAACAAATCTTCTCTAAAAATTTAATCGGAGGTAAATTCAACATGGCTAAGTTTAAAGTTCCCAGCGGTGTAAGCGTAAACGATTTTTTCGAAAAACACGTACCGGATCAGTTTAAGGAAATTATCGCCGGCGCAAATCTTTCATCTTTGACCGGCAAGGAAGTCAACCTTCAATTTAATATCAATGATCAGAAGTATTGCCTGAAAATAAAAGACGGCACCAATCTGGAAGTTGTAAAAGGCGGCGTGGACAAACCCCTATTGACCATGTCGTTGTCCGAGCAGGTGTTTCTCGATGCCATAACCGGAAAGATCGAAGGCATGATTGACCGTTTCACAGATCCCGTGGAAATTGCCAATCCCATGAGGCTGAAAAACCTTCTCGAAACTAAAGGCACTTTGAATCTGACCTTGAAACAGGACGGCAACACCATCCCCGTGAGCATGGTCTTCAACGGCGAAGCAAAACCCAGCGTGGACATCAGCCTTGAATTACAGGACTGGATTGCGATGCAGAACAAACAAACGACCGGACAGAATCTTTTTATGAACGGTAAGCTTAAATTCATGGGCGATATGGTTCTTTTGATGAAACTGCAGACACTGATATAAATCAGCGGCGGTGAGGTGATCCGGATTCGTCCAATCTGTGTATAAAATTTAATTGCCGGGGGTGTATCAGAAAACCATCTTGGGGGGGCTTACGATAGACACCACCCCCGGTAATTTTTTGTAAAAAATAAAACGGTCAATTCTGTAGAACGAGATTGTCTCTTCTGTTTTAACTGGAAGACCGCATTCAAGGAGAACATTATGGAAGATAGAGAATTTGGTTTTAGCATGTCTGAAGAACAAAGCAGCATGAAAGATACTGTGGCTAAGCTGATCAAGAGTATGGTCGCAGGCAATCCCGCGCATGACATGGATGAGGAAAGAAAGCTTTCCCGGGAAATTATCGACAAGATCTGGGAACTGGGAGCCACCATCTCCACCGTACCGGAAGAATACGGCGGATACGGCATGGAATATTCGCCCGTCATGAATACAATTTTTCTGGAAGAACTTGCCGCCGGTGACATGGCGCTGGCCATCGCGGCGACGTTGCCCTCCACCTTCATTTACACAATCCTGCAAATGGGCACCGAGGAGCAAAAAAAGAAGTATCTGCCGCTGTATTGCGATCCGGCTTATAAGGCCTGCACCGTGGCCATCAATGAACCAAGATTCAAGTTCGATGCGGTATCTCTGGAAACAAAGGCGGAGAAAAAAGACGGCAAATACATCCTTAACGGCAAGAAATGTTTTGTGCCGATGGCGAATGATTCCGGTCATATACTGGTCGCAGCCAATGCGGACGGGAAAATGGAGTTGTTTATCATCGATCGGAACAATCCCGGACTCAAAATCGGCGAACGGGAAAAGAATCTGGGGTTATACGCGCTGGAAACTTACCCGGTAACCCTGGAGAATTGTGAAGTATCGGCGGCGGATCGTGTCGGCGGAGAAACCGGATGCAATTACAGCAGATTCCTGCAAAACACACGGATCGCCATGGCCGCTATCGGCACCGGTGTTTCGCGTTCTTCTTATGAATATGCCAGAGAATATGCCAAAGAGAGGGTGCAATTCGGTGAACCGATCGCCAGCCGCCAGGCGATCGCTTTCATGATCGCCGAGATGGCGTATGAAGTTGATGCCATGAGGCTGATGACCTGGAAAGCGGCCTCCGCACTCGAGGCAGGCAGAGACGCCAAAAAAGAAGCGTATCTGGCCAAACTCTATGCCGGAGAAATGACGATGAAGCTAACGGATTACGGCGTTCAGATTCTGGGCGGACATGGTTACATCCGTGAAAATCCGGTGGAAAGATATTATCGCAACGGCAGAGGTATCGCCATTCTCGAAGGCATGGCCACGGTATAGGAGGGAAAACTATGATTAATCTGGAAATGACACAAAAGATGATGGATGTGAGAAGCGGCATGAACAACATGGCGACGAGCATGCTTCGGCCTATATCAAGACATTACGATGAACACGAACATGAATATCCCCAGGAACTGGATATGTTCCGTTCCATAAAGATCATGAGCCGCCCGAAAAAGAAAAAAGAAGGCGAAGAAGCAAAACCGGAAAAACCGGGCGCAAAAAAACTGGGCGCGAATCTTTCGATGGTTATCGTCATTGAAGAAATGTGCTGGGGCGATCTGGGATTATTACTGTCGCTTCCGAACGCGGGATTGGGAAACGCAGCCATTGCCGCGGTAGCCACGGATGAACAAATGGAACGATTCGGCGAAAAATGGGCGTCTATGGCCATTACGGAACCCGGTTCCGGTTCCGATTCCGGTTCCATCACCGCCAGAGCCACCCTGGAGGGTGACGAATGGGTGCTCAACGGCGAAAAAATATTTGTCACCTGCGCGGAGCGCGCCGAAGTGGCGGTTATCTGGGCAACGGTGGACAGAAGCGCCGGCAAGGCCGGGATAAAATCATTCGTCGTGGAAAAAGGACGCCCCGGCTTCAAGCTGGAGAAACTGGAGCACAAGCTCGGCGTGCGCGCTTCGGACACAGGCACTTATGTTCTGGATGACTGCCGCATACCCAAAGACAATATTCTGGGCAGCGCCGAGATCAAGCAGTCCACCGAAGGTTTCAAGGGGGCGATGAAAACCTTCGATAATACCAGACCCCTGGTTGCTTCGATGGCGCTGGGCGTTACCCGGGCAGCGCTGGATTTGACGCGGGAAAAGATCGAAGAAAGCGGCATCCAGCTGGATTACGAAAAAAATCCCAATAACATAAGCGCAACAGAAAAAGAGTTTTACCTGATGGAAGCCCATCTGGAAGCCATGCGCCTGTTGACCTGGCGCGCCGCCTGGATGATGGACAACGGAGAGTTCAACAATCTGGAAGCCTCCATGTCCAAGGCCAAGGCCGGACGCTATGGAACGCTTATCGTTCAAAAATGCTGCGAGTTGCTGGGTCCTCTGGGATTCTCCTGTGAGAACCTGGCCGAAAAATGGATGCGCGATGTCAAGATTACGGATATTTTTGAAGGAACCGGGCAGATTCAGCATTTGATCGTGGCACGAAACGTTCTCGGCTATTCCAGCAAACAATTGAAATAGAAAATATCTTTTCTCCACCTGTAAAAAATTTGCCTGTGCGCAGCATGCGTGCAGGCAAATTTTTTCCTGCCAATCGAATCAGGTGTCAGAAACCTTTTTATTTTTTATGATTTATCGATCTTTTTAACTACACCGTGCCATTCCAAAATAAATATGCTATTAATAAAAACGTGAAGCACAGAACGTTCCGATTCCGTATCGCGGCACGGAGATGGACAAAAGCTTAACTGTAAAAAAGCAAAAGTGGCCTATGAAAAAAAATGTTTTAGTCATTGATGATGACGCAGTCGCCTGTGAATTCCTTCAGGAAGCTTTAAAAATAGAAGGATACGATGTTACGGCGTTTACGTCAGCAAGCGAAGCACTGAAACAGGATTTATCATTATACAATTTGTTGATGTCCGACATTCGCATGCCCGGCATGGACGGTCTGCGTTTCCTGGAACTTGTTCATCAACAATGGCCCGATTTGCCGGTCATTCTCATGACCGCATATGGTTCCCTGGAGACAACCATGGAAGCATTAAATCTCGGAGCCTGGGATTATATCAGCAAACCTTTTTCTCCCGAGGACTGCCGGGCTATCGTCAAAAAGGTCCTCGACTCGCGGGAGCTTCAGGAAAAGCGGATGATCACCCCCCAGGAAACACCGGAACAATCAAAATTGATCGGCTCCTCGGCGATCATGGTGGATTTCTACAAACAAATTGCGCGCATCGCCGATGCGCCGGCCAGTGTATTGATCGAAGGCGAAAGCGGCACGGGTAAAGAACTTACCGCCCGTTCTTTACACAACATGTCATCCCGGAGAAACAAACCTTTTGTTGTCGTCCATTGCGGTGCGATCCCCGATAATTTACTGGAATCGGAATTGTTCGGATATGAAAAGGGGTCCTTCACCGGCGCCGATCACCGGCACGCCGGACTGCTGGAATCGGCGGCAGGCGGCACGGTGTTTCTCGATGAAATCACGGAAATGTCCACCTCCTTGCAGGGAAAGTTTTTACGTTTTATGCAGGACGGAGAAGTCCGAAGAATCGGCAGCCATGACATTCAGCATGTGACCGTCCGGGTGGTTGCGGCAGCCAACAAAAATATCGACGAAGAAATCAGCGCCGGTCGTTTCCGGCTGGACCTTTTATACAGATTCATCGTTCGCTTACATGTTCCGCCGTTGAGAAACCATCTAGACGATATTCCCCTGCTGTGCGAATACTTCTTAAAAAAAGCAGGTTATCCCGCAACGCATGTCTCGCCGAAAGCGATGGAATTATTTGCGGCTTATGACTGGCCGGGCAACGTGCGGGAACTGGAGAACGTTCTCCAACAAATCATGCTTCTTTCGCCTTTTGATGAAATCCTGCCCGAGAATCTGCCGGAACGTTTTCATCCTTCTAAAAGCAAAAAAGAAATACTCAGCGGTTCTGACTTATCCCCTCTGGAGGAAGCGGAAAAAGAAAAAATAATCGAGGTGCTAAAAGAAACATCCTGGAATCAGTCCCAGGCGGCAAAACTGCTGGAAATTGACAGAAAGACTCTCCGGACAAAA
>DAOPVC010000014.1:0-38471 GCA_035350895.1 Smithella sp. | reverse complement strand
ACGCCGCCATCGAGCATAAAATCCATCCGTCGAAGTGGACGCACGAAAATATCGAGCACATGAAAAAGCAGCTCAAGCGCATGGGCTTCAGCTATGACTGGGACCGCGAAGTCGCCACCTGCGAGCCGGAATATTACCGTTGGGAACAGCTCTTCTTTATTTGGATGTACGAAAAAGGTCTGGCCTACAAAAAACGTTCCACGGTTAATTTTTGCACCAAGTGCGACACGGTGCTGGCCAACGAACAGGTGGAAGGCGGCCAGTGCTGGCGCTGCGGCACGGATGTGACGGAAAAGGTGCTCGATCAGTGGTTTTTCAAAATTACCGCCTACATCGAAGAACTTCTGGATTACTGCGACAAGCTTCCCGGCTGGCCGGAACGCGTCATGACGATGCAGAAAAACTGGATTGGCAAAAGCTACGGCTGCCTGGTCGATTTCCCGATGGCTGAAGGCCCGGGCGCGATCAAGGTCTTTACAACGCGTCAGGATACGCTCTTCGGCGCGACCTTCATGCTGGTGGCTGCAGAGCATCCGCTGGTGACGGAACTGACCAAAGGCAAGGCCATTGAAAAGAATGTTCAGGCGTTTGTCGAAAAAGTCAAAAAACAGGACAAGCTGATGCGCACGTCCGAATATTATGAGAAGGAAGGCCTCTTCCTGGACTCCTACTGTCTCAATCCGCTTACCGGCTGGAAGATGCCGATCTTTGCGGCCAATTTTGTTCTGGCCGATTACGGCACCGGCTGTGTCATGGCTGTGCCGACGCACGATCAGCGCGACTTCGAATTCGCCAAAAAATTCGATCTGCCGCTGATTGTGGTTATTTCACCCAAAGACAGAGAGCTTGATCCTGCCACCATGACCGAAGCTTATGTGGATGAAGGCGTTCTGGTGAACTCCGGACAGTTCAACGGTATGGAAAATACCAAGGTTCTGGAGGGCATTGCCGATTTTCTGGAGGAGGAAGGGAAGGGCAAACGCACCATCCAGTACCGCCTGCGCGACTGGGGCATTTCCCGCCAGCGCTACTGGGGCGCGCCGATTCCGATGATCAACTGCGAAAAATGCGGCATCGTTCCGGTTGATGAGAAGGATCTTCCGGTTATCCTGCCCGAAAACGTTGTTTTTAGTCCGGAGGGAGGTTCGCCACTGGCAGCCCTTCCCGAATTTGTCAATACGACCTGTCCGAAATGCAAAGGCCCGGCCGCCAGAGAGACAGACACAATGGATACATTCGTGGAATCCTCATGGTATTTCGACCGCTACTGTTGTCCGGATTGTGACACCAAGCCGGGACTGGATCGCAAGAAACTGGATTACTGGATGCCGGTGGATCAGTACATCGGCGGCATCGAACATGCCATTCTGCATCTGCTCTATGCGCGTTTTTACACCAAGGTGCTGCGCGACTTCGGCGTGATCGGAGTGGACGAGCCTTTCACCAATCTACTGACGCAGGGCATGGTCTGCAAGGAAACAATGAAATGCAAGGAGCATGGTTATCTTTTCCCGGAACAGGCGGCGGACGAAAAGTGCCATATCTGCGGCAAAGACGTCATCATCGGCAAAACCGAAAAAATGTCCAAATCGCTGAAGAACGTGATCGATCCTGATTTTCTGGTTAAGAACTATGGCGCGGATACGGCGCGTATATTCTGTTTGTTCGCGGCTCCGCCGGAAAAGGATCTGGAATGGAGCGAACAGGGCGTGGACGGCTCCTTCCGATTTCTTAGCCGCCTGTGGCGCATTGTGGACGAATATCTCGAAGACATCAAGAAAGTCGAACCGCTGTCCGGCGCAATGGAACTCGAAGGCGATTTGAAAGCCTTGCGGCGCAAGACCCATCAGACGATTCGCAAAGTGACGGTGGATATTGAAGACCGTTTTCATTTCAACACGGCCATCAGCGCCGTCATGGAACTGGTGAATGCCGTCTATCAGGTCAAACACCCCGCAGGTTCCGATAAGGTAGCGTTGGGCGCGGTACGCGAAGCTCTGGAGGCGGCAATCGTGTTGCTGACGCCGATCGTTCCTCATATTACTGAAGAACTCTGGCAGATGCTTGGCCATAAAAATCTTGTTTCCGATATGGACTGGCCGGAATTTGATCCGGCAATCGCCAGCGAAGAAGAGATGACGATCGTTGTGCAGATCAATGGAAAACTGCGCAGCCGGATGACCGTGCCGGTGGACGAAAGTGAAGAAAAAATCAAAGCGGACGCCCTGGCGGATGAAAAAATAAAGATCATGACGGCTGGAATGCAGATCCGAAAGGTTATTTACGTTCCGAAGAAGCTGGTTAATATTGTAGTGACACTCTCTGAGAGCTAGCGGAGCGACGCTCGAAGAGTAAGTGGAACTATCCCCTAGGCAGCGGAGCGTGATGCGGACTTGCTGAGAAGATATCACAATGATGAAAAATATTGTTAAAATCACAATCGTATTCTTTTTATGCGCTGTTTTATTCGGCTGCGGATACTCTTTCATTTCTCGCGGCGAGTCGATTGATAACAATATTCAAAAAGTTTATGTGCAAACGTTCGATAATGAAACAGAGCAGGCCGGCATTGAGAATTATGTCCGGACGGCCTTCATCAATCAATTCATTCAAAACAGCCGTTTTAAAATCGCGTCCGGCCCGGAGAGCGCCGATGCGACAGTCAGTGGGAAAATTGTCAATTTACATACATCAACGCTTTCGCATTTAAAAAATGACCTGGCGGCGGAAGAGCGGGTGACCATCACCATGGAAGTTGTTTTTCAGGATAATATCAGCGGCAAAATTATTTGGAGCGCGCGTGAATTGACGGATTCGGTTGATTACACCTTAACCGAAGATATTAATCTGCTTCCGGCGACCAGAAGACAGGCGCTGATGAAACTCGCCAGCGATATGGCGGAAAAAGCGTTTAACCTGATGATGTCCGGATTTTAGCGACACTCGCTAAGAACGAGCAATGCGACACGGGATTAACCCTCGATTTGCTTGCAAGACAATAAGCCAAATAAATTTCTTATGACGCCTTCGATTGTAAAATTCGGCCGCTTTATTCTTCTGTCTGTCAATGACGAGAAGGAGTCGTTAAGCCTCTGGTCTGCCGATGCCTATGATATCAAAGAAATAAAAAATTTATCTTTATTCCTGAAAATAATGTCCGGCAACTATCTGTTGCTGATGGATGCTGGGGAAAAAATAAGCTGTCCTGGTTTATCTTTGCGTCGTCTGATGAAAGTTGCCGGCAATGAAAAAGCCGGCATGGTTTATTCCGATTTTACCCGGAAGGAAGGAAACCGTCTCGTTGAGCATCCGTTAATTGATTACCAGACCGGCAGTATCCGCGACGATTTTAATTTCGGACATCTTTTGATTTTTTCCTCCGCCGTGGTGAAATTTGCTCTGCAAAAATACGGCTCTTTGCCGTCCGATGCGGATTCGGCTTTATATGATTTGCGTCTGAAAATATCCACTGATCATAAAATAATTCATTTACCGGAATTTTTGTACACAGTATCCGCGAAGAAGAAAAAGACAATAAAAAGAACCGGCCTTCAGACGGAGGGCCAATTTGCCTATGTCGCGAAAGAGAATTTCCTGCGTCAGAAAAAATTCGAAAAAATCGCAACCTCTCACCTGAGACGCATCAGAGCGTATCTTTCTGCGCGCACAAAAATCGTGAACGACGAACAGGATGACGGCCAGTGGAAAGCCAGCATTGTTATCCCCGTGCTCAATCGTAAAAAAACGATAACCGATGCGCTGAAGAGCGCTCTGGGACAAAAAACCGATTTTCCGTTCAATATTATTGTTGTGAACAATTATTCCACGGATGGCACCACCGCTATTTTAAAGAAGTGTGCTTTAAAATATCCTCATGTTCATCATCTTATCCCTTCACGGAAAGGCCTGGGCATCGGCGGCTGCTGGAATGAAGCTATTTATTCGCCGGATTGCGGACGCTATGTTGTTCAGCTTGATTCCGACGACCTGTACAGCTCGCCGCATACTTTGCAGAAAATCGTGAACATCATGCGACGGGGGCGATACGCAATGGCTGTTGGTTCTTACACGATTGTCAATGAGCGGTTGAAGAGAATTCCGCCTGGGCTTGTTGATCACAGGGAATGGACACCGACCAACGGGCATAATAATCTGTTGCGCGTCAACGGCATGGGCGCGCCGCGAGCCTTTGATTTGTCCGTCATTCGCCGGTTCGGTTTTCCCAATGTCAGCTACGGTGAAGATTACGCCGTGGCGCTGAGAGTTACCCGTGAGTATAAAGTCGGCAGGATTTACGAAAATTTATACTGGTGCCGCCGGTGGAAGGGCAATACCGATGCCGGGCTTTCTCTTGAAAAACAAAATGCCAACAATATTTATAAAGATACATTGCGGACTTTAGAAATTGAAGCCAGAAAATCACCCAAGAAAGAAAATCCTTCTATGGACAACCGGAGAATTTATGCCGAATTTGAAGGAGAGAAGAATTTCCCGCTGTCTTTTCTTTGCCAGAGTCTTTATGCATCGCAAAAGAAAAGCTGGAAGCGACTTGGCGATGCCTGCCGTGATTTGGTTTCCGTGCAGTCACGAAAGCTTTCCGGCGGATATAAGGTCTATCTGCAATACAATCCCGCCCGTGCCGTCAGCAGCGGAGCCGCTGTGGATGCGGCATCGATAAGAAGCCGGCCATGTTTTCTATGCGAAGATAATTTGCCTTACGAACAAATGGGTATTTTATACAGGAATCAGTATCTGATTCTCTGTAATCCCGCCCCGATTTTTGAGAATCATTTTACGATAGTGTCATTGCAACATGAACCGCAGAAAATTATCTCATCGATAAATTGGCTTTTGAGTCTCGCCGCCGACATGTCCGGCTATGCTGTGTTTTACAATGGTCCGGTCTGTGGTGCATCCGCTCCCGATCATTTGCATTTTCAGGCGGTTCCGAAAAAAACGCTGCCTCTCTTACGCGATATTAAAAAAAAATTGGCATTTGAACATAAGCCGTTTATAAAATATGGATACCTGAAAGATGATGATCGTTCAATCGTTGTCCTGGAATCGGGCAATCCAGGCGAGCTAACGGCCCACTTCTTAAACTTGATAACGACTGTACAGACCATGATGAAGACCAATGACGAGCCGATGATTAACATCATTTGTGATTATAACGGAAGAGCATGGCGTCTGGTCGTTTTTCTACGCGCGAAACATCGTCCGGATGCTTATTTTGCAGATAACGAAAGCAGAGTTTTTATTTCACCGGGCGCGGTGGATATGGCCGGTGTCGTGATTACGCCGTTGCTGGCTAATTATAAAAAATTGCATTATAATGCCGTCCGTGAAATTTACCGGGAAGTATCGTTGCCGGAAAGCATAACGGACGCGATCATTAGAAAATATCAAAGGAGTTTTTGAATGTTTTTTGCCGAAGAAGCGATGGTGGACAGTGCGATGAGTTTTTCCGAAGCGATAGAAGGAACCCATGCGCCTGCGGAGATAATTGACTCTTTATCCATGATAGATGTGTGTTATTATTCCTTCGACGGCAGAAAACATCAGGGCCAGATCATCGTCAACCGGGAAGTAGAGGACGATGTTTATGACCTGTTCAATTTTATCGAAAAAATTCTTTTCCCCGTCGGCAAGGTTATTCCCATCGTTGTGTACCAATGGGATGATCATAAATCCATGGCGGAGAATAATACGTCCTCTTTTAATTTCCGGGTCATTGAAGGAACCACGAAATTATCCATGCATTCACTGGGGAAGGCCGTAGATCTCAATCCGGTGCAGAATCCGGTGATTTACCCCAACGGTATGGTGGCTCCGGAAGGGGCGAAGTATCTTCCACCGGAACCCGGAACGTTAACGGCAGATCACGTGATCGTTCAGGAATTTTTAAGGCGCGGCTGGCACTGGGGCGGGAATTTTGATCAGCCGAAGGACTATCATCATTTCGAGAAACCCTGATAATAATTAATTTTCATTCGCCTACCTTTGGTGTCTTCATCGTCAGTTTCCTCGACGTATAAAAATACGCCTGCGGAGCTTTCCATGGGGTTTAAAATTGATTCAGAATAAAGGCCGGGCAACGATAATACCGGTAAATTTTTTGTTGGACCTCAGATAGGCCGCCAGAGTTTTTTTCGAGATCACGACAGAACCTTCTTCGCTGGAAGCGTGAAGCAGGCGCAGGCGTTTCCCTTCCCATAACGCGAAACCCACATGTGCCACATCCAATCCTTCCTGGTGGGTGGCGAAGGCGATGATGTCGCCGTTGGCTAGTTTTCCCATTTGCGCACAGACCTTATCTTTTTCAATGATATGAACCGTCCTGCGGGAAAGATTTTTTTCGATAATTGCCATTCTGGCAAATTGTTTTTTACTGTCCAGTGCGGGATAGGATTCCCGGTGGGCAGTCATGAAATTGATCTGTTTGCGCTGAGACGTTCCGTTAAAACGGCGCGTGATGTCCGTCAAGACTTCCTTTTTTTCATTATCTCGCAGCCAATCGGTAAAATAATGCAGACGGGAGGAATAACCGCTGATTTTTCCATTACCGTAACGTATTGATTTCAAGTGTTTCCGGAATTCATGGTTTGAACATTTCCCGACGACGGCGCATCGGGCTAAAGCAAGAACGGTTTCCACAAAAGTTGTACAGTCAAAAGCGGATACATTAACAATCAGTTTTTCTTTAGTGAATCCTTCGAGGGTTCCCGATTTGTAGGGCTTATGAAGAAAGAGTTTCCCGATTTCCACTATGAAATTGCCATATGGAAACATATTGGATTTGTTTTTCTGCACGGCATGGTCCTTTGGTTAATTCTTCAATGATTATCTAAAGCACATAGAAAAGTCACTTCGAAAAAATAAAGAGTGTTTCGTAAATAATTTTTCAGATCTGATAAAAATTAGAGAATTACAATAGTAAGTTAAGGTGGCCGGTTTTGAAACCGGCCACCTTAACTGATTTTTTATTATGTCAGTGCGTTTACTTTTTTGGTCAGACGGGAAATTTTGCGGGAGGCATTTTTCTTGTGGATAATGCCCTTGGATGCCGCTTTGCTCAAAGCTGGGATGGCAATTTTTAAAGCACTGACAGATTTTTCTTTGTTTTTGCCGTCGATATTTGTGACGACTGATTTAATTTTTGTTTTTAACGCGGACTTGGCGGCAATATTGCGCTGACGATGTTTTTTATTCTGCCGGTCTCGTTTCTCTGCTGATTTATGTGTTGCCAATTGTATCCTCCTGATTTCATTTATGGGTGGCGTTATCTAGCCCAATTATTCGACCCTGTCAAGCATAAACTGGGTGATGATGACCTCGTCCTTGTGATTAAATCAATGTATTTTTTACTCCGAATAGCCGGTATGAAAATAAAAGACTGCTAAAAATTTTCTTGACATAATCTATTTTTTTCATATAAGCAACCCACCTATACACTCTCAGGAAACGTAAGTTTCATCCATTTTCTGTGACGCAATATTCAAAAATTGGTTGAATTGACAGTACATCTTTCAATGTATGTGTCGTGAAATTTAACGTGGTTCAAATGAATATGGCAGAAAAAGAAAAATCAGTAAAAGAATCGAAGAATAATAAAAAGATCCAGCAAAAAGACCTCTCGCTTTTGGCGAAAGATATTATTGCCAATGCCGGGGTGGGAATTTATATTGTGCAGGACGGAAAATTTGTCTATGTCAGCGAATTGTATCAGAAAATTACCGGCTATGCCGATGAGGAGCTGATCGGTACGTATTCTCTGAACAATATTCATCCGGATGACAAAGAAAATGTCAGAAAAAAAGCGATAAAATGTTTAAAGGAAGGAAACTGCAAACCCTACGAATACAGGTTTACGACAAAAAAAGGAGAGAGCATATGGGTGCTGGAGACGGTTACACCCATTATTTACAAAAATAAACGCGCGGCGTTGGGCAGTTTCATCGACATTACCGATCGAAAACTCATGGAGCAAAAGCTGAGTCATGAGGAAAGACTATTCAAGACCATTACGGATCAGTCTTCGGATATCATTGCTATCGTTAACGGGAATGGTGTTATTTCTTATGAAAATCAGTCCATTGAGGAAATTTTGGGTTTTAAAATCGATGAAAGAAGGGGAGGAACCGGATTTGATAATCTTCATCCGGATGATGTGGCGTTTGTGGCCGGTGAATTGAAGAGATTGTTTAATGATATCAATGCTTCCGTTTCGCGTTCCGAGATTCGTCTGCGGCATAAGAACGGCAAGTGGATGGTATTTGAAGCTGTGGCCAGCGGCCTTGTAAACAATGACATTGTCGAAGCCGTCATTATCAATCTCCGTGATATTACCGAACGCAAAAGAGCGGAAGAGGCGTTGCGGGAAAGCGAAGAAAAATACAGAACCATTCTTGAAAGTATTCAGGAAGGATATTTTGAGGTGGATCTTGCCGGCAATTTTACATTTTTCAACGAATCGGTATGTCAGATGATCTGTTACAGCAAGGAAGAAATGGTAGGCATGAATTACAGGGTTTACACGAGTGAAGACATGTCTAAGAAAGTTTATCAGGCTTTCAATAAAGTTTACAAAACCGGAAATCCGACCAAGGAATTCGACTGGCAGATTATCAGAAAGGATGGTTCCCGGAGATATATTGAAGCCTCTGTTTCATTGAAAAAAGACTCATCCAGGAAGGCCGTCGGCTTTAAGGGCATTATTCGTGACATTACCGAACGGCAACAGATACATCAGCAACTGAATCATATGGCTACTCATGATGCTTTAACGGGATTGCCCAACCGGGTCCTGTTCATGGACCGTTTGCAGGTCGCCCTGGCGCAAGCCAAAAGAAACCGAAACAGGGTGGCCGTCATGATGCTCGATCTCGATCATTTCAAAGATATCAATGACAATTTAGGACACCTGGTTGGCGATAAGTTGCTCCAGGAGATTGGACATCGTCTGACGGGTATTTTGCGTCATAACGATACGGTGGCCCGGCTGGGAGGCGACGAATTTATTATTTTATTATCGGATCTGGAAAAGATTGAATATGCCGCCGGGGTGGCAAAAGTTATTTTAAAAGCATTCCAAAAGCCGTTCATGCTGGCTGATCATGAAATTGTTACCAATGCCAGCATAGGCATTGCGATGTTTCCCGATGACGGTGAAGACACGGATGCTTTATTGAAAAAATCGGATATGGCCATGTATTCCGTCAAAACAACCGGACGCAATAACTACAAATTCTTTTCCAATGTTATTCACTAGATTTATTTTTTTTCTGTTTTGATTTCGGTTTCCTCTGCTGAGCATTCTTTAAAGCGGCTTCAATAAATCGACTGAAAAGAGGGTGGGGTTTTACCGGTCTTGATTTGAATTCCGGATGAAACTGGCATCCCAGAAACCACGGATGATCCTTGATTTCGACGATTTCCGCCAGTTTTCCATCCGGAGACATTCCGGTGATTCTCAATCCCTTGTCCGTGAGAGTCTTTTTATAGTCGTTGTTGAATTCATAGCGGTGACGATGACGTTCGGAGATCTTTTTCTGGCCGTAGGCGGTGAACGCAAAGGAGTCAGGTTCGACAACGCAGGGCCACGCGCCCAGTCTCATGGATGCGCCTTTTTCCTTGATGTGGCGTTGTTCGGGAAGCAGATCAATGACCGGGTATAAAGTTTCCGGATCAAATTCGGAGCTGTTGGCTTTTTCCATGCCACAGATGTTTCGGGCGTATTCCACCACTGCCATCTGCATGCCCAGACAGATTCCGAAGAAAGGCATTTTCTTTTCCCGCGCATACTGCACGGCTTTGATCATACCTTCAATGCCGCGGATACCGAAGCCGCCGGGCACGAGAATCGCGTCAATGTCGTCCAGGCTTTTACCCAGGCCTTCCGCCTCAATTTTTTCCGAATCGATAAATTTTAACTTGACGCGGCAGTTGTTGGCGATGCCGCCATGCACCAGCGCCTCATTGAGGCTTTTATAGGAATCGGTCAGGTTCACATATTTTCCAACGATGCCGATGGTTACGTCGTTTAAAGGATTGTGGAATTTGTTGACCACGTCTTCCCATATTTCGAGTTTCGGTTGTCCCGTCCAGATATTGAGTAAATCGACAATCTTGTTATCCAGTCCCTCACGGTGATAAATCAACGGACACTCATAAATGCAACTGACATCCTTGGCGGTGAAGACGGAATTCACCTCTACATTGCAGAAAAGAGCGATCTTCGCCTTGATATCCTCGGTGAGAAAATTTTCCGTCCGGCACAATAAGATATCCGGCTGAATGCCGATTTCGCGCAGCGCCTTGACACTGTGCTGGGTGGGTTTGGTTTTGACCTCGCCGGCGGTCTTAATCAGCGGGACCCATGTTAAATGAATAAAAATGGCGTTTTCTCTGCCCGCTTCATTGCGGAACTGGCGGATGGCTTCCAGAAAAGGCAGGCTTTCAATATCGCCCACCGTTCCGCCGATTTCCACGATGGCCACATCGAAGCCGGCGGCCGTTTCCCTGATGTAGTTTTTTATTTCATTGGTGATATGCGGAATGACCTGTACGGTTTTGCCCAGATAGTCGCCGCGTCTTTCCTTGGTAATGACCGAATAGTAAACCTGTCCCGTTGTCAGGTTATTGCTTTTCCCCATGCAGGTGGAACAGAACCGTTCATAATGTCCGAGATCGAGATCGGTTTCCGCTCCGTCATCGGTCACAAAAACTTCACCGTGCTGAAAGGGACTCATGGTTCCGGGATCGACATTAATATAAGGATCCAGTTTCTGGTTGCTCACTTTAAGGCCGCGGCATTCCAGAAGAGCCGATATTGATGCAGCCGCCAGGCCTTTTCCCAGGGAGGAAAGCACACCGCCGGTAACAAAGATAAATTTCGTATTTTTCATTATGAAAAATTATTCCTTTCCAAACTCCACGGGAAACGACTGCTCCCGGGTTTAATATCGTTTAATGCTGATTTTCCAGACCCGCTGAAATGGCCGATATGGAATGGTCGTGAAAAAGGAAAATATTCACATTCAGCCTATTTCATTTTTAACGACATCGGCGATTTGCCGGCAATATTTTTCAGTGATGTCCACGGACGGGCCTTCCACCATAATCCGGCACATATGTTGCGTGCCCGAGTACCTTACCAGAACCCGTCCTTCTTCACCCAATGCGCGCTCCACCTCGGCAATGGCTTCCATAACACCGGGGATCTTAGCAATGTCCGGTTTGCTTTTCACATCGATGTTAATCAGTTTCTGTGGAAAAACATTCATCAATCGTGCGAGCTCAGACAGGGGCTTGCCTTCTTTGAGCATGGCCGCAATGAGCTGCATGGCTGCGATAATGCCATCACCGGTTTTGTGATGTTCCAGGAAGATCATATGTCCCGCGTCCTCACCCCCGATGACGGCTCCCAGACGCAACATGTCTGCGAGCACGTAACGATCTCCGATACTGGAGGCATGATGCTTGAATCCATATTTTTTGCAGGCCATTCTCAAACCGAGATTGCTCATCACCGTGCTGACCAGGAGATCGTTCTTCAATCGTCCTTCTTTCTTCAATACGTAAGCGCAGATTGTGAGCATTTGGTCTCCCGTTAATTCATTTCCTTTTTCATCAACGGCAATCAGGCGATCCCCGTCCCCGTCAAAAGCCAGCCCGAGAGCCGCACCATGACTGACCACCGTGTTCTTCAAATCCTGCGTGTGTTGTGAACCGCAGCCGTCATTGATGTTGATCCCGTTCGGATTGTTATGAATGACTTCGATATCGGCGCCGAGTTCGTAGAAGGCGTCCGGCGCGATCCGGTAGGTGGCTCCGTTGGAGGTATCGAGGACGATTTTCATTCCTTCCATCGATAAATCCCGCGGAAAAGAGTTCTTTAAAAAAACAATGTATCGGCCGTGAACGTCATTGATGCGGGAGGCCTTGCCCATTTCCTTTGCTCTGGGTAAAAGGCCGGTGAGCTTATCGCCGAGAATCAAGTTCTCGATTTTGTCTTCCTGTTTGTCGGTCAACTTGAAACCGCCGGCATCAAAAATTTTGAGTCCGTTGTCCTGATAGGGATTGTGAGAAGCCGAAATGACAATGCCGGCATCAGCGCGCATGCTCTGGGTAATAAAAGCGATGCCGGGCGTAGGCAGCACGCCGACCAGATAGGGATTACCGCCCATCGAGGTAACGCCGGCTTCCAGGGAACTTTCCAGCATATAGCCGGAAATGCGGGTATCTTTTCCGATGACCACGCGTGCGCGGTGGCTGTTCCTTTTGAATAAATATGCTACGGTTTGGCCAACTTTAAAGGCGGTTTCCGCGTTCATCGGATAGCGGTTCGCTTCTCCTCTGATTCCGTCGGTCCCAAATAATTTGCCCATGAATTCTTTCCATCATTATCGAACTGGAGTGTTTATATTAATGGTAATGATGGTATCACTGTTGAAATTCTTTGGCAATAGCAATCTATAATTTTCAGCAGCCATTTACTTCCTTTGGCTGCTGTTTCGGCCGGAAAATTTTGAACATTTTCGATATATGAATTGTGCCGCGTGGAACAATATTGTTCCACGTCCCTAATAAATGCTTTGCGCGCTTTCAAGATAGTGCTGTCGGAAATTTCTTCGCTTGCAATGACTTCTATATTTTTCATTTTTTTCAGGAGGTCTTTTCTTTCTTTGAGCGAATCCGGTTTAATTTCCCGGGCGGAGACGGCAACCGCTTTTTGGGCCATCTGTCGAAGCCTGCGCAGGCGTTCTTTGGTCATAACGTTGAATTGATCCATCGCTTCGGCATAGATCAGCGGACCGAACTCCTGAACATCGAAAAAAGGCTTTCTGACATGCGCATACCATGCTTCCAGCGCTTTAATGTTTGCCAGGTAAAGAATATTGTTTTTGACGATGCGTCGGAAGTTGGGATAACAGGCGGCTATGACGTCCCGGCTGTTGGTTGAACGCGGAGCATCAAATATCAACTGATTGCTCTGCGGACAATCGTTTCTTAGAATAGAACCTGCCGCCACAACATTTCCGTATCCCAGACGCACCGGGCCGATCATGCCGCCCTGTCCGCCCAGAAAAATCGGCGGCTGATTTAACATCACTCCCCTGGGAACATCACCGATCAATGACGGGGTTGCTTTGTCCGCGTCGGGCGTAAAATTAAAATGAATAAAAGAACTGCCTACTTCGGAATGATTGCTTCGACTTGTTCCGCCGGCCATGAAACAGTCACAGAAGTTAATCAGACTGCCCAGCGTGACAAAAGGGAACAAAATGGTTTGTTTCAATCCGACACCGTGTGCGCCGTTCGCTTCTTCTTCGAGAATGCATCCTTCGCGAACGTGAGCGCCCATGCCCATGCTGGATTTTTCCAGGAAGACCGATTTGCTGAAAAAGCCGCCCTTGAGTTCGACATTGGCTCCCAACTGGCAGTCTTCAATGGTTGCCGGTGCTTCGTAACCCAGTTTGCACCCGGATGAAATAACCGTTTTGCTGCCATAGATTCTGCAGCCCGGATAAATCCGTACAGCTTTTTCAGAAATACGGTTGATATTGACTTCGTCGCCAATATCAACCGTATCGGGATTTCTGATGTCTACGCCGCGTTTAATCAGCTGACGTATTTTTTCATGGGATTTCGGTTTAAAATCCATGAACTGTCCTGTCATTAATATTTTATACTACACCATAGGCCAGCATAGCGTCGGCAACTTTGGTGAACCCGGCAATGTTTGCGCCGGTAACGTAGTCTCCTTTCTTACCATAAGCTTCTGCCGTATCATAGCAGTTTTTGTGGATGCTCTTCATGATGAGCAGCAGGCGGTTGTCAACTTCTTCGCGGGTCCATAAATATCTCATGCTGTTCTGGCTCATTTCCAGACCGGACGTGGCTACGCCGCCTGCATTGGCTGCTTTGCCGGGACCGTAAAGAATTTTCTTATCCTGGAAAATCTTGATCGCTTCGGGAGTGGAGGGCATGTTGGCGCCTTCAGCCACGCAGATACAGCCGTTCTTTACTAATGCCGCGGCATTCTTGCCGTTGATTTCATTTTGTGTCGCGCAGGGCAGAGCGACGTCAACTTTAATGCCCTGTTCACGAATAACGTCCCAGACATTTTTGCCTTCGTAGCACGCAGCTTTATACTTGTCGGAGTATTCGGCGATGCGGCCGCGTTTGACATTTTTCAATTCCAGCACGTAATTGCATTTCTTGTTGTCGATACCGGTTTCATCAATAATTGTTGAGGAAGAGTCGCAAAGAGAAATAACTTTTCCGCCCATCTGATTTACTTTTTCCACTGCATACTGCGCTACGTTTCCGGCGCCGCTGATGGCGACTGTCTTACCTTTAAAATCCAGCTTGCGAGTGGCGAGCATTTCCGCGGCAAAGTAGGTTGTGCCGTAGCCGGTTGCTTCGGGACGAATCAAGCTTCCGCCGTAGGACATGCCCTTGCCGGTAAGAACGCCAGTATGTTCATTACGGATTTTTTTGTAATAGCCGTACATATAGCCGATTTCACGGCCGCCAACACCGATATCACCGGCAGGAACGTCAACATCCGCGCCAATGTGACGATATAATTCGCGCATAAACGCCTGGCAGAAGCGCATGACTTCGCCATCGGATTTACCTTTGGGATCGAAGTCGGAACCGCCTTTGGCGCCGCCCATCGGCAGGGTGGTCAGGGCATTTTTGAAAATCTGCTCAAACCCTAAAAATTTAATAATGCCCAGATTAACTGACGGATGGAAGCGCAGGCCGCCCTTGTACGGGCCGATGGCGTTGTTAAACTGCACGCGGAATCCGCGATTGACATGAACATTTCCCTTATCGTCAACCCAGGGTACTCTGAATTGCATTGCTCTTTCGGGTTCGACAATACGTTCGTAGATATTGGCCTTGACGTATTCGGGGTGTTTTTTTACGGTGGGTTCCAATGTCTCCATAACTTCTTCAACAGCCTGATGGAACTCCGGCTGGTTGGGATCTGTCTGTTTGACTTTGGCGATGACATCCTTGATTGCTGACATGTTTCAATCCTCCTTAATAATTTGGTTTATTATTTATTTCATGTATTTGACTTACATGAGGTAACAAAACTTGTTTATTTCTAGATATCCTCAATGCTGCGGAGATCTGTATATTCCATCACCGTGGACATCGCTTTGTTATCCACATCGAAACCTTTCTCATACGCGGCGGCAATCGGGTTGAGACCACCCACGAGAAGCAGACCCACTTTGTTGATATCCACATCGGTCTGACAGAGAGGCGTTCCCGCTATGCCCATGGAAAGAGCGCCATTGATGCCCACCCGCTTGAAATCGGCGATGATCTTTTCCACTAGGGAGCGGCTTACCGCCGGTATTTCGCGGAAATTGGCCAGAATTTTTCCGTCGCCGTTTTTTACTACTTCGCCGACGGAAGTCATTTGGCCGCGGATGAATATTTCCGAAGGATCGAGCGACGATCCGGAATAATTAATCAGTTCCACAAACCGTAAAGGGCTCCCTTTCCGGACCTGTAATATTCCGCCGAATTTGGAATCAATGGGGATGCCGTGTTTCAAAAGGACACCGTTGATGAGAATGCTGCAAACCGTGGCCAATCCTATTTTCCCTTTCGGAACCGCAACTTCCCCTAGCTTGGCACCGGCAGCGGCAACGGCCACAAGATCCGAGACGGCAATCTTTTTTCTGAAAACAGGTTTCATGACCGCCAGAATTTTACTGAATTGTTTTTGCGGAAAAAGAGAAATATTTACGGGGACGAGTCCACAACGCTTTTTGATATCGAAAGTTGTTTTAAAAGATAGGACGTCAATGCGTGAAATGGAAAGACTGATTTTATCCCGAACGCGGGCATTATTGATTTCCTCCAGTCCCTGGTCGGTGATGATTCTGCCGTCGCGGCGGCCGATAAGGCGGGTCAATCCTCTTTCATCCATCAGCTTCAAATGGTAGCGAACGGTTCTTTCACTGAGATTAACCCCCCGTTCCTTCATCTTGCGCGCGATGACACGCGCGCCCTGCGAACCGGAATTTTCATTCAGAATCTTCAGAATGAGAATGACTTTTCTCTCAATATCTTCAGGATTGAATAATTGTTTCATAAGGCAATCGGCAATCGTTTGCCGTATTCCTACTGATAAAATACAATATTGTCAAACGAAAATTGTGCTATTTTAAAAAAAGTGACTCAAAATTGTATCGGATATTAATAAAATCAGCACTGCGGGAGCGCGGGAAGGATGTCATATCCTATCAATTTTGTATCAGAGAAGGGGCAATGACCTTTGTCAAGGCAAACGAATATACGATTTTGAATAGCATCGGCCGGGGATTAGCATTGTACAGTTTATTTTTTGCCAAATTGAGATTTTATCTGTCCGGACAGTCCTTCGACAGAATCGCTGAAGAGGTCTTCCAGAGAGAAATGAGCCAGATACTCATCACGCCAGAGAAGATTGAATTCGGTAACAAGGTTTCTGATGTCGTGATAACGGTAACCCAGGACGTTTATTTTTTCGCTCAATGTCAAGGTTTCATTATAGATGATGTGAATTAAGAGCAGATGGTTTACAAAATTATTTTCTCCCAATAGAGGGATAATGACAATCGGCATGCCGTCCGACTTGCCCCTGCCCACATATGTATGGCCTGAACTGACGATCATCCTTTTCGTGCCCATCAGCGCAGTGGCATGGCTGGCGCGAGATTTCATGTCAGAGGCGATACCGCCTTTTGTCCGGATGGAGATCATGGAGTGCTCTGCCGGATTGCCTTTCTCATCAAGGCCGTTTACGTTGTAGACGGTAAATCCCCGTACGGATGCAATGGCTGGCTGAATGCGGTTGATCGTCAGTATTTCGCGGTAGGTTAAGTTCATGACCGAAAAATCAAGGTTTTTCAACAGGTCGAAAATAATGCCTTGCAGTTCCTTTTCCTTGCGGCTGGTACCCACGGTAACGGTTTTAGCCTGATGACGAATGGCGTCTATCGGACGGGTCAGTTCATCAATAGCCGTTCCCAGAACCGTATCGAGCAAGCGAAATGGGCTAACCAAATCTTCTCTCAATTTGAAATCCAGGCGGATGTCCTGCAACGGCAGCTTACCCGAGGCATACTTCAGCAACAAGGGCAGATTGGCGATGGTTTTTCCTCCCAGAAGGCCGAACGCTCCGTTCAGACGATGAGTGTTGAACAGCGCATAAAAGTCATTGATAATTCGGCTGAAAGAAACGTCGGCGATCATCTCAAAAGCAGACAGTTTCTGCTGCTCTCTTTGTGAAAATTCATGCGCCAGACGACTGCGAAATTCCCTGAAAATCTGCGCTTCATTATCGATGGCCAGAGCCGCGTAATAACCCCATAAATGTCCCGCCATGGTGTTGAGGATGACTGAGAGGGGAGGAGGGGCAACCGGTATGCCGATCACCGCATCGGCTATCTTATCAAAACGGTGATCATCTTCATCGGCAAAAACAATGACGGTCGCCTTATGGGCTTTAAAAATAGCGACGTCTTTAACGACATCTTCCATGACCGGTTGAGGGTTGCCGGAAGCACAAACCAGAATCAACGGTTCCGCGGATAAATCGATATGCTTTTTATTTTCAACAATATCGGACGATATGGTTTTGTAGCAAAGTTCGCTGAGTTTGATGCGTATTTCGTCGGCTGCCGCTTTGTTGGGACCGCTGCCCACGATCGCCCAGTAACGTTTGTTGACGGTTTGTTGAATCGAAGCCGCAATAAGGTCGCGACGAGCAAAGATCATGTCCATTAACTGCGGAGCAGATTCCAGCCGGCGCAGCTCCGCCGCTATTTCACTTTCCGTCAGTCTGTTCAACAAACTCGCGAAATACAGCGCCAGCACTTGTCCGGCGATAATCTGAGCGTAGAAAGCTTTGGTCGAAGCGACCGACATTTCAATATCACGTCCGTCGCTGGTATAGAACACGCCGTGTGACTTGGCTGTAATGTCCGACTGTCGGCGATTGACGATCGAAATAATATGCGCTCCGCGTTCTTTAGCCATGGCGACAGCGCGGTTGGTGTCGGTTGTCGTGCCGGATTGTGTAATCGGAATGATCAGTGTGTCGCCGAGATCATCCTTCAGTCCAAAACCGCTCAATTCCGAAGCAATGCAGGCCGAAACGCTGATTCCGGTACCGTTGAGGTATTTCAAGAGCGCATCGGCCACGGCCTGTCCCGCTACGGCTGCGGTGCCATGACCGATGACGATGATTTTTTTAATGAAACCGTTTTGAAGACCCTGAAGAACAGACGCGGGAACCATGTCATCGCCGATATTAAATATTACCCGGGGCGATGATCCGGCGAAAGCAGTGATCTGATATTTGCCGCGCAGGGTTCTTTTGACGGATGCGGAGGACTCGGAAATTTCTTTAAGGAAATAATGGGGATAATCGCTGCGGTCAATATCCCGGGTAGTGATTTCAGCGGTCTGAATATCGTCTTCCGTAAGAACCATGGCTGTGCCGTCGTAGAAACTGGCTTTTATGCCCTGGAGGCCGCTTCCTTCATTTTGGTCAAGTATAAAAATTTGTCCGTTGACGGTGCCGTTTTTTGCTTCGCCATTCATTTTGATGAAACGGGGCATGACTTCAACCAGGCCGTAAAGCTCTGAAGAAAACATGTATTGGTCGGCGCTGATTCCCACGTAGATGGCCTGGCCGCTGCCTCTGAGGGCGAGAAACATTTTTCCCGGCTCCAGGTTGCTGGTCATGACAATGGCGTGGGACCCTTCGAAGTCATTCAGAGCCAGACGAAAAGCGTCGCTTAAATTTTTTCCCGCTTTGAGATAGTGTTCAATTTGCAGGGGAATGATTTTTGTATCGGTGGAAACGTCCGGGGCGATCAGTTCATTTCCGGTTTCCAGATTGTGCCGCAGCGCAGGGTAGTTGTCGATGTCTCCGTTGAGGACGACATTGATTTGCGCATCTCTGCCGGGATAAAAGGGATAGTCCGATGCGGAAGCATTGATTTTGAAATTATTTACCGGATGACAGTTCTGCTCGGTAATGGCGCCGACGGAGGCCCATCGCGTATGAGTCAACGCCGATTCGCAGACGCAGTCTTCTCCGGCGAAAGATTGCAGAATAGAATCGTTTTGAATAAAGCGCCTCAATTCCGTAACGTTTCGTCCCAGTTCTCCGACAATGGAAAATGTTTTATAGGTGAACGTGATACTGATGTTTTCGGCGGTCTTTTGCCGGTCAGTGGATATAAAAATAGATCGGTTCAACAGGTCACTTTTTTGCGTGCGGCACCGGTATTCATCGGCACATCCTCGTGCCATGATTTTATCCGTGATCTTTTGCAGGATTTTTTCATTGTTCAGGAAAAAAGTCAGTTGGATGCCTGCGGAATCCCGTCCTCTTACTTCCAGACGATCCAGGGCGTTTAACAAAAGATTGAGTTTCCTGTACTTTCGGAAAGCAGCCGGATTGACAGCCGAGGCTTTGTCTGACCCGCTCAGCGTCAGAATCTTCTGAAGGTTTTCCAGGATATCTTTTCCCAGGATCCAGCAGATGTCTTTCAGTGAAAGTAGCCGGCTATTGATAATTTCGATGTCGGAAGATTTGAGGAGAACGGCCTGTTCTTCCAGTTTTCTTTCTTCATCGGCCAGGAACGTTCGCATTTCTTCGACGGTGCGGGACAAATCGGCAATTCTTCCGGCCTGAAAAAAGAGATGAGCCTGAACGTCTTCCTGCTTGAGTTCGGAGAGACTCGACTCCATTTTTTTTATGGAGTGTCCGCCGTTTAAATAATTTCCGGCTTCATTGTTCCCCGTGAAAATTGTTTCCGCCCCGTATTTTTTGATGGCTTTCCACAGATCGATGATTGTCCGGTCGGCGGTTGCGTCCAGACCTTGTTTCTGCAGACAGCAGGTCATCAAGCCGGCAAAGCCGCAATTTAATTGATGAGACTGCAGCGGCAAAAAAATGATCGCCGGACCTTTAATATCTGCCGGACGAACGCCGATAAAAATCCGGCAGTTTATCATAAAAAGAAGGATTTTTTTCAGGAGATGCAATGTCTTTGTATAGGTCATCTTTTGTTTTCTGGAATGTTAAGAACTTTCCCCGGCAACCTTATCAGATCGCTATAAAAACATATCCGGATGGAATATGGCTCGAGAATCTATTTGTTTTTCCCACAGGAAATACCCAATTTCGTCATTTTATCGGTAAACGTATTGCGATTGATTCCCAGAAAAATCGCGGCAGCACTTTTTACGCCGTTGGAACGGCGCAATGCTATTTTAAACAAGCCTTTTTCCACGATATTCATAACTTCTTCATAAATTTTACTTTTGCGGTCACCGGAGGCGGACAGGATCGTAGCGATATCTTCAAGCTTTTTTTCCATGATTTCTTCAACAGCGATATAGGGTGTCGGCTTGACATTCATGACAATTTCAGGCTTGCTCTTTTTTTTCGGCCGCATTTCTAATGCTTACTCCTTCCGGTAAAATATGACTATAAATGTTTTTAAATATCGGCATCAGGATCAAAACGAAAGTATTTTTAAAATGATAAATGCAATGATAATTAAAACGGTAATCCAGCAGATGACGATCAGAGAACGTCGCTCTCTGGGATGCTCCAGATAATTTTTAACCTCTACTTCCACTCTTTCGGAATCCAGTTTATCCACAATCAGACGAATAAGTAAAGCGTGGTTTTCATACATGTTGGAAAAAAAATAGAATCCCTTTGTGGTTGTTAATAAAAAGTAGGCCTTGTTGAGCAGTTCAACGACACCGAGGTGGGTAACCTCCATCCACACAAAGCTTTTCTCCCGAAAAAACTTTTTTATCGTAAGGCCGTCTTTCTTGACGGCAATCTTACGGTTGGCTGCTTCAAGTCCGATAACCATGGTCACGATAAATGAAGCGGCCAGAATGATTTTTTCCCATTGCTGACCGTTAAACAGGCTGAGTATCAGCAGTAAAAAAAGAAGAATGACGATTGCAATGAATGGCCAAAGAAAGACCTTTTTGATTTTAAAAATATTCTGCTCCATGATTTTTAACCCTGTTGTTATTCCTGATACCGGAGGGAGGATTGCCTCTTAATTTTTCCTTATGTAAGTGCCGCTTTTGCCACCGCTTTTTTTCAGAAGCAAGATGTCCTTGATGATGATTCCTTTATTAACGGCTTTGCACATATCATAAATGGTCAATGCCGCCACGCTGACTGCGGTCAGCGCCTCCATCTCCACACCGGTTTTCCCTGAGATTCGCACCACGGCATGGATGATAATGAGGGACTGTTTGCGGTCAATGGTAAAATTCAAATCGACTGCCGTCAATTCCAGCGGATGGCACAGAGGTATCAGTTCGCCTGTTTTTTTCGCAGCCATAATGCCGGCAATTTTCGCCGTTGTCAAAACGTTGCCTTTGGCTATTTCCCCTTTTTCTATCAATTCCAGGGTGGCCCTATCCATTTGGACAATTCCCCGAGCGTTCGCTTCACGGATTGTTTTGGCTTTGACTGTAACGTCAACCATCTGAACATTGCCTTCGTTATTTATGTGAGATAACTTTTTCATTGTATTCGTTTTCGGAATTTATTGTTGATTAAATTGATTTTTTTAAACCTTAACATACGCGCATTCATGAGTCAAGGAACGTAAGCGTCTTTTATAATGTCTTTATTTATTGTCGATGAAGCATTTTTGTCCAGTATCCTTGCTTTAATGGTTCCAATTTGTGCGTCCGTAATAATAGTCGTTGACATAAAATAACTGTCATTATAAATCTATATAAAAATACATCTCCCATAAAAACAGAAGCAGTCATGGTATATAATGATAATTTCCAAAACACCTTTGCCATCTTCCCACTCTCTCTATATTGTTCTTTTGCTGCTGTCGTTGCTGTTTGTTAATTGCGACAGCGGTGGCGGGGGGGAGACGGATGACCCATCGGATTTAAGCTCCGAAAAAAATATTACCTCCTTTTCCATATTGGGCATCAGAGGCGCTATCGGAGCCCATACCATTACGCTGACAGTTCCACACGGGACAGCCCTGACCTCTCTGGTGGCGACGTTTACCGCAACAGGCCGGGCGGTAACGGTCAACGGGGTTGATCAGAACAGCGGAGTTACCGAAAATGATTTTAGAAATCCTGTAACGTATGTGATCACAGCGGAGGATTTGTCGACCAAGACTTACACCGTGACCGTTTCTGTAAATTCTGTCGTTCCGGTGTCGTCCGGAGTCATTGTTGCGAATCATTTAGCAACGGCGGATTTTGATTCCATTCCGGAAAGCACCATCAACCGAGTCAAATCTACCTTGCATATCGCCTATGGCCATACGTCGCACGGCAGTCAGATTATAACCGGTACGAATGCCTTGGCCGATGCCGATAACTTATACAACGGTCTTGATTTGCGCGATTCCCCGTTTTCCGGAGCCAGTGATTTGGGCAATCCGGACCGCACGTCGTGGGCGACGGCAACCCGAAATTATCTGAAAGCCAATTCGGATGTCAATGTCGTGATCTGGTCCTGGTGCGGACAGGTGAGCTCCGCGTCGGTGGAAGATATCAACAATTATCTTGGTCTGATGAACGCACTGGAACAGGATTATCCTAATGTTAAATTTGTTTATATGACGGGTCATCTTGATGGGAGCGGCGAAAACGGCAACTTGAATCTGCGCAATCAGCAGATACGCGATTACTGTAGTGCCAACGGTAAAGTCCTTTTTGATTTTGCCGATATTGAAAGCTATGATCCTGACGGTGCGACAAACTACATGTTGCTCAGCGCCGATGACGGATGCAACTATTCAGGCGGCAACTGGGCGACGCAATGGATTGCCGCAAATTCCGGGAATGAATTAACGGCATTGGCAAGCCGTTGCGACAGTTGTGCTCACAGCGAGACACTGAATTGTATATTGAAAGGACGCGCCGCCTGGTGGTTATGGGCAAGGTTGGCAGGCTGGCATCCCTGATGATCTGATTTTTCAGGGAATTTTTTGACCGAAAAAATAGATAAAGTATATTGCAATAAATATGTCTATTGGTTAGTATCCCCAAAAAAAATTTAAAGAAGGCGTTATGTTTGTTAAAGTGAACGGCATGAGCGTCATCGGTATGGATTCATATCCTGTGTCTGTCGAAGTAGACACATCACAGGGCTTGCCGCAGTTTGCCACAGTCGGTTTGCCTGACGCTTCGGTTAAAGAAAGCAGAGACCGCATTAAAGCCGCCATTAAAAATTCCGGCTATCGTTTTCCCCGCAGTCATGTCACCATCAATCTGGCTCCCGCCGATATTAAAAAAGAAGGGACCGGATTTGATCTGCCCATTGCGGTGGGCATCCTTGCCGCTGAAGAATTGATTAAAGAGGAAAATCTGCGTGATTGTTTGTTTATCGGAGAACTGTCTCTGGACGGCAGCATCAAAGGAGTCAACGGTGTCCTGCCGGCTGCTTTTAAGGCCAGGGAAACGGGAATAAAATCGATTTTTGTTCCGGAAGAGAATGCGGCGGAGGCGGCCATGGTGGAGGGGATCAACGCCATGCCTGTCCAAACCCTGCCGGATGTTGTTGAATTTCTGGAAGGTCGGAAGGAGATTAATCCGCTTGCTTTGGACATCAATAAAATTTTTCAAAAAACAAACAAATACGATCTGGATTTTAATGAAATCAAAGGTCAGAAACAGGCTAAAAGAGCGCTGGAAATAGCGGCGGCCGGCGGACATAATGTGCTGATGCTCGGTCCTCCGGGCTCCGGAAAAAGCATGCTGGCAAAGCGATTGCCGACGATCTTACCCGATCTGTCCTTTGATGAGGCCATTGAAGTCACCAAGGTATTTTCAATCGCCGGATTTCTTAATAAGGATGAAACGTTGATGGCGGTCCGGCCGTTTCGCGCCCCCCATCATACCATTTCCGACGCGGGTCTTGTCGGTGGCGGACAGACACCGCGCCCTGGTGAAATAAGCCTCGCTCATCTCGGGGTTCTTTTTCTGGACGAGCTTCCCGAATTTAAGAAGAATGTGCTGGAAGCTCTGCGTCAGCCGCTGGAGGATGGAACCATAACGATTACCCGTTCTTCTGTAACCGCTTCATTTCCTGCGAAATTCATGCTGGTGGCGGCGATGAATCCCTGTCCGTGCGGTTATTTCGGAGATCGCGTTCACACCTGCCGTTGCACACCCCAGCAGATCCGGCATTATCAGTCCAAAATATCGGGACCTCTTCTGGACAGAATCGATTTGCATATCGAAGTGCCGTCGGTTAAATATCGCGCTCTGTCCGAAAAGGAAACCGGTGAATCATCGGCCGCTGTTAAAGAGCGAGTCAACAAAGCCCGCGACTTGCAGAATAAACGTTTTGAATCAAACGGAGTTCTATGCAATGCACGGATGACGGAAAAGCAAATTCAGGCATTCTGCCGCATCGATGAGGAGGCGCACAAACTTATTGAAATGGCTATTGAGAAACTGGGATTGAGCGCCCGTGCGGTAAACAGAATATTGAAAGTTTCCCGCACCATTGCCGATTTGGAGAATGATGCATCGATCAAAACATCTCATGTCGCTGAAGCGATTCAGTATCGAAGTCTTGATAGAGGATTAATTTAGTGCTATGTCAAAATAAAAATATAATACCAGACCGACTTCCGAATAACAAATAAACGGGGCAGCAGCCTGGAGAAAGAGGCATGTATGGACATTAAAATAAAAAAAGCACCACTGAAAAAAAGAAAAGTTAAACCAACGGATGAATCGAAACTTGGCTTCGGTAAAATATTTACGGATCATATGTTTACCATGAAATACAAAGAAGGTAAGGGGTGGCATGATGCCGTTATAGAGCCTTATCATGATTTGAAAATGGACCCCACGGCGATGTGTTTGCATTACGGTCAGGAAATTTTTGAGGGGCTGAAGGCTTATCGGGGCAAGGATGGTTCGATTTATCTTTTCCGACCGATGGAAAATATTAAACGAATGAATTTATCCGCCGAAAGACTGTGCATGGCTCACATTGATGAAGATCTGTTTATGGAAGGCATGAAGAAGCTGGTTCTCCTGGAAAAAGACTGGATCCCCCGTGGAGAAGGAACGTCCATGTATATCCGTCCAACCATGATTGCGACGGAAGCGGCTCTGGGCGTTCATCCGGCCAACGAATACTTGTTTTTTATTGTCGTCGGACCGGTGGGAGCCTATTACCCGCAGGGATTTTCTCCCACAAAAATGTTTGTTTCGGAGGAATATGTCCGCGCGGTGCGCGGAGGAATCGGTAACGTCAAAGCCGCCGGTAATTATGCCGCCAGTCTTTATGCCAGCCGGATCGCCACTAACATGGGTTACACGCAGGTTCTCTGGCTCGATGCCGCCGAAAAGAAATATGTGGAAGAGGTCGGTACCAGCAACATCTTTTTTGTGATAGGAGACGAATTAATCACCCCTCCCTTGGCCGGATCGATTTTACCCGGTGTAACGCGCAACTCGGTTATTGCTCTGGCCGGACATCTGGGAACGAAAGTCGTGGAAAGGCCGATCTCTATTGAGGAGGTTATAAAGACCTCGGAAAACGGTTCATTGAAAGAAGCTTTTGCTTCAGGCACTGCAGCTGTTATTTCTCCCGTCGGACACATTTACTTTCGTGATAAGGAATATGCTATTAACGGAGGAAAAACCGGAACGCTGGCTTTGAAATTATACAATGAAATACTAAAAATTCAGTATGGATTGACGGCGGATCCTTTCGGTTGGCGTGTCAAAATAGCTGACGGACACAAGAATTGATAGCGTTAAATTTTAAAAATTTCTCCTGTCTGCGGGCACTTTAATGTGTAGTCCACAAAACTGTTGAAATTGTTGTTGATAACTCTGTTGATAATCACTGTAAGTGCGTAATTGTTGCGATTTTACACCAAATTGCCCAAGGTTTGTGCAAATAAAAAAATTAATATAATCAATAGCTTATCAATATAGCCTTTTGTCGTGACTGTTTTTAAAGCAGTAAGAAGAAAAGATATAAACTTTGTAATAAAAAGTATGCCAGACGTTCGCGCTTTTTTACAAAAAATGATTAAAAATTTTGTTAAAATAAATAAACTATTTAGGGTGACGGGAATTATTCTCGGCCTTGTTTTATCAATGGTTGCGCTGCCCGTTGACTCTTTTCCCGAAGAACTTCCGGCTATTGAAGATATTGTGCAAAAACTTCAGATGTCTTACGAAACAACAAAAGACCTTTCCGCTGATTTCATTCAAGAGATAAATGTAAAATCGATTGCAAGGACGGAAATCGAAGAAGGAAAAGTTTTCTTTAAAAATCCTCAAAATATGCTGTGGAATTACACAAAACCGTCGGGGAAAAAACTGGTGATTCGCCGCAATACCGCCTGGCTTTACCTTCCGCAGGAAAAGGTGGCCTATCGACAGAACGCCGGCAGTATTTTCCAGTCCAGATTATTAATTGATTTTTTTGCAGGAGCGGGAAAATTAAACAGTGATTTTATAATAACCTATGCACGGCCCAACGCTGTCAACGAAGAGGGAAATTATCTCCTGGTTTTGACTCCGCGTCGGAAAAACACTTCTTTCAATGTCCTGAAACTTACGATTGATAAGAAAAAATTTCATATAGTACGGCTAAGTTTTGATGATGCTTTCGGTAATTCAACCGTGCTCAAATTTTCCGGTATTCAATTCAATGCGGGGCTTGCCGAAAAGCTTTTTCAATTCAAACCGCCTGCAGGCGTTCAGATTTTTGAAATGCCCTGATTATAAAATTACTGGTTTGAAGATCGTTACCCAGAGAAACGTTTCTCCTCCGATATTGCGGTATTGTAATGATTCTATTTTAAATCCGGCTGATTTTAAAGTTGCGGTCATATTTTCAGGCGTTGTGTGACTGTAAAACAAATTTTCGCCCATAAATTCTTTGTAGCCGTTGAAAATATGCGCTCCGGTATATTCTTGAGTTGCGTAAGTGAAAAGCGCCAACCCGCCCGGTTTCAACCAGCGATAAATTTTCCGGAAAATATCCTCATGCTTTTCATGTTCAATGTGGAAAAGGCAGTAAATAGACGTTACGGCGTCAAACTGTCTTTCGGCAAGATCAATCGTACATATGTCGGCAAGAATTGTATTCATTGTCGGTTGATAATGATTTGCCAAAGCCAGCATTTTGGAAGAAAAATCAACCCCGGTAACCTGCCAGCCCTGCCGAATAAAAAAAGCCGGAAAAGGTTCACCGGCGCCGCAACCGAGGTCAAGAAGATGACCCGGGTGATCAGGCAGTCTCTTGTAAAAATCGTCAATGACATCTGTCATGTCGAACAAGCCGCGATTTTTTTCGTATGTTTCGGCAAAATGGTCGTAAATTTTTTGCAGGTTATTTTGCATATTCACACTTTTATTAATCGAAAGGGTTGTCTTTGTCAAAATCCGGGGTTAACGCATCGTCGTTAACTTCCTGAACAAAAATATGATCAAAGCCTAACTTCAGCGCATAATCCGTCACTTTTTCATATTCATTTTGGGTGATTCTTCGTCCCAGAATCGGGTGATGACGCACTTTGTCAATCGGCGTGTATTGAGACATCAGACTTAAAAAAACATTCGTGGAGATTTCTTTTTTAAGAAGTCGCAAAACCTCTCTGGAGTTTTCTGTTCTGCCTGGCAGCACGAGATGACGAACAATAATGCCCTTTTGCGCAACGCCGTTTTCCAATTCCAGATCGTCGCCAACCTGGCGCACCATTTCTTTGATCGAATCCAGAGCGAAACGGGGATATCCCAGTGCGGAAGAAAACATCATGCTGTCTTCCTCCAGACCGTATTTAAAGTCGGGCAGAAAGATATCCACCATCCCGTCGAGCAAATGAATAACATCCGGATTTTCATAGCCGCCGCAATTATAAACAAAAGGTACCGTAAGCCCCTGCATGCGTGCCATACAAAGAGCTTCCATGATCAGAGGGGATTGCGATGTCGGAGTGACCGGCTCAACGTTATGACAGCCTTTTTTTTGAAGATCCAGCATGACCCCGGCCAGTTGCAATACGGTCAAACGGCGTCCGTGGGCGCTGTGAGAAATTTGATAGTTCTGGCAATAGATGCATCCCAGATTGCACGACGAAAGAAAAATTGTTCCGGCTCCTCCGGTTCCAGAAAGAGGGGGCTCTTCCCCGTGATGAGCCAATGCGCAATCCATGATGATATCGGCAGGCAGCCGGCAATAACCCGATTCGCCTTTTGTTCGGTCAATCCGGCAGGCGCGCGGACAAAGCGTGCAGGATTTATAAATATCCAGAAATTCCTGAATGATCATAGAAAACCAACTGTTTTACGTTTTACGTGTTACGTTTTAAGCAAAAAAAAGGATAGAGCACGTCAATTACGCTTAACACTTAAAACCTAAAACCTAAAACTTTTCCACGAAATCCCTGATTTTCCCGCTCTCCACCAGTTCCAGGAAATCTTCGCCCAACGGGGCTGAGAGGTGCACTGCATGACGCCATTTTTTAATTCTTGTTTCCGGATCGTCGATAAAAGTTACAAAATCGGTCCGGTCGGGAACCTTCCCACCCGGAAGACTTTCGACAAAACGTGACGATGGAAAAATCATTAATACATTATTCAATGTGTGCGGCTCCGGTGCGCGACGTTTGATATTTTTATCCAGCCAGCCGGGAATGATTCTTTCCTGATGATGAAAGAAAAGAACGATATCATTTTCTTTGACGGCGAACTGGTGTGAAAGGTGATAGTCGATGAGGCCTCCGTCTCGATATATTCCGCGGGGCGCATCATAGATATCGCGAATGCCTTCAATGACCAGCGGGATGGCGCCCGAGGCCAGCACGGCGTATTTGAAGTTTATTTCATTGAGGTGCACATACTTTCCCTGAAATTGGGATTTGAGACAAAATGCAGGCGGTTTGGAAGCGTTGTAAAAAACGATCCTTTCCGCAAATTTATGGATATTGTTACGACTGAATAAATTAAGCATGAAGCATGCGGCCAGTCCTATTTTTTGCAGACCGGTATTTTGAAACGCAACCAGACCGCGCGCGCGGGAGGTAATGACGCTCAAACGATATCTTTTGTTATTCAGAGCAAAAGACAACGCGTCGTCTTCCAGATATTCATTGATTATTTGAGTTATTTTGTCCAATGCCGTCGCGGGGGTGTCATTTCTGGTAAAACGGACATTGATGTAGGCATCCATCAATGTCCGGTAGGATTTGATGGCCTCCGGCTGCAGCCAGGCCGCAAAACGAAAAGCCCCCGCTGAGGAACCTACAAGTTGAACCGGCTTTGAACGGCCCAGGAAACATCCCTGGAGAAGAGTTAAATCGAATCCGCTGGCGACAAGCCAACGGGGGCCGACCGCCGGCCCGAAATAGGTGGAAACAGAATCGAAATTAAAACCGCCGTCTTTGATGATTTGATATATTTTCTGTCCGGCTTTGATGCGTATTCTGCTCATATTCGTGAAACTCCAATTCCGAAAGCATAGCGCAGCGGAATTGGTAAGTTGAACAATCCCGCAAAGCGGAGGGTCCTATCGTACCCGTGATTTATGTTTGGGCAAAGGCCTTGACACGTAAACTTTTGTCTTGTAGATTGACACCTGCAGCCTCTCCGGTTGAAACTGAAAATCATCAGTTTTTTAGATTGCGCTTTGTTTAAGCGGGGCAGTTTTTTATCAATAATAAAAGGGAAAATGCAAGTTTATTTTTAAGGGATGAAGTCGTGGATATAAAAAGTTCTGTACAGCAAATTGCCCGAGAGGCGCAATGGGCGGCAAGAAAACTCTCCCGCGTGACGGAAACGGAAAAAAACAATGCGCTGTTGCGTATGGCGGATGAGTTGGAAAAAAACAGCAGAATGCTTCTGGAAGAAAATTCTAAAGATGTTGCCCGGGCCAGAAAATCAGGCATGACCAAAGCCATGTTGGATCGTCTGACGCTTAAACAGTCAACCATCGAACAGATGGCCAAAGGATTAAAAGAAGTGGCTGTTCTTCCCGATCCTGTGGGCAAGATAACGTCTATGTGGCGCAGGCCCAACGGGCTTCTGGTCGGTCGCATGCGCATCCCTCTGGGCGTTATCGGGATTATTTACGAATCGCGACCCAATGTTACCGTTGATGCCGCGGCATTGTGTCTCAAATCGGGAAACGCCGCCATCCTGCGAGGCGGTTCCGAATCAATTAAATCCAATCTGGCGATTGCGTCCATTCTGCAGAAAGTATTGCGCGAAACATCCATCCCCGTCCATGCGATTCAGGTGATTCCGTTTGTAGACCGGGAAGCTGTTTCGGAAATGCTGCAGCTGGAGGAGTATATTGATTTAATTATTCCCCGCGGCGGAGAAGAATTGATTCGCGCCGTAGTTGCTCAATCCAGGATTCCGGTCATTAAGCACTACAAGGGGGTCTGCCACGTTTTTGTGGATGCGAGCGCCGACATGGATATGGCCGTCAATATTTGTCTCAATGCGAAGACGCAGCGTCCGGGTGTTTGCAATGCTCTGGAAACGCTGCTGGTGCATCAGGATATCGCCGGGACATTTCTGCCGCTGGTGGCAAATAAGCTGAAGAAAGCCGGTGTTGTCATCCGGGGCTGTGAAAAAACAAAATCAATCTTGAAAAAGATTGAAAAGGCCGATGAACAGGACTGGTACGCCGAATATCTTGATTTGATTCTGGCGGTCAAGGTTGTGGCGAATATGGATGAAGCTATCGCCCATATTGAGAAATACGGCTCCTTGCATACGGAATCCATTGTCACGGATGATTACGCCAATTCCCAGCGTTTCCTGAATGAAGTTAATTCTTCAACCGTGCTGGTGAATGCTTCCACGCGTTTCAGCGACGGTTTTGAACTGGGTTTGGGGGCTGAAATCGGTATCTCCACGACCAAGCTGCATGCTTTCGGACCCATGGGGCTGGAAGAGTTGACGACGGCAAAATTCATCATTTACGGTAACGGACAGGTGAGAACATGAGATGGGGGCTTTTGGGAGGAACGTTTGATCCGATTCATTTCGGACACTTGCGCGGCGCGGAAGAAATGCAGGAAATTTTCAATCTGAACCGTATTATTTTTGTGCCGTCGTCAAGACCGCCGCATAAACTGGAAGCGGATATAACGTTGTTTAATCATCGCGAACAAATGATTCGCCTGGCTATTGAGGACAATGTTAATTTCTCTTTTTCGGAAGTGGAGAATTTACGCGCCGGAAAATCTTACTCCGTGGAAACCGTCGAATACATTCTTAACAAATATATGGAAGATCTGGAATTGTATTTTATTGTCGGACAGGATGCTTTTCAGGCGGTAACGACCTGGAAAGACTGGCAGAGGCTCCTGGTGTTGTGTAATTTCGCGGTGATGACCCGTCCCGGTTATGACGATATGCGTCTTGATGAAATCCTGCCGAAAGAATTTGCCGCCCGGTTTACGTATGACAAAAAAATGGACGGGTTCATCGGCCCGACGGGACATGCCATATATTTCCGCCATACGAGTTTTCTGGATATTTCATCATCGCGCATGAGGGACATGGTAAAGAACGGTCAATCCATCAGATATCTAACCCCGAGCAAAGTCCGGCAGTACATCGCCAAGAATGCTTTGTATAAAACACCCTGAAAAGCATTTATGGAATATCAAACGAAATGTAAAATTTATAAGGAGAAGGATATGAATTACAAATATATTGAACTGGAGATAAAAGATTATATCGCGACGGTAACCCTGGCCAGAGAAAAAAGCCTTAATGCTTTAAGCCTCGCGTTTGCCACGGAGATTGCCAATGTATTCGAAGAATTAGCGGCTAAGGATGAAGTACGCGCTGTGATTCTAAAGAGCAAAGCCAGAATTTTTTGCGCCGGTCTGGACTTGAAGGACGCCGCGGGAGGATTTACCGGTACGGCCAGAGGTCCGTTTGATATGATCAAAAAATCGCAACCGTTGTTTGATTGCTGCAATGCCATTGAGGAATGTCCCAAACCGGTCATTGCGGCGGTACACGGCCAGTGCATCGGCGGCGGGCTTCATATTATATCGGCGTGCGACATTCGTCTCTGCACGGAAGACGCCAGTTTCTGCCTCAAGGAACCGAAGATCGGGCTGTGCGCGGATATGGGCGCGCTGCAGCGGCTTCCGCTGGTTATCGGTCAGGGATACGCCCGGGAGATCGCTTTTACCGTGGGTTTCTTTTCCGCGGCGCAGGCCGATAAAATGGGTCTGGTCAATCACGTTTATGCCGATCAGGATGCGCTTTACGCGGCTGCCCGGGAAATGGCCGTGCAAATAACCGAGAATGCTCCCCTGGCGATCGAATGCTCGAAAGAAGTTCTCAATTTCAGCCGCCACACCAGCGTCAGCGAAGGCATGGCTCTGGCGATACAGAAAAATATGTTCCTGTTGACAACGGATGATATTAAAGAAGCCTTTGTTGCTTTTATGGAAAAAAGAAAGCCGGGTTTTCAAGGGAAGTGATAAAATCCGACGCTGCTTTTTGTAAAAAAAAAAAGAGGGATGGTAAAATCCCTCTTTTTTTTACAATCTTAAAAATTTCTTAATCTTTGTACATGCTTTCGATATCGTCCTTGAATTTCTCAAAAACTATTCTGCGTTTCAATTTCAGCGTAGGAGTCAGTTCGCCTGTCTCGACGCTGAATGGCTTGTCCAGCACCTTGTAGTACTTGATCTGTTCATAACGGGGCAGTGTTTCGTTAACCTCGTCGATCTGTTTTTTAATCAATTCCTTGATCTTGTCGTTTTCAATCATTTCCTTATCCGAACCTTGCGGAATACCGTTATGTTTGGCAAAACGGTGCAGTTCCTGAAAATCCGGAACGATCAGCGCGGATAAATATTTTCTGGCGTCTCCAATGAGGCAGCACTGATCCAAAAAAGGCTTGGCCGTCACCGCCAGTTCGATGGGATGAGGGGCCACATTCTTACCGCCGGACGTGACGAAAAGTTCCTTCTTGCGGTCGGTGATGGTCAGGAATCCGTCCTTGTCGAATTCGCCGATGTCTCCGGTCTTGAACCATCCGTCATCGGTGAAAGCTTCCTTTGTCGCATCCGGCAGATTCCAGTATCCTCTGAATACCTGGGGGCCCTTGACCAGAATCTCGCCGTCTTCCGCTATTTTTTCTTCCGTCCACAGGGCCGGCCTTCCGACGGTTCCCGGCTTGATCTGCAGCTTATGAGCGATCGTGTTGTATGCCAGGGAAAGCTGCAGCGCCCGTATGGGATTAGTATAAGGTGACAAGCCCCGTGCCTGTTTGGTGACCATCAGGTCAACCGTCAGGTCGATCATCTTGTTCTGGAACCAGTTGGCCTTGCTGACATCGAAGCTGCCGGAAAATTCAGGTTCGTTGAAATTGATGACCGGCGATGTTTCCGTCAATCCGTAACCTTCGGCCAGCTGAATACCCAGCGACCGTATGAACACATTAACCTCTTTGGAAAGTTTCCCGCCGCCCGATATGCCCAGCACAACATGATCCAGGCCGGCCGTCTTTTTAATGGTGTTGAAAACAAGGATATTGGCTACAGCGAACTGCAGCAAATCGAGAAAACCCATTCGGGTCGCGGTGGCCATCGCGTTGCAATATTTCTCGCCAAGTTTATTGGCCCAGTTGAAAATGGACTGAGTGGTTTTGCTCTGACGGGAAACGATAGATCTCGTCGTGTCGTATATTTTTTCCCATAATCGGGGAATGCTGATGATAACATTCGGCCTTATTTCCAGCATATTCTTCGGGATTTTTTCGAAATTTTCGGCAAAGACAAGAATGCCGCCCTGCTGAAGAGCTCCCACGTGATAGTCACTTGTCCGGCCGAAAACGTGGCACATCGGCAGATGGACAAGAAACGTCAAATGAAGTCCCAACTCCCGCTGACGTTTCAAAAGCGTGGAATTGGAGGCCTGATGCAGATTCGCAATCCAGTTCTTTTGCGTAAGAATGGCGCCTTTTTGCTTGCCGGTCGTTCCCGACGTGTAAATGATCGAAGCGTCATCTTCGGGTTTTACGCTGTTGATATTCTTTTCGATTTCTTCGTCGCTGACTTTTCCCTTACCAAGAGCAATGACTTCATCGAAGGTATAAACACCCTCCGGTTTTGCTCCTTCCCAAGTGCACATTACGATAATTTTTTCAATGGGAACGCCCTGTGCTTTTGCCTTAAGGGCCATTTCTCCGCGCACCTGGTTGGAAGCGATGACAATCTTGGAACCGCTATCCGAGGTCATATACCCTAATTCGTCAACGGTTAAGGTAGGATACAAAGGAACGCCTACGGCGCAACACGCCTGAATGGCCTGATCGGCAATGATCCATCTCGGTCTGCTTTCCGAAAAAATGACGATTCGGTCGCCTTTCTTTAAACCTAAAACGATCAGGCCTTTCGCCAGCCCGATCGCTTCATCGCGTGTTTCTTTCCATGTTCGCGAATGCCACTGATTGCTTGGATTTCCCTCCTTGTCGAACTTTGCCCGGAGAAGCTCAACCTGATCTCCATAACGCAATGCCTGATTGTGAAATATACCGCATAAAGTGTCTGTCCTATAAGCCATAACTATATTCTCCCCCCTTGAATATTTTTTTGGTAACTATCGCGAGCAAATAGTTTTTTTCTTTATTGGGTTTTTGATTCGTGGTGCGTTTTCATACGCCTTTTCTCATGCAAAAATCAAGTTTAAAGTTTCTCATAATCGTCAGGCCCCGGTTCAGCATTTTTCTTTTTGTAAAGAAAACGTTCCAGAAATCGATTATAAACCGTCCAGCCCGAATCGTTATCTGAAGCATTGTTCATGAAAGTTTGAAAAGCGTTAAACTTGGCATCGAGGTCGTCGATATGATGGACGACCAGAGCTTCCAGTGTTTTCGGACGCTTGGGGGACCCGAATTCGAATTCTCCGTGATGACTCAAAATAATATGTCGCAATTCCAACGCCAGCTGTTGCGGGAAATTATTGATGCCGGCGATTTTTTTATTGATCATTTCCACTCCCATGACGATGTGTCCGATCAGTCTTCCCTCATCACTGTAATCAATCAGACTATTGTATGAAAATTCGTAAATTTTACCGATATCATGAAGAATTCCTCCGGTAATCAGCATGTCTTTATCCAGGGCGGGATAATGGGCGGAGACCTTTTCCAGAAGACGCACCACCGAAAGCGTGTGTTCCAGAAGGCCGCCGAGATAGATATGATGGAATCCTTTGGCGGCAGGGGCTCTCTGAAACAGAGACGCTGTTTCTCCATCCTGAAAGAAAGCGTTCAACAACTCTTTTAAAAATTGATCATTCACGTTTTCAACGTAGCCGAACAGCGCCGAGAACATCTCCCCGACATCGGCCTTGACGGCGGGCAGATAGTCGGCGGGATCAATATCCTCCCGGGGAATATTTCTGATCGTGCTGATGGAAATTTGAACAGAATTTTTGTAACTGGCAGCCCTTCCTTCAATGAAAATGATGTCCCCTTTTTTAAATATTTTATCCAGTTCTACGGCGTTTTCCCAAACCTTGCTTTCGATTTCGCCTGTTCTGTCTTTTAACTTTACGGTCAGGTACGGAGAGCCTTTCTGCGAAAAAGCCATGTTTTTTTCGATGACCAGAAAGGAATCAGCGACCTTGTCTCCCTGCCTGATATTTTTCAGATAAATTTCTTTCATCGTCAAATCATCACCCGCCTTTCCTGAGAGTAAATATTCATTTTACCTTTGCGAACATAACCGATTAGCGCCATATTGGCCTTGCGCGCCAGTGTGACGGCATTGGCCGTGGGCACCGAATGCGAAATAATTACCGGGATACCCATATTCCATACTTTATAAATGATTTCTGAAGAGATTCTTCCCGTGGTTAAAATGATCGCTTTGTGGGGATCGATTTTTTTCAAAACGGCATATCCTGCCAGCATATCAATCGTGTTGTGACGCCCGATGTCTTCACGCAGAGCTGTCATTTGTCCTTTCAGGGCCAGCGCGGAACAATGTGTGCCTCCTGTTTGGTTGTGAATCATCGAACCGTTCAGCAGATCATCCATCAGTTTCAGGACAATCTCTGTTGTGATCTTAAACCCGGCCGGAAAGTTCAAAGGCGTCAGTGAATCGAAATGGGTTCTGCCACGCGCGCCACTGGAGGCGATATTTTTTACAGATGTCTCGGGTAAGTTTTCATTTTTTTTCAGAATGACATTGACTCTGTTTTTATGGACTTCTATTTTTTTAATCTCTTCTTTGCGGAAAATGATTTTTTCAGATCTTAAGAACCCTGTGACCAATTCCTCCAGATGAATGCCTGCGCAGGCAATGTTGGCCAATGGTTTCCCATTGACCCGAACGTTCAAAATCACTTCCCGGATCACTTTTATGGATGATTTCGAAACGGAAGAAAGATCACCGGAAAATATTTTAATTGTTTTTATGATTTTTCCGGACTCTTTCATGTCTTTTCCCTTAAAACACGATGATCTCCCACTCTGACGGTCAGTTTATCCATGTCGAAGTATTCCATTAATGGAATGATATATTTGCGGGAAAGGCCGGTTAAATCTTTAAAACTTGCGGGGGTTGCCTTGCCTTCTTTTATCAGCATGGCTTTGTAGCTATTTCGCAATTCGTTCAGACATGCGCCGGAAAAGCAAAGCTCCTCGTTTATTTTTATCAGTTCTCCTTCTTTGAGCATCAGACTGATGATGCTTCGCGCCTTGTTTTTCCGGTCGCCGAATTTATTGATGACGTCTGTAAGAAACGGTGGCGTCAGACTGGATTCCCGGTAAATTCCGGCAATTTCCCGGCGTAAAGAATCCAAATCACCGGCCAGTTCCACCTGATGTTTGGTCGAACGCACCGTCTCTTTATCGCTGACGACCACTCCTTTCTTATTCAGCGAGTTCAAAACCATATTGAAAAGTTTCGGCGCGACATCGTTTCCGACAGAAACCTTCAGCTCTTCCTTGGAGACACCTTCCTTCAGGGGATTCTTCTTATGATAATCAGTGATATGGCCAACAATAATTTCTTCAAGTTGATTGAAAAAGCGTGCGGAAATGACCGTCGTATCATCGCTGTCCAGCAAAAAAGCCGTCCTGTCGGAAAATAAAGTGTCCAACGTGTCTTTTATCTTCTTTGCTTTCATCCCGAGTCTGAAGGCCATGTTCTGAAGGTTGATGCCCGTAAAACCGTTTCTTTCCAGCATGACGGAAATTTTTTCCGACAAGGTCCCTTTTTGCAATAAATTTAAGTCGTCGATAATTTTCCGGTTAAGTCTTTTGTGCTTTTTAGGGAGAGGATCGATGACCTGGCCGCCACCGATTGTTGTGACCGGTGAATAGCTGCGCAAAACGAAGTGATCCCCGGCAACCACAACATCTTTTTCGGAAAGCACAAGCTGAGCAAATCCTTTTTGTCCGGGCGCGAGTTCATCTTTTTCCAAGAGAATGATCCGGGAAATAATTTCACTGGTTCCCGTATGCAGTCGAACCAGCGAACGGTTTTTCAGATTTTTGGTATTGGACGGGAGATATTCAACAAACACATCCAGCCGCCGGGTAGGCCGGACGCTGCGCGGACGCACGAGAACATTCCCCCGTTCGACGAGAGTTTTTTCAATGCCCTGTAAATTGATTGCCGTGCGCTGGCCGGTCCACGCTTCTTCCACCGGCTGATTATGCACCTGAATGCCTCTGATCCGGGCGGAAATATTTTCGGGAAGGATTTGAACTTCCTCGCCTGTTTTAATGTGGTCGGAAACCAGTGTGCCGGTTACAATGGTGCCGAAACCCTTCATGGTAAAAACACGGTCCACGGGCAGCCGAAAGATTCCGTCATCGGTTTTTTCGGCAATTTTGCCGATGGTCGTATCCAGCGCCTGAATCAGTTCAGATAAGCCCTCCCGTTTCACGGCGGAAACGGGTATGACCGGTGCGCTTTCCAGAAACGTTCCTTTGAAGAAATCATTGATTTCCGACTGAACGAGCACAAGCCAGTCTTGATCGACAAGATCCGTCTTGGTCAGGGCAATGATACCCTGAGATATCCCCAGTAAAGAACAGATGTGCAAATGTTCCTTGGTCTGGGGCATGATTCCCTCGTCTGCGGCGATAACCAGGAGAACCACGTCAATGCCTGCTGCGCCGGAGACCATGTGCTTAATGAATTTTTCATGTCCGGGAACATCCACAATGCCGAGTGTCTGGCCGGAAGGAAGGGTTAGAGAAGCGAATCCGAGTTCTATGGTAATGCCTCTTTGTTTTTCTTCTTTAAGACGGTCTGTATCAACACCCGTCAAGGCTTTAATCAAAGCCGTTTTCCCGTGGTCAACGTGACCGGCAGTGCCCAAAACAAAATGTTTCATTTTTTAATCCTGATTATCTGGAAGCGAAAAATAACAAACTCTTCATTTTT
>DAOPVC010000013.1:0-39440 GCA_035350895.1 Smithella sp. | reverse complement strand
CTCAGCATGTACACCATCCAATAATCATAAGTCAAGTTATTTATGACGCACTACACTAGCTCTCGACAGTAGTAGTACACATGAATGTACAACTTATTCTTTTCAAGAAGTGAAATTATGAAATATTCGGCACCATTAGCCATAGTGGGTAAGAAACAGATATGATTTTAGACATACTCGAAAACGCAAGACGTTATTCAATTCTGAACAAGGGATTTTCGAAAGCTATTGAGTTTCTCTTGCGTCCGGACCTGAAGAAATTGCCTGTTGGCAAATATGAGATAGACGGTGAACATGTTTACGCGATGGTGTCCAAGGATTGTGGCCGCAAAAAAGAGGATGCTTTGCTGGAAACGCACGAGAAATATATTGATATCCAATTGGTTCTTGAAGGAACAGACGCTATGGGATGGAAACCTAAGTCTTTGTGTAAAAAACCGACCGGTGCATATGATGCGGGAGAAGATATACAGTATTTTGCCGACGAGCCGGATTCCTGGGTAGCAACAAAAAGAGGTTCATTTGTGATTTTCTTTCCGGAAGATGCGCACATGCCTTTGATAGCATCGGGGCAGCTTCATAAGGTCGTTGTTAAAATTGCGGCGGCCTCGTGAGTTTTGTAATGCGTTATAATTTTATTGGGAAAAGTAACTCTCTGTTGAAGGAGGTAAAATTATGAAACGTCCGGCATCGTTGGTAGTTGGTCTTTTACTTCTTGTGATGGCGGCGGCGCAGGCGGGCCGTTTTATCATCGGGCTCAACGTGACCGCCGCAGGGGTGGAAATTCCTGTCTGGATCAGCGCGGTTGCCGCCATTGCTCTGGGCGCTCTGGGCATCTGGCTGCTGAAGGAAAGAACCCGTCAGTGAATTTACAACATTTTAGAAAACGGCGAATTCATGCAGGAAATTACGTTTATCGCCGGATGAACAGGAGGAAATAAATAAATGATCAGAAAGATATTATGTTTTGTTGTGATTGGAATTTTTCTTGGCGTAACGGCCGTCGTCGCTGACAGCTCCGGCAGGGAGAAGGCAGCGATTGCATCGGCTGAAAAGTGGCTGAAACTTGTTGATCAGGGGAAGTATATTGAAAGCTGGAAGGAATCCGCCGACTATTTTAAGCGGGCAGTCTCGCAGGAGCAGTGGGAACAGGCCATGAAATCCGGACGCGAGCCGCTCGGTAAATTGATTTCCCGGAAAGTTGCCAACGCCCTCTACACAACGTCCCTGCCGGGAGCGCCCGACGGGCAGTATGTTGTCATTCAGTTCAATACGTCATTTGAGAATAAAAAATCGGGCATTGAGACCGTTACGCCGATGGTCGACAAAGATGGCCGGTGGAGGGTGTCCGGCTACTACATCAAGTAAAGACCGGACCATCGTGTTCAGGCGTCCCAAATGAAAATGACGCCGCTTGTCGGGAAAATCCATTCTCTGTCGGATATTTTAACGGCGATGGATTTCCCTTTCTTTCCCGTTACGGAAGGCTGCGGATGTTTCCCGGCAAAGAAACTTTCCTCGTGGACGTTTTTGATGCCCGCGTTTGCGTAATCAAATTTTATCTCCAGTCCTCTGACGGGATAAATCAGATAAACAGGAAAGATTTTGTTGTCTTTGGCCTGTTTGGTCGAAATGTCAATTTCGAGTTTTACTTCTTTGTTTATTTTTCTCTTGAGTGTTTCAGATCCGCACCAGACTTCATAACCACGCTTTGTCTTCTTTTTTTCGATAATGGGAATATCCTCGTGATCGATGCGCACACATTCGACATTGAAGTCACGCTCCGTAGATAAATGCCTGCCGTCGCTCAAAAGCCACCTGTACTCGCAGCGCGGATCTTCGAACAGCGCGGCTAACTGGGAATGATTGGAAGCGCAGCCGATCATGAAAATCGTATCGCGAATTATTTTCCTGTACTCAATGTGCGTGCTGACGCGCAGATATTTTCTGGAAGGCACGGCATTTTGTGTTTCCGGCAATTTTGCGATCCGGATATCGTAGCGGAATCCGGATCGCAGTTCGAGACGGCGGTCTTCCTTGCCGAAAAGTGTCTCAAACATTTCATAATAAATGGCGTTGCCCATTTCTTCATCCCGCGCGCGTGTCTGAAGGCAATGGCGGATGATATTGTCGATGCGGGAAATGGATTTCTCCTCATCCGGTACAAATATCCGCCGCAATCTGGGCGCGACAGCTTCTTTCTTGCCTTTTTGCAGAAAAACGCGCGGCGCCCTTTTGCCCAGGGCGCAGAGCACGTCGTAGCTGATAGTTTGAGCCTTGTCCGCGATTTCATTGGCGCTGATGGATTCTTTGGCCTGCCGGCCCAGTAAAACAACTTCATCGCCGACCGAGCATCCGGGGATATGCGTGACATCAATGGTGCACATGTCCATCGAAATTCTTCCCACGATGGGAGCTCTCCAGCCGCGGATTAAAGCCTCTCCCCGGTTGGACAGAATAAACGGATAACCATCCCCGTAACCGACAGGGATGGTCGCTATGCGTGTGGGTCGAGTGGTGACAAATGTGCTGTTGTAGCCGATGCCGTAACCGGCAGGAAAATCTTTGATCAGCACGATTGTGGTTTTAAAAGACATGACCGGAGCAAGCCTGGCCTTGGATTCGTTTTCCGGTGATGGATAAATCCCGTAGGTCATAATGCCCGGACGCACCATGTTTAATTTGAAATCAGGGTAATTTAAAACAGCGCCGCTGTTGTCAATGTGCCGGATGGGAATATTGATGCTGCGGTACTCCAGGTCGGCCAGCAAATCCGAAAAAGATTTCCATTGTTGTTCATTATAAGAAATCATTTTTTCACTGGAGGCAAAATGACTGAAAATTCCTTCCAGAATAATGTTGGATAATCTGGATATTTCCAAAACGAAACCAAGCGCTTCCGTGTGCATGGTACCGCCGCGTCCCATGCCGGTATCCACTTCTATGTGCACGGGCAGTTTGTGATGCGATTTGATCAGGGCGTTGTTGAGCTTTTTCGCAAAAGATGAATCTGAAACGGAAGGCGTCAGATTATATTTGATGATCTGTTCAATTTCCGCGGTTGTGGACGGTCCCAGGATAACCACAGGCGCTTCAATCCCGCTGATTCTTAACTGGACTCCTTCGTCGGCATTCGCCACACCCAGCATCCGGGCGCCGTTCTTCAGTGCGGTACTGGATATTTCCAGAGCGCCGTGTCCGTAAGCATCGGCTTTAACCGTCGGCATAAAATCGACTTTCGGACCGATCAGCCGTTTTATTTCTCTGAGATTATCGATGAAGTTATCCAGATCGACTTCGACCCAACTGCGGTATTTTTGGTCTCTTTTCAGGGGCATAAACTATTCCGGTGATTTTTCGCTTTCTAATCATGAAGCGCACGGGGATTGCTATTTGTTGCGCTTGTTTATGAAGATTTTAAGACATAAATCTTTTTGCGCCGAGACGCTGTCTTTGGAAAGAATGATATCAAATCGCAAATGAATGTCAAGTTGTCTATATTTTGAAAAAAATTACCAATTTATGCTTGAAAAATTAATATTTTTGATTAGAATGACATAAAAATACCGGAGGGAAGATGTTCAACCCCTCACAACGAGGAGGAAGAAAATGTCGAGAGCAAAGGTTGGAGATATCCTGAGTTGTGAAGTATGCGGATTGAAAGTAATTCTGGACGAAGACTGTGGTTGTGCCACCATTGATCTTATTTGCTGTGAAGAACCTATGGTAAATCTTGGTCCGGCAAAACCCCCCAAGGTAAAGGCTCTGACGGCGCCTAAAAAGAAGGCGACCGTAAAAAAAGCCAAAGTGGCGTCAAAGAAAAAACCCGTTGTCAAAAAAGCGAAGGCTTCTTCAAAGAAAGTTGTAAAAAAAACGGCAAAAAAGCCTGTAAAAAAAGCCGCTAAAAAAACAGCTAAAAGGAAATAACAGATTTTCTTGAAGATAAATATCAACTCCGGTAACGCTCTTTGCTCCAAGGGGATTACCGGAGTTTTTTCTCCATCGGCGATGGCTGGGATTAATCAAAGAAACGAAGCCTTCCCGATTTTCACGCCGGCATGTTCCCCGCTTGAAAAAATGTGCGAATTTTGATTAATGTCCTTTCCAAAGGTCTGTCTGATATGACAACTAAAGATCATCCAAAGAAAAAAAGCGAAGGGCTGAATTCATTTGCTCTCAAAGTAAATCTGGAAAGAACCGCCGCGACGATAGAGATTCCGGATCAGTATTCCCCGCTGCTCAAAGTTGTTGAAAATCATTACGGTTTACAGAAAAAAGTTCGTGAACTTTTGATAGAGCTGCATCATCCGTTTGTCAACTGGGAATATGTTCTGCGGGAATTGAAATCGGTTTCCATAGGCGATTTCTATGTTTATAACAAGCATCAGGACGGGCTTGCCGCCATTGCGACAATGCTTTGTATTTATTTCAATATTATCAAATCGTCATCTGATGCCGATGTGAAGGACAGCGCCGTACATTATCTTTTCGATTATATCGATGCGATCTTTAATCAGAGCAAGGAATTTCTTCCGAGGAATCAGTCTTTATTCCCTGAGATTATCAAATCTCTGCTGGATGTTATTGATGAAGATGAGGCTATCTTTAAGAAAAGCTCTTCGTACGTAAAAAAAATCATTAAAAACATTACGGAGAATAATCTGGATGTTCAAACCGATTTGTTTGCCGGTTTCATTCACAGGATTTTCCAGATTACATACCGGTTCTGGCTTGTCCAGCCTGATCCGTCAGAATGGTTTATCGTAGAGAACGATAATGATCAGACGTCGGTTGCAACCTACAGGCAATTGATTGAACCGCTGAGTCACGGATATCTGCGGTCTCTTATCAAACGTTTGGACACTCTGCGTCAGGACACGTATAAGAAAAAAAGCGACGTGATCAAAAGCTATGTCAATATGCCGGATTATTTTCAGATCGTTAACGGATATTTGCAGGTTGCCGATCAGTTGGAGAAATCCAGGGTATATCTGGGACATCAGCAGTTGGTGAAGTTGCACTTCCTCTTCAACATCATCGATGTCCCCAGCCTTGCCGATATCCACGCCAGCGCCTTGCGGGAAATCAACCACTCCCTCAAAATGGTTTTTCAGGAAGAAAAAAAGGAAACCTTCAACGATTTCGTGCGTAAAATGTTCGGTTTCTTAAAGAAGAATGAGTCTCAGAATGAATTCAGCGTGGCCACTTTTGATTGTATCACAACGGCAGCGCGGGAAGTTTTTGCGCAAAACAGCCATTCGCTTGCGGATACATTTATCGATGAGCTGATTGCCTATGGCTTCCAGTACCCCGAAATTAAAGGCTCCAACGAAGAATGGCAGGTGAAGGTCAATCCCGCTCATATCATTAATATCAGGTGCTGGCTGGAAATTATCGGGATGAAACCCAGATGGACAAGGAAATTGATTTCAGCGCTGATCGTCAATTTAAAAATGGGAGGAGTTTTCATCCGCGATACGGATTTGATTCAGAAAAACATTTCCGCTCTGCTCAACAGTGATATTGCGTCAACGTACAGTTTGATCAAACAGCTTCTCAGGCTTTTTCCGGTCTATTTCAGCGAAATCGGCGCTGAAGGCGAACTCCGGGATATCACCACCAAGGTCGATGAACTTTCTCTGCGCAACGACAAACTGGTTTATTTTTTACGGAAACAGTCACACGTCGAAAGCAACAGCCTGCTGGTTAAATTTATTGAGGACATTTTCCGGTATTGGAACTCCGGGGATAAGAATTTTCTCCGCATACATCTTCCCGTTGAAGTTTATGAACAGGTCATGAATTCCGGGGAATATTTCAACGGAATGCATAAAGCTTTCAAAGCTTTCTTCCCCAGAATTAACAATGCTCCGATGAAATTTCTCGATTGGGATAACGAAAAGGTCTGTAAAGAGCTGAATAATGTCAAGGGCGTTAATGACCGGGATCAGGAACGGGTCAAAATCATGATCCGCATTTATCAATTGATTTATAAAAAATATTACCCTTTGTTTATCGACCTGCTCAAGGATCTGGAAGCGGCCAACGCTTTCCCCCAAACGGACATTGCGTCGCTGAAACGTTCTTTGAATGCGAAGAACTATTATCGCAGCATTACCATTATTCTGAAATTCCTGTCCATTTTGAAAGAAAGAATTCTATCTTCCAAAAAAACGCAGTCCTACGAAAACATTTATTACAAAAGACACATCGCGGCGGGCATTCCCTCCATGTATGGCACATACTATGAGAAAAAATTTGAAGCCGTCGGCCTTTCCCTGAGACTCGAATCGCTGGCGACCATGCTTTTTGAAGAATTGACCAAATCCTACAATCTCAAATTTATTACCAAACATACGATCAAAAAGATTCATACATACCTCTGGCTTTATATCAACGCGCTGGAAATCGAAGGCATTGCCACGGAAGGTCTGGCAGCCAAAGTTAAATACGTGACCAACGCATTGTCCATCAAACAGTTTTCACTGGAGCAGTATGTGGATATTTTTCGTTTTATTTCCAAGGACATTCAGGACATTATCCGTAATTATTATATTGACGTCCACACGGCCTGCCTGCCTGTTGTAATTGGCCGGATATACGGGCAGGACATTGATTCGGACAAGAAATCCGGATATAAGAAACAGGAGAAGCTGATTTATGCGCACTCGGAAAATTTTATCCGCGGAATCATATCTTCAGCCTTCGGCATTCAGGTTCTGGATAATTTCATCAATGCGGTCATCAAAACACTGAACGCGGAATCGGAGAAATTCAAGGACAACAAACAGATCCTCAAGGTTGTTATGGCTTACAATCCCGATCTGACCGTATCGTCCTTTTATAAGAAGAACAAAAAACTGGATAATCAGATACTACTGGGCAACAAGGGATATTTTCTCAAAGAACTTGTTTCCTTCGGATTTAATGTTCCCCCCGGATTTATCATCACCACGGAAGTGTTCCGGGGATACGACGCTGTCTACGGTTATAAATATATTTTTAATGATCTGGCTGTGCGGGTAAATAAAGAAATCAAACGGCTGGAAAAAATAACCGGCTGTAAGCTGGGCGACCGCCGCAATCCTTTGCTGCTTTCCGTGAGAAGCGGGGCGACGGTCTCTCTGCCCGGGATGATGAAATCTTTCTTAAATGTGGGCATTAATGAAGCCATTGCGGAGAATCTCAGCGGGAAGGATGACTTCAAATGGGCGGCCTGGGACTCCTACCGGCGGTTCCTGCAGATGTGGGGGATGTTCCAGGGACTGAACCGCAATTTTTTTGATGCGATTATAGACGAATTCAAGCAGAAATACGGCGTAGAAAGAAAGATACAGTTTTCGCCGGACTTAATGAAACAGATAGCCCTTTCCTATAAAAAAGGATTAACGGAAAACGGCATCGAATTTAAGGAAAAACCTCTGGATCAGTTGCGACACGCCATTTTGCAGGTTTTTGATTCCTGGTATTCGGAGCAGGCGGAAATTTATCGCCGGCAGATGCATATCTCCGATAAATGGGGGACGGCCGTCATCGTGCAGAAAATGGTGTTCGGCAATCTCAATGACAATTCCGGTTCCGGGGTCATTTTCACCCGCGAACCGAAAAGTTCTTCATCCGATGTAACGCTCTACGGCGATTTTATTTTCGGCGTTCAGGGAGACGATATTGTTTCCGGTCTGGTGGAAACCTATCCCATTTCGGAAAAACAGAGAATCGCGGAATACAGAGATTCCAAGATATCGCTGGAGGCAAAATTCCCCGAAATTTACGCGGAACTGCTGCGGATTTCGGAGATCCTCATTTATGAAAAAGGATTCAATCATCAGGAAATCGAATTTACATTTGAAGGCCCGACACGCGATAAATTATACATCCTGCAGACGCGTGACATGAATCAGATCACGACTCAGAATTGGACCCGTTTTAAAGACTCTCCCGCATTACAGTCCTCGGTTATCGGAACCGGCATCGGTGTGAACGGCGGCGCTCTCAGCGGCCGGGCTGTTTATTCGGAAGCGGATATCAAACGATTCCGCAGCGAAGAACCGCAAACGCATCTGATTCTGGTGCGTCCGGATACGGTTCCGGATGACGTGGGAGTCCTTTTGCAGGTTGAAGGACTGCTGACGGCCAAAGGCGGCAGCACGTCACATGCCGCAGTGACGATTCCCCAGCTTAACAAGGTCGGCGTTGTCGGTTTCAGTAAACTGAAAGTTTATGAAACCGATGAATATGCGACCATCGAAAACCATACCATCAAGGCCGGTGATTTTATCAGCATAGACGGATGGAGCGGCACGGTTTATCTGGGCTGGCACGACAGCGAGACCGAGTAATAGCAGAAAAATATTCACCGACCGCGGAAGCGAGCGGTCGGTGAATGCAGATACCTCAAAAACAACAGTTTCAAACTTTTTTATAAAATATTCTTGTGGATATAAACGGTCAGATCCCCCAGCCTGTTCGTATAGCTGCCGAATTCATTGTCGTACCAGCCGAATATCTTGGCGTGAACGACGGGAACCTTCATAACCTTATCGGGGAATGATTTGGCGACTTCCGCCGGCATATTGGGGATATGGGCCAGATCCAGATTAATGAAAGCCGTGCGCGTGTGATTGAACTGACCTTCAATGATGACGGCTGCATCGACGCCGAAAAGATCGGCGGATACATTTTGCTCCATGGTAAATCTGATCAGTTTCTCGGGGTTATTGGCGGCGGCTTTGCCGTATAATTCATTGAGCATTTTTGTATTAATGCCCTGCTGGTTCCGTACCTGGAACGTTGCGTTCAGAACAATCAGCGACATTGTGCTGGCCGGTATTCTGATGGAATCCGCCATGAAGCCGATGTGCTGAACTTCCGGAATGACCTCCGCCAGCGCTTTGGCGGCATTGGTGGAGGTCAGGATAATGCTGTCCAGGATGCTCCGGTTTTTCCGTAAATCTTTTTCGCCGGCCTTGGGAATGCTGTCCAGCACGCTCTGGGTATTGGTAACGGCGTGAACCGTGGACATGGAGGCCGTCAGAATATTGCTGGTTTCTTCATTGTCCAGCAGCGGTTTGACCATGTGGGCCAGTCCTGTGGTGGTGCAGGAGGCGGCGGAAACGATCAGATGTTTCTTGGGATTGAACGACGTGTGATTGATGCCGTAGATCATCGTTACAGCGTCATCCGGCAGAGCAAGAGCCTTGTTTTTGATTTTGAAAGGTGACGAATTAATCACGACCTTCGCGCCGCCATGCAAATGTCCGCGGATGGAGCCGCTTTTGTTATCCGACGCTACGGTAGGATCCTTGAATTTTCCCGTGCAATCTACAACCACGTCCACACCATGCTGGCGCCAGGGGATCTCGGCGGGATTTCTCGCTTCGCGCAGGATCGTCACCGGAATGCCGTCGATCAGCATCTTTCCCTCTTTTTCATTGATGATCTGAATGATGCGTTCCGCTTTAACGCCATACAGGAACTTGTGCATTAAGCCGTAGGTGGAGTCTTTTTCAATCGCCTGAGCCACAGAATCAAGCCCCGTGCCTATTTCCCGTCCCTGATTGACGATGATTTCCTTAAAATACTTTCTTCCGATGTGATGCCACAGCGTGAGTTTTCCGATTCGCCCCAGGCTGTTGATGCCCAGAACCGGCTGTTTATTTTCAAATACTTGAGCTTTTGTCATGATTCAAATCCTCCTTATTCCTGTTTCTCAGGAAGTAATATGATGATTAATTTTCTTTGGAATAATAAAAAAAATGCAGGGATGCCCTGCATGGATATGACGAGACTATGTCGATACGGTTTGGTGGCGACCGGGACCATAAATCATCTCCCTTAAAAGGTCATTGCCTATTTACAACACAGCATAAAAAAAGTCAAGGCCGGCGTCTTGAATATTCACCCATTGCAAAACCATCCCTGAAAGAATCCTGGTAAACGTATTGACAGACATGCAAAGATGCTTTAATTAGCGTCAAACATATGCCTAATTCTGATTTTCAGGAGCGGAGGAACCAATTTTCAGGGGCGTATCGCTACGGCGTAGGGTAACCTTTTCGGCCCGAGCCCTTCAGCTAACTTCGCAGGCTTCGATGAGGAGAACCGACCGGATTCGTCCGGGATGATTATTCTCCCCGGACATTTTACGGAGGTTATTTATGTCGTCAGCAAATTCCGAGAATGAATCAGCCGCTGAATCATCTGAAGAGAGCCCTTCCGGCGGGATCAATAAAAAAACCATTTTTCTTGCATTCGCATCGATTGGCGTTGTCTTTGGCGATATCGGGACAAGCCCCCTTTACGCCATCAAAGCCTGTTTTTACGGACAGCACGCCATTGCTCCCGGCGCGACAAATATATTAGGCGTTTTGTCTCTCATCTTCTGGTCGATGTTCGTTGTTGTCAGCGTCAAGTATGTCACGTTCATTCTCCGCGCCGATAATCGCGGCGAGGGCGGAATTTTTGCGCTGGTCAGCCTTTTGAAAGCGCCGAAGAAAAGCTTTTCACGATTTGTTCAGTCCGTTCTTATGCTTGCCGGGATTCTGGGCGCCGGGCTTTTGTATGGAGATGGCGTTATTACGCCGGCCATATCGGTTCTTTCCGCCATTGAGGGACTGGAAGTCGCCACCCGGGCTGCTGCGCCTTTTATATTGCCCTTGACCTGCGTTGTGCTGATTCTGCTTTTTTTGTTGCAACGTAAAGGGACGTCGAATATCGGAACGTTATTTGCTCCGGTCATGGTATTATGGTTTCTATCTATCGGTGTTTTCGGCATCATGCAAATCATGCGAGAACCCTCCGTTCTTCGGGCTTTTAATCCGCTATATGCCGTGGAGTTTTTCTTGAACAATGGCATGCATGGCGTTGTGGTGCTGGGATCGGTTGTTCTTTGTATTACCGGTTGCGAGGCTCTTTACGCCGATCTCGGCCATTTTGGCAGAGGCGCCATTCGCCTGTCGTGGTTTTCATTTGTTTTTCCCTCATTGCTTTGCAACTATTTCGGGCAGGGAGCTCTGTTGCTTGCGCATCCCGAAATGAATATCAATCCTTTTTATAAAATTGTGCCGGAAAGTCTGCTCTACCCGATGATCGGACTTTCCACTGCCGCCACGGTCATTGCTTCCCAGGCCCTAATATCCGGCGCGTTTTCACTCACGCAGCAGGCCGTCCAACTGGGTTTCTGTCCCCGTGTGCGGATTATTCACACCTCCAGCGATATGCAGGGACAGATCTATATCCCGTTTGTGAATTATGCACTGATGATTGCGTGTATTGCCGTGGTGATGGGGTTCCGGGAATCCGGCGCGCTGGCCGGCGCATACGGCATTGCTGTTACGGGCACCATGATCATCACGTCGGCGCTTTATTGTCTCGTGCTGACCTATGGCAGGAAGTGGTCATTATGGAAAGTCATTTCCCTTGTCGGGATCTTTCTCGCGTTTGATGTCGCCTTTTTCACCGGCAATTTCTTCAAGCTTGCTGATGGAGGGTGGTTCCCTATCTTTGTCGCAGGAATCATAGCGGCGGCCATGACCACATGGAAAAAAGGACGGAATGAACTTTACCGTAATTTGATCGGAGCAAGGCTCCCGCTGGAAAGTTTTCTTTCTGAATTGCCGAAGCGCCATATGCCCAGAGTGCCGGGAACCGCTGTTTTTATGACGCTGTCTCCCGTGGGAACGCCTCCGACGCTGCTTCATAATGTAAAACACAACCACATTCTGCATGAAAAAGTTGTGCTTCTTTCCATTATCACCAAAAATACGCCGGCCGTTCTTGCCGGTGAACGCATTAAGTTGACCGATCTGGGTCAGGGGTTTTACCGGGTGGAGGCATTTTACGGATTCATGCAGAAACCCAACGTGCCGCAGCTGATGAAAATCCTTGCCCAGTACGGGCTTGTTACAGACCCGATGACGACGACGTTTTTCCTGGGCAAGGAGACCCTGCTTACGGGAGGAAAATCGAAGATGATGAAATGGCGCAAATCATTATTTGCCTTTATGTCGAGAAATGCGGGAAACCCGACGTCTTATTTCGGAATTCCCGTCAATCGGGTGGTTGAACTCGGCACCCAGATAGAATTGTAATGCTTCACGTTGGAATCATAAAAAGGGATGAGGCGGCAGCATCAGAAAATAATATTTCAGAAGACGATAAATTCAAAGAAGGGTTGTGCACGGAATAATAAATTTCTTCTTACTTTACGATCTTGAAGAATTCTTTAGCCTTCGGATCCGCGGCGGTACGCAGCAGTTCAAATAAAACCATTTCCGTGCTGGCGATATGAGCTCCGGCGCTTTTCATCGCGTCAATCCCGACCTTACGGTTCTCAGGCGTGCGCGACGAAACGGCGTCGGCCACCAGATGCACATTGTATCCCTCGGAGAGGAGATCCAGTGTCGTCTGATAAACGCAAACATGCGTTTCAATTCCCAGCAGCACGACGTGCCTGCGGCTTAAGCTTTCCAGTTTTTCTTTAAAATTTTTTTCACCCCAGCAGCTGAAGGATTCCTTGGCGATCGGATTGAAGCCTTCAATCTCGTCGGCAATCTGCGGCAGCGTACGCCCCAGTTTCTGCGGAATTTGTTCGGTGACGATTATCGGGAGATTCAAGGTCTTGAATCCTTTAATCAACTTGACGGCATTGGCAAAAATATTTTCCTTATCAAACATGGCCTGAGCCAGATTGCCCTGAATATCAATGATTACCAGAACCGCTGCTGTTCGACTGATCATCGAGCTTTCTCCTGTCAGGACGGGTGGATGCCCAGCAGCACGCCGCCGTCAATCACAATTTCCGCGCCGGTGGTATAACTGGAAGCGTTGGAGGCCAGGTAAAGCGCGGCGCCGGCTATTTCATCGGGATCTCCGATGCGGCCGGAGGGCAGTGCTTTTTCCACCAGTTCTTTCACTTTTTGAGCGTCTTCGGGGGGAAGAAATTCCCAGTTGGATTTTAACATCTTGGTGGCAATGGGTCCCGGAGCGATGGTGTTGACCTGAATATTGTAACGAACAAGTTCGCTGGCGAAGGCTCTGGTCAGCATTCGTATGCCGGCCTTGGAAATAGCGTAGATGCTCAGGCCCGGTTCCGGATTGTGCCCGTCGATGGAGGCGATGTTGATGATCTTGCCGCCGCCCTGTTTGACCATGATATTGGCCGCCGCCTGGCTGATAAAATACGCGCCTTTCAGGTTGATATCCATCAGCTTGTCCCAGAGGCGCTCGTCGCATTCCAGTACGGAACCTTTCGCGGGACTGGCGCCGGCATTGTTGACAAGGATGTCAATCCGGCCGTATTTGGCCATGACGGCATCAATCATTTTTTTTATTTCTTCCGATTTGCCCAGATGAGCCGGCAGAGGATAAGCGTCCCCGCCGAAGGCTTTGATTTCGCTGGCCGTCGCTTCCAGATCCGGCGCCTTGCGACTGGTCACAACCACCTTGGCTCCGGCCCTGGCAAAAGCGAACGCGATGGCCTGACCGATGCCGCGGCCTCCGCCGGTAATCACCGCAACTTTATCTTTTAATGAAAACTGGGATATGTCGAGCATATTTTATTCTCCTTGAGAGATCTAACTCCCCCTCTTTTGTCAGCGAGGGGGCAAATGATGTCTATTACAATATTGTTTCTGTTTCCAGTGAAATTGTCAAGTTTCTCTGGCTCAACCGTTGATCCCCGCCAGGCGTTTAACGAGTTTCTTTCTGTCCTTGATATCATACTGGGACGTAATGGCAATCTGCTCCATGATGGGCGATCCGCCGCCGTGATAGTTCCCGTAATTCATGACACCGGCCATGGTGCCGATGGTATAATCACCCAGTGTCATCCAGAACTTGATCTGATCTTCCACGGGAACCTTGGGATTCCGGTTGAGGTATTTCTCCAGAACCTTCTTCAGGTTGGGATGCGTGAGGTCTCCTTCGTAGGGGAAGGTGGACGGTATGCCGCCGGCGATGCGGCAGATGAGCTCCTGCTCATGGAAAACCGCTTCCCCCGTCAGGCACCGGCCGACATTGCAATAGATGGAATTAGGGATGTAGCTTCCCGGACCGTAGGGGCACATGCCGAGACCGGGAATAATAACTTCGGGTTTGCCCATACTGGAGGCCGTGTATCCTGCGGCATAACCCAGTTCGGATACTTTGATGATCTCCGCCAGCATCTCCTTCACATGAGGTGTCTTCTCGATGCCGTTGTATTCCGCCGCCAGGGCGGCCAGACCGAGGAAAACATCCCCGATGGCGGGTTTGCAGCCCGAATAGCTGTGGCGATGGAACAGGGCGAAGAGCAGCGCGCATATTCCTCCGTGATCGTTTTCGCCGCAGAGGAAGACGCGCTCCCACGGAACGAAACAGTCCTCAAAGATGATATAGGAGTCGGAGTACCCGATGTCGATGCCGCGTTTGATATGTTTGCGTTTGTATTGGTTGTGAATGGAAACGACCTGCTTGACCCCTTCATAATCGGACGGAACCGCAAAGGCCACGGCGTAATCTTTCTCATCGGGACCCAGGGCGCGGGTGGGCACCACCATGATTTCATCAGAGATCGACGCCTCGGAGATGTGGAGTTTGCAGCCCCGGACGACAATGCCGTCTTTTTTCTTCTCGACGACGTGGACGTACATATCCGGGTCCGTCTGTTCCGCGGGTCGTTTCAGGCGCTCGCCCTTCATGTCGGTCTGGGCGCAGCTTCCCACAAGGTCTTCCTTCTGAAAACGTTCGAGCCATTTGAGGAAATTATTGTGGTATTGCGTATTGCCGTTGTTGACCTTATCGGCCTCGAACGAAGCGGCGTTGACGGCATTCAGGGCATCGGTTCCCATGCATCGTTGAATACACATCCCTGCCTTCCGGCATAAAGCCCGGGTCATGTCCTGCTTTTTGTGAAGATCGTCCGTGCTTTGATGGACATGGCAAAAGCGATTGATCGTTTCTCCCGTTAAATGGGAAGTCGCGGTGCACAGGTCTTTTAACTCCGGATCATGGACGGCGTCGAAAGTCAGGCCCATCACGTTGAGCACGGGAGCCTGGATTTCATCATCACGGTCGATCTTTTCACCGTCATGGTAAAGGTTCCTTCTCATTTTCCGAAGCCTTTCAATGTATTGTTCTTTCGTTCTCATGGCAGCACCTCTTTTTTTGCTGAAAATAATTATTTTATCTTATCTTTTGAGGATGTTTCTCCGTCTTTCTTTTTCAGAATTTTTTCCAGGATGCCGGCATCGTCCAGTTTCAGGTAAAGCGTTGTTCCGGAATCCTCTTTCCTCGCGCGGATGCCGTCAAAAACGGTTTCGAGCAGGGCGTCAAGCATATCCGCGATGCCCGGTTTTTTCTTGGGCATGCCCTGCATGTGCCAGTGAATGAATAAATGCTCGATCGTACCCATGAACATGGAACGAATCAGGTAGGGATTGGAATCCTTTTTGAATGTGCCGTCGGCGATGCCTTCCCGGATGCAGTCCAGCAGGGTATGCGCCGATGTGCGTATTGCGGCATGGGCGGGCGTTTGTCGAAAGCGCCTGTTGGACATCAGTTGCAGGAGAACCAGCGCGGAGTAGTTGGGATTGGATTGATAGAGCTGGACATAGAAAAGCAAAATCGCCCTGATTTTTCCTTCCACGCCTTTGATGTAGGGAATGACCTTTGAAGATTCCTCAAATGTGTCATTGGTTATTTTTTCAGGAATCGCAAAGAGAAGGTCTTCCTTGGTGCCGAAGTATTCGTAGATTGTCGCTTCCGAAACACCTGCGGCTTTGCTGATTTCGGTGATGGTGGCGTTCTGAAAACCCTTCTCGGCAAAGATGCGCAGGGCGGCATCCATAATGCGGTCTTTTCGGGTCTTGGGTCGGTTCTTGTCCGTCATGATCATTTCCTCCCGTGAGAGTGATTTTAAGATACATCCTCATAGTCACACTGTCAAGAATTATTTTATTTCATAGTGTGACTATGAAATAAAATAAAAATATCATAGTATGTCACGATAATATCCATTGATAAAAACGGGAAAGATCAGAATATTGCTTAAGAAAATTCGATAATCCGGCGGATGAATGATGAAAGCTTCACAAGGAAATAAACGACTTCGAGAGATTTAAGACCTGATTTTACTTAGAACAATTTCAGCAAGTTCTTTTTCGGGCGTACTGCTGTCATCAACCGAATTGCCGGCAACGACAATCCATTTGCGGGCAAGATTCCTGAAATCCGGCTTGTCCGCGCAGGCGGTCAGACAGCCGCAAACGAGAATACCGATGTCCCAGGCAGGCGATGGCTCCGTTGTAGGAAAATATTCCGGTGGACATCGTTTTTTAATTTCCTGAACAAGTTTTGTCCTGTCGATCTGCGGATTGCACCCGCCGCAGTATTTGATGCCGATTAGCTTCATATAACAAATCACTTTCTGGAATTTTAATGATAAGTTTATTTTAAATACAAGAATTGAGCAAGTGTCATTGCCCGGCAACGACCGGGCAATCTAGAGATTTCTGTTTGAATTAAAATATACTATTCCAGAATTCACGATAATAATATCAAACAGTATTATTTGACTTTAATTAAGTAGCCTCTGTCACTGGAATCCCCGCTAAATTAATAAAATGAAGCAAGTGCTTTTTATCTTGAGTGTTTTAAACCCAGCCAATCCATCAGACTGCATGACATAAACGCCTGCAAAGTTTTTATGTCTCGGAGTTTCTTTTCCAGTCCGTATTCTTTCATGTAACCGTATCCGCCCAGGGATTGTATGGCTTCATTGCAAACGTATTCCGCTTCCGCGCCGGTGAAGGCAAAGAGCATATCGCATAAATCGAATCCTGTATGATTAAATTGATTATGTGCCGCCCGGTATACAAAACTTGCCATGGCCTGATTTTTAATTTCCATATCAATGATTTTCTTCCGGACATTCTGGTGTTCGATGATTATTTTGCCGGTTTGGAAACGTTCCGTTGTATATTTCAACGCACTCACCGTAGCCGAACGGGCGCTTCCCTGCATAATGGCGGAAAGATATAATTTCATCAGCGACAGCAGATAATGGTAAGCGTTCTCTGCGTATTTGCCTTCCGAGATTGGCTTCAGTTTTTTCAGAAAATCTTCACCGCTGAAAATCCTCACTAATGGTATTTCATCACATCCGGACAAACATATCTCCTTCTTGACGCAATTATCGAAATCACCACGCTTGACAATGTACATTTGAAAATCAGTCCCTGCTTTATCGAAAACAATCGTGTAGGCAGTCTGTTGCGGCGCAGGAATAAAGTTGATGCTCTGTCCCGTGGGGGAACTGTCTGATGAATGATCTTTCAATATTTCGACATCATTGTTGAGCGATATTCCGATGAGTGAATCGGTGCCGATGGTCTTTAAAAAATCATCTCCTCCGGGCACCAGTTGAATGGATTGTACAGCCGCGTAATGCGCGGCGACAATCGCGGCAAATCCGGCTGACGCTTCCGCGAGCTTGGATAGAACGACTACCGTCGTAATGGGACTCATGTTTATTCCGCCTGTTTCTTCATTGGCCACACCCCAGAGAAAACCCATTTCAGCAAGGTGACCGAGCGCTTCTTTTGGAAATTTTGGTTTGCCCAGATGTTCGAGGTCGACAACCTTGCCCGTAATTTCATTTTTATTGAATCTGACTATTGTTTGAGCGATTTCCGCTATCTCATTATTTTCAAACCATTCCATGATTATTTACCTCCGTTTTTCTTCAGGGTTTCCTGAAAACTGGCGGCCATGGCCTTAAAGGTTGTGATGGCGCATGCCTCATTGGTGCCTTCATAAATTTCGGTCAGGCGCGCGTCACGATACGCCTTGTCCACGCCCCACCGGGGATCCGCCGCATCGGGTCCCATAATTTTCATGACCTCGCCGGCAACTTTGCGTCCTGTCTCGCTTCCCACAACTTTAGCAATCGCGGCAAGGCCGGACGCGTAAAGGGCCTCGTCTCTTTTAAAAATGGAAAATATCTTGCGCATCTTTTCGAAAATAAATTTTCTTCCATATTCGGATTGAACGATTCTTCTGAACGGCTCCGTTCGCAGAACCCATTTCGGTGTCAGCCATAAGGTAAGGCTGATAAGGGGATTGCCGAGCAGGGAATGCATCATGCTGTCAAAGGCGATGCCCGCCTGGATGTAGGCATTTCTGGCGACAGTCAAATCGCGGGTAAATTGGGAGATCTTCATTTGCAATGCCTGCTGGTCAATTAACCGGCCTCTGCCGTTCTTACGTTCCGCAGCCCACTGCACCAGCGACTCGAGGGCTCTTCGGCCGCAGCCAACACCAATGGCTCCCACCGGTCCGCGCGAGGCGGCCAGATAGAGCATGGTACCTTCCGCTGATATGCCGATCGTACTGATGCGATGTTTTTCAGGGACAAAAACATTGTCGCATATTTGCTCGCTGGTGGCTGATGCTTTTTGTCCCATCTTCCGTTCGACACGACCGACCGAAAAGCCCGGTGAATTGGTAGGAACAATAAACGCGCATCCCGTGCCCTTATAATCGGCTGGATCGAGGGCTGCGGTCACGCAGGAATATTGCGCCACGCTTCCGTTAGAGATAAATGTTTTCGATCCGTTGAGAACGTATCCGCCTTCTACGCGCTTGGCGACCATACCCGCCTTGTTTTTATTTTGAAAATCCATATCCCACCGATCTGTTCCCGCATTCGGTTCTGTGACTGCTCCGCTCCAGAGTATAGGGTCGCCTGCCTTTTCAGCGTCTATACTCATCTTGGTGTAAACAGCGATCAGATATGGATCTAAAGCCATCAAAATCTGACTGGAGCCGGCCGAACTTACGGCAAGTGATGTCGCAAAACCGCCGCAGCCCGCGGCGAGCTCTTCCGCCATTATGGCGGCGTGGACGCTCATATAGCCCGGGCCGCCAAACTGACGGGGCACCACGAGAGTGGTAAATTTATACGGGCTTCCTTTTTTAATAATATCGTGAGGGAAATAATTCGGATCTTCGGAAACTTTTTTTTCAATTTCATGGGCGACCGGCCGGATGTATTTTTCCCGGAATTCCGCCGTGGAGCGGCGAATCTCCTCCATCTGCCGGAAATATCTTTTGGGCAATTTTCGCACCGTTTTGAAGTTGTAAAATACTTCACCGAGAGAGAAGGGAAAATCCTTGAGATCGGCCGGAGTTTTGTCGTTAATGAAACATTCAATGGAATCAAACGGCGTGGTGGGTACTTCCTTTTCGGGAATGGGCGGCATCTCAAGGTCTTTCATGATACTGCTCATGCCTGAATTTAAAGACATTGCCGGGTTGTCTGCATTGTTCATTGCCTGCGCCTCCTTTTTTCATCAAGTCATTACACTGTTGAAACTTTGTTTTTAATGTTTAGATAAATCTCCTCCTGTAAAAAACGTACACTTAATAAAAGTATCTCCTTGTATAAAAAATAAAATCTAAGACATTATCTTTTTTACGATTGGCGCCATAAACAATCTGGGTAGAAACCGAAGACTAAAAACACTTAACTGATTCAGCAGGCCGGGAATCACAACGCTCTTTCCCTTAGAAAGACCTTTTAGACTTTTAATCGCAACGTCTCTGGGTTTCATCAAGGTCATCTTGACCAAAGGATTGAGAATTTGTCCGGAAACATTAAAAAAATCCGTTTCCATGGCGCCGGGACAAAGTGTAGTCACCACAACATTGTTTTGTTTGAATTCATTATGTAATGCTTCCCCCAGTAGTAAAACATAAGCCTTGGTAGCATCGTAAACAGCCATTTGGGGACAAGGTGCAAACGCTCCGACAGAAGAAGTCAGTAGGATATATCCCCATTGTTTTTTTGCCATCATCATGCCGAAATATTGAGACAGAACTGTAAGGGTAGTGATATTGAGGCCTATCATATCGTTGATCCTGTCAATTTTCTGGGATATGAATTCACCTTCGTAACCGAATCCTGCATTATTAATCAGGATGTCTATCGAAAGTCTTTTTTGACCAATAAGACTGATTAATTTTTCACAACCGTTGATTGTGGACAAATCGACAGGAATAACGTCCACCCGGATGTTATACGATCCCTCCAGTTCTTCCTTTAAAGCTCGCAGGCGATCCTCCCTTCTGGCTGCTAAAACAAGATTGCAACCTTCACGGGCAAGTTCTTTCGCGAACTTAGCTCCAAGCCCTGATGAAGCACCGGTAATCAAGGCTGTTTTGCCAGAAAAAATTAGCATGGATTCCCCCTTATTCTTATGGCTCTTTGATATATAGTTGTTTAGCGATTATCTGCATCGGCATACCGCGCCTGAAAAGTAGGAGCTGAGCAAGAACAATAAAAACCGGTACACCGATTAAATATCCAAGGAGGATGCTGCCGGTAAAATCACGTAAAGCCATCACCAGTAATGCCGCCAAAATGGCTAAACCGAGGCAGACTACCCACTGTGCTCCGAAAGAGAAAATCAACAAAACAATAGGATTGGGAACCTCATTGGCTGATAAAGTCTTATCCTCCCTGGCCCCCTTGATGATAAAATTCAAAACTGAATAAATCAGCATGGGAGCATAAAATATAGCCATGACGACCAGAGTCCACCAAACATTGCTTTTCCAGAAGAACTCAATGCCCATGTGTGTGCCGGGAGTCCAGAGAACCCCATTATGGACGGAGGCGTCATAAAGAAAACGCTGGTAACCGGTGCAGTCCCAGCCGCAAACCAGAATAAACCAGAACAGTATCCAGGCCCACATCCAGTTGGCGTGGGCAGCATAGTAATTTTTCTTCTTAATAAATTTATAACTTACCCAATAACCGAGAATTCCCTGTGTTATATTGGTGATGGCAAACCCGCAGACAAGCCAGGCCGGCAAGTCCGTAAAGGTGGTTGCCACCTGCATCGTCTCCCACTGCACGAACTGCCAAAGAAGGTAGATTCCCGATGGAGCAAAAAAGACCGACAGGAAAAGCAATGTAAAGATGTACCATTTGTTATTAAAAGGTTTGTCCTGCTTTTCTAATTGCCTTGCCGAACATGCGGCAAAGCCGGCACCGAACGCATACGCCCATACAACATCGACCTGAACCATAGCCCCCTCCTTAGCGATTTAATTTAATAAATAAATTTTCGAAGAATAATTTTGTGTCTTTGCCCGGATTTATTCCTTAATTATTTTTGTCGCCGTTATACAGAAAGTTTATCGTAACCTATTATCCATTTTTCCAGTCAACCAGTTCGTTGAGAACCATCATACCGTCATGCGCCATGCCGCCGAACATTTTATCACTCTGTCCCAGCGGCATGGCATTGGTTACCCCCCTGGCCAATACGGCATCTCTAAGTTCAAGCCTGCGTTCTTCAGGATATATTCCAACCGTGGCCACGCCTGAGTGGAGATACTTCAAGGCATCGCGAAGATCATTGACCGGTCTCACCGGCACAAGGCGGCAAAAAGGATGGTCCATCATGTCGAATGAATCTCGAATGACCACGACGCCTGACGAAAAATCGCCATTTTTTTTGTTCAGATGCCAGAATGCATCCATATATTTACCGCGTCTCATTTTAACGAGAGTTTTATTACTGTCCGGTGTGATAAAGTTGGGTGCGATGTCGTCCCATTTCGCCAGGGCCTCTTTCAGCAATTCGGCATATTGTTCGGCCTGTTCGAAAGTTCCTTCAACATAATGGACGTAAGAGGCAATGCAGGCTTTCTGATTCCAGATCATCGTATCCATAGAGGCTCTCGCCGCAGCTTCGCGGAGCTTTCCGTTAAAAGCTTCTTTGCCGATAAAGCTGAATCCGTAACGTGGGTTAAAACAGATTGTTTTGGTAAACATTACGCGTGAGCGCACGGAGGCAACTGCGTCAGGCGCTCCCCACACGATAATCCGGTCGAAAGACTCGGGCAAAAAGAACAAATTTTCGACACTCAGGTCACCTCCCGGCCAGTAAACGACAGAAAGATTCTTTGTGATGGGATGATCAGGTGCCGCGGAAACTGCCGCCAGGGCTATTAAGGCCGCTGGAACATGCGCGCCGTAGGGGGATTTGATAACTGCGGCGGACTTCGTCATCATGGCCCTGACCATCGATATGAGAGGAACGGCAGGCGAATTGCCGGCGGTAATATGCAGCTGACGCGTCGGCATGGCACGAAGCATGGTTTCAAACGTGTGAAAATGATCTCCTAATTCATTATTAAAAACACCCGAACCCAGCAGTGCCGATAGTCCCGGGAAAACCTGCGCCTGTAATGGAACCCAGCTGTCGAGAAACTCGCTTCCCTTTTTACCCCAGGCGCCAAGCTCATTATCCACCATTGACCTCGCCATTGCCGGATCAAGCAGAAAAGGGAAAGATGCGAAAGCCGCGTCATGATATGCGTCCGGGTGTTCGGCAATCTTTCTCGTCATATTGCGAACACGGTCGACCAGTTCGGAATTTTCCTGGATTACTTTGGCAAGTGATGAGAGATATTTTTCCACTTCGTTAAAGGGGAGGGAATAAAGTTCCTTGGATAACTTTTCTATATCGGATTCGATAAGTTCTGCGGGATTAAACAGAGGCATAACTTCATATATAAATTCATCGGTATACTTCATTGTTTTTCTATCGATGATCTGTTCACGGGCAACCTGTGCGTTTTCCATTCTCACGTAATCGGCATCTTTCCCTTTGGCGGAAAAAGCCCTTTCAATGTCGTCCTTGTGAACATCGGGAGGTACAATAAGCTTGCCTTTAACCAGAAAGGGAATTCTGACAATATTCGACGATTCAGACAGGACATTGAGATTGGCGCATATTTTTTCCATCATATTCCTCCTGGATTTAAGTTGGCTACGCTTTGATCGAGGCTATTTCCGTCATAATGCCGCCGCAACCTTTGATTTCCCTGCCGGGCGCTCTGGTAATTTCTGAAAAAGCCGCTCCGTACATACCGCAGTCGCACTTGCCGTAATGATAGCGGACGTTGTCTCCGGTAATAATAAAGCCCGGGTAAGAGACGGCAAAAGGATCAAGAAACCCCAGTCTGCCATATATGTTTTCTCCTTCCATGGGGATAAAATTATCATCGAGGATCACCGGCTCAATGATGGGAGGCAGATGGTAGCGTCCGTGTTCACACACGAGAATGAGGCTGTTGACTTCCGTCATGGAATAGCCATCCCTGATATTTTTTTCAGGCACATCGAAAGTATCTCTGATCATCGCTGTGAGGTCCTTGCGTTCTATTTTATTCCCTTCGAATGATTTCCATCCGCCTCCCGTCATCATCATACTTCCTTTTTTCAGTTTTACGCTCCCTTCCTTTTTGCGTACCAGTTCCACAAGCTCCTTGAATTGATATGGCGCACCGAAGAGAAGAACCTTCCGGCCTTTGCGGGCTGATTCTTTAAGATGTTCGATTATATTTCTGTAACGTTCTTTTGATTTTACAATGGTTTCATTATAGAAATTTTCGACCGTCTTTCGTTCTTCCTCATTTCTGGCACCCCGAGTTATAATGCGAATGGCCGACGCGGAAATGTCCATGTCGTAGAGGAAGAAACTATTCTTGAATACTTTGCTGAGTTCCTGCGCGACCATTTGAATTCCCATATTTCCTCTCTGGAAACTCAGAAAGATTCCATCATACCCGGGAAGCGTGAAATCCCTGGCTATGCCCGCGAATCTGAATGGATCAAGCAGGGAAACAGCAAGGCGGACAACGATATTTTCAATGAATGTGGTAATGCCCAGTGAAGTAACGTATGGGGCGCAGTAGCATATGGGTGCAGTCAGGAGAAGCTCCCAGCTTTGCGAACATCGTGGAATAAAGGAAAATCTTCCCGAGGTGCCAGAGCTGTAACACAGGTTAATTCCGTGGGGAGCAAGACGCCCAATCCACTCGTCTATCGATTTAACACCTCTGACATCTACATTAATCCTTTCATGGAAAATACTGCTCAGCCATTCGTTCATTCCCGCAAAATCATTGTTGTCAAGAAGCGACTGGTCATAGGATTTGAAAACATCATCCGTAAACATTAGATATTTTTTAATTGTTTCCAGATCATCAATCCTATCGATACCTTCCTCTTTCGCCATTTTTTTATAGACGGGTATTTTTTCAAGATATCTGGAATGATTTATGAGAAGGGCCTCTTTCCTTAACTGTTTCGCGTGTTCTTCATCGTAATCTTTCATCATGGCCCATTGCTGGGAAATCCTTAATTGCTCGGTATGAATGCTTCTAAGCCTATCCATGTTTGACCTCCCTATAAAAGGATTTTTCATCGATTCGATTTATTGCAGCCTTCGGAAATAAGATGTATAAAGTTATCAATGACCTGATCAAAAACAAAACCGACAGTTTCACCGCGCGTGGTTGAAAGTGTTATCTGCGAAACACCATGTACGATGCTCCACACCATTGGGACAACCTGACGAGGCGGGATGCCTTTGAAATATTTTATAAATTTTTCATTCGAGACCAATTCTTCGATGAAGGCAAATATGGCACCGAGACTTTCTAGCAGTTCATTCTTGTTGTCCTGGCTGATAAGCTCTTTTCCTTCTTTTTCAGTCAGATGCCTGAAGACATCTATGTACTTCCCGTAATTTGTAAAATAGTCCCGATAGGCTAACGCCATTGCCCTAAGCGCTTTCAGGGGATCATCGATGTCTTTGAGCGATTCCAACTCTGATTGAAGCTTTTTCAACTGCCTGATAAGAATAGCAAGGAGCAACTCTTCTTTACTCGTGAAGTACATGTAGATTGCACCAACCGAAAGTCCTGCTTTATCTGCAACGTTTCTTATCGTCACGTCTTCGAGACAATTTTCATGCAGGATATTTTCCGCTATTTGCAGCAGTGCCAGCCTTCTGTTTTCTTTTTCTTTCAACTTTATTTCTGTAAATTTTTTCTCTGTCATACGATCTCCTATAAACATTACAAAATGAACATGGATCATATAAATGAACAGTGTTCATTTTGCAAGAAAAATTTTTAAATATTAGAAAAGTGATGTGAAATTTAAAATTACATTAAATATTGAAAAAAGAGTTCTTAATGACAAGTTCTCGATTTTAAAATAAAATATTAGTGAAAACATATAAATGAAACACAAATACATTTAGTGCAATAAGCAATGCAAATAAATTGATGGCCTGAAATATAACTATTTGACATGAAATGTCTGGAGGAATCTTCCATGTATTACAATCATTAATCAACGCTTTCTGAATATTGCAACAGATAAAATTAGCATGGGAAAAGAGCCGGCTTGCATATTTTTTGTCTTCTTCCTTACGGCTTATTATTCAAAATAGGCAGTATAATTAGCTATTACGTTATGAAAATGGCTGTTAATGCCCGCTCATTGAATAGTCTGTTCTGACATTAAGAGAGGATAACATTTGTTTCAATCCTTGATGCCGGCGATTTCTTTAGCCAGTTTTTTCTTCTGTTCCAGGTTGCCCTGGCGGGCAATCATGATGCGCTGCGCCTGCGGCGAACCGGCGCCGTGCATGGATTCGGTGCGGTAGCCGACGGCGGCGGTGCCCAGCGTGATATTTTCCACCAGCCGCATAATCCTGCAGCGGTTCTCGGTGGAGACGGAATCAATTCCTTTGAAATATTTTTCGACGATTTTGCCGATTTCCGGATGACGCAAATCTTTTTCCGAAGCCATGGTCACCATCAACCCTCCGGCGATATCTTCCGCGAGTCGGGCGATTTCGTAGGGAAATCTGGTCACGTTTTGCTTGCAGACATTGGCCAGCAGCAAATCGATCAGGTACGTTCCGGAAGCGGTCCTGTGCCCCTGCGCCGAGCAGGCGATGCCGCAGGAGAAAAGAGTCTCGTTCAAATGCGTCATTTCAATGAGTTTGTCTTTGATGTGAGAGGCTTTGGCTGCGCCGTTGTAATCGGCCGCCAGCGCCGCCGCGCCGATCAGCACGTCGCCCACGCCGACTTTGCAGCCGCCGTAGCTCTGACGATGGTAGCCGGCAAAGCGCTCAACCAGGAGGCCGCTGAATTCATATTCTCCGCACATGAAGACATTTTCCCAGGGAACGAATAAGTTGTCAAAAACCATCAAGGCTTCATGCCCGCCGAATTGCCGGTTGCCGACATCGATTTCACAGCCTTCGAGTTTGCGCGTGTCGCAGGATTGACGGCCGTAGATGTAGGAAATGCCGTCCGTGTCCGCGGGCGCGACGAAGGAAAGAGCGTAATCGGCGTCGTCTTTGGTCATGGCGATGGTCGGCATCACCAGAATCCAGTGAGAGTTGACGGCTCCGGTCTGGTGGGCCTTGGCGCCGCGTACGATGATGCCGTCTTTTCTTTTTTCCACAACATGGGTGTACAAATCAGGATCGGCCTGACGGCTGGGCGGCAGGCTGCGGTCGCCTTTCGGATCGGTCATGGCGCCGTCGACAACAAGATCTTCTTCCTGCACCATTTTAAGAAATGTGATGAAACGTTCATGATATTGCGTGCCGAGTTTCTTATCCATTTCAAACGTGACGCTGTCCACGGCATTCATGGCATCCATCCCGACGCAGCGCTGGAAACAGGCGCCGGTTTTTTGTCCCAGCAGACGCTGCATCTTTACTTTTTTAATCAGGTCGTCCGTGCTCTGATGCAGATGGCAGAAACGGTTGATTTTCTCGCCGGTCAAATGGGATTTGGCCGTCATCAGATCTTCATGCTCGGGATTTTGAGCCAGGGCGTATGTCATTTTCACGGAATTCATGGACGGTCTGATGATCGGATGATCGACCGGGCTTTGCACCCGTTCACCCAGCAGATAGACTTTCAAATTCATTTTACGCAGACTTTCTTCATATTGATCCGCAGTTTTTAATGCCATGTCAGCCTCCTCGCGCATGAACAAATTTTATTGTAAACACATCACCGGACAATTTTCATTTTTCATTAAGCTAATATTTTGTCGGATAAATTTCAAGGTTATTTGAGAACGTATTATATCCTTGACATACAAAGGGGGACTTCTTATACTTCTTCAGTTTGTGCCTGATTTTTTTAAGGCGAAGTTGGTATTATGCTGTTGGAATCGTTAAATATTACAGCCTTTACGGCCATAATTTATACATTTTGAAGGAGAGAGGTAAAAACATATGTCTATCATGAACTGGACCAAAGATGAAACCGTCGCCATTATCACCATGACCAATGGCGAAAACAGACAAAATCTGACATTTTCCAAGACATTGAATGCGATGCTTGATGAAATAATCGCGGATAAAACCATAACCGCTCTGATTATCACGTCCAATGATCCGAAGAATTTTTCGCAGGGGATAGATGTTGAATGGATTATGGGACAGATGCAGAAAAATGAACATCAACCGGTGACGGATTTCATCAACGAAATGGATGTGGTTTTTAAAAAGCTGCTTCTTTATCCGATTCCGGTCATTGCGGCCATCAACGGCCATGCGTTTGGCAACGGTTCGATTGTTGCCTGTGCCTGCGATTTCCGTTTCATGCGTTCGGACAAAGGATTTTTCTGTTTCCCCGAAGTCAACATCAGCATTCCTTTCCGCTGGGGGATGAATGCTTTTGTGAAAAAAGCCATTCCTGTGCATGTATTGTCGCAGATGCAGCTGACCGGTAATCGTTACACCGCACCGGAGCTGGAAAAGCACAACATTATTGTGAAGGCCTGCGCCAGCCAGGAAGAATTAATGTCCTCCGCGATAGCCTTTGCCAGGACGTTCCAGAAGAAACGGTCGATCTTCGGCGAGCTGAAACGAAGACTTTACGCCGATATCATCAAAGTCCTGGACGACGACTTTATGCCGCCGACGGCCAAAATTACTTCTCTGGTCATGATGGATTAGACTTCCATAAACCATATTAGAGCGACTTAAACGAAGAGGTATAAACAATGAAAACAGCGATTACCGAAATGTTCGGTGTAAAATATCCCATTATCTGCGGCGCCATGATGTGGCTTTGCAAACCAAAGCTTTGCGCAGCCGTCTCGAATGCCGGGGGGCTGGGTAATCTTACCGCGGGGAACTATCCCACGGGTGATGAATTCCGTGAAGCTATCCGGGAAACGAGAAAATTGACGGACAAACCTTTCATGGTCAATGTAACCATTCTCCCTTCGGTTCATATCACGGCCGAACATCACAAAATGTATCTGACCATCTGCGCCGAAGAAAAGGTTGCGGGTCTGGAAATATCCGGAACCCCTTTGGACAAAGCGGTGGGGAAGGAATTTATAGACACGCTGAAAAAGGCCGGTGTGAAATTATTTCACAAGGTCGGATCGGTCCGTCACGCCGTGCATGCCGAGAAGAGCGGTTACGACGGCATTTACGCCGCGGGCATTGAAGAAGGCGGTCATCCGCTCAATGACGATGTCACGACGATGGTGCTGACGCCGCGTATTGCCGAAACCGTGAAAATTCCGGTGGTGACGGTCGGTGGTGTCGCTGACGGACGCACGTTTGCCGCTGCATTGGCTCTCGGCGCCCAGGGCGTGATGATGGCTACCCGTTTCGTTGCCACGAAGGAGTGCGAGGTGCACAATAATATCAAACAGGAGATCATCAGACGGCAGGAATTTGAAACGGCGCTGATATGCAAATCCATCGGCCTGCAGGGCCGGGCCATCAGAAATAAACTTGTGGAAGAAGTCTTAACCGTGGAATCGACCGGCGGCGGCCTGGAAAAACTCATCCCGCTGATTGCCGGAGAGCGGGTCAGAAAAGCCTGGGAATCCGGCGAGGTGGACAGCGCTCCGATGATGATGGGACAATCCGTTGGACTGGTCAAGGATATTCCCACCTGCAAGGAGCTTATCGAAAGACTGGTTTCCGAGGCCAAAGCCGATATTGACCGGGTCGGAAATATTTTTTAGACGCCATGTGGCAGGAAAATATTTAATAACGTCGGCATTGTCGAATCGATTGCGTATCCCCGGATAATCCGAATGTCCATTGCAGGCATAAAGAAAAAGAATCGCGTTTCTCAATCAAGCAGGCGCTCCCCGCAGAAATCCGTCGAGAAAATAATCGGCGCTTACAGCCGCTTTGTGCCGCAGGAGATTATCCGGCTGATGGGAAAAGACGATATCAACAGCGTCTTTCTCGGCGATCACATTGAAAAAACAATGACGATACTTTTTTCTGATATCAGAGATTTCACGTCTCTTTCAGAAGAAATGTCTCCCCGGCAAAACTTCACCTTTATCAATGCCTACATGGCATGCATGAATCCCGTGATCGCGCAGAACGGCGGAATCATTGACAAGTACATCGGCGATGCGATCATGGCGCTTTTTCCTGCTGGCGCCGATGATGCGCTGCGTTGCGCTACCCGAATGCTTCGTCAACTGCAATCATTCAATAAAAAAATCAAACAGGCGGGATATCCTTCCGTCAAAATCGGTTTGGGACTCAATACCGGACTGGTGATGCTCGGCATTATCGGCGGAGAGCATTTCATGGAAACAACGGTCATCAGCGACGCCGTCAATCTGGCGTCGCGCGTGGAGTCGTTAACCAAAGATTATAAAACATCCCTGCTGGTCAGTGAACATACTTACTACAGTCTAAAGCATCCATCGCTTTATCATATACGCTTTGTCGATCGGGTTAAGGTTAAGGGAAAAATGCAGTGCCAGTCCGTTTACGAGGTGTTTGACGCCGATCCGAAAAAACTGCGGGAAGCGAAGCGTAAAACAAAGATTCTTTTTGAAGAAGCGCTGGCGCATTATCATTTTAAAAATGTTGACCGGGCGATGGAGCTGCTTTCCGAATGTCTGCGGCAGGCTCCCGATGATACCGTGGCTCAGGTTTACCGGGATCGCTGCGCTGAATTTCGAACGACAGGCAATCACGAGAGCAGTGGAGAATTTGATCTGGCCATATCATGGAGTCAATCCATGGCTGTCGATCATGCGGTCATTGACGACCAACACCGTACTTTATTCAAACGCGCCCGCGGATTCGTCGATGCGGTTCATAACAGCAGAGACTATGCGCAATTGGACCCGGTAATGGAATTCCTTGATGAATACATCAACGTGCATTTTGATACCGAGGAGCGACTTATGGCTGAGAAAAATTATCCGTTTCTTCAGATGCAAATAGATCAGCACAGACGTTTTTCAAGATACTTTGAGGAACTTAAAAAAGAAATAAGAGCCAAATTCGATGCAAACAGGGCGTATGTTCTTTTTCGTGTTCAGGTGCTGATTATTGACTGGCTTATTAATCATACGAGTAAACTCGACAGGCATTTTGGGAAGTTCCTGCGTCAGACAAATAACCGTCCATTATGAGTCAAGACGTCAGATCAAGGTGATATTTTGCGTCGCAGATGTCATAACAAAACAACGTTCGTTGTTTGATTTTATGTCGGCCGGCACAACGAAGAATCCCGTGCGTGTCGGTTGATAGCCGTTCGTTGTGCCAACCATCAATTCACCATCCTGAAAAAGAGTTTTGATTTTACGACCGATTAAAGGGATAGAAGGATCGAAATCTTTTTTTTCGTGGTAATCCGGATTGCCGTCGTACTCTTTGACAAAAAATAAAGCTTTCAATCCCCTCATCTGCAGTTCTATTGCCTTGCTTTCCGGTTGAGCGTCTCTTGAAAATAAATGAAAAGAATCTTTGCCGGGAAAAAAATCGTTGGTGATGCCTTTAAACAATTGCCCGTCAAGATAATGGGCAACAATTTTATTCTTAATCATTCTATCGTCTCCTTTTAGACATCATGAATTATTCATGCGGTAAAAGCGTTTTCAGCGTTTAGGCCTGATTTCATTCGAAATCAAATACCATTTTTGCACGCTGTTTTCGAGCCGGAAGTAATGAAAAATGTAGGCAACCGATAGAATAAGCAGGATAACAAAAAGAGCAATAGCGGGAAGGGAAGGTCGAATAGCCGCAAATCCGAAAATGATCAAAGTAAAAAAACAAACAAAAAGCATAACAATTAAATGCACCAGCCGTTCATGCTGCATCCACTTGATTTGTTTGTCGTGATAGGCGAGAAGCTCCCTTCGTTTTTCAGCATCAGGGTTTTGCTGAAGAATTTCTTTTACGTAATGTTCATGATTTTTCATGTAAGAAAGCATCATTAATTCCGCAAAATTTTTCATAAATCTTAACATATTTTGATGAATAACATAGATATATTTTTTAAGATTATCGTAAATTAATAGGGAAGAATCAATACTTATAAAATTCGTTTGCCACAAGACCCATGTAATGTTATGTATCCCACCATCAGGGAAGATTAAAAGGAGGAAGGAAGATGGTAAATAAGGTTATCTTGATTGGAAGATTGGGCAAAGATCCGGAGGTTCGCTATACGCCTGATGGGACGATGGTTACCAACTTCAATTTAGCCACGGATGAGCAGCGGAAAGATAAAAACGGTGAAAAAATCCAGAGAACGGAATGGCATAAAATAGTAACATGGGGGAAATTGGCTGAAATCTGCGGTAATTATCTGGTGAAAGGTAAGCTTATTTATATCGAAGGGAGAATTCAAACCCGCTCCTGGGAAGACAAAGAAGGCATGAAACGTTTCACGACGGAAATCATCGCTTCCAATATGATGATGCTTGATTCCAAGGGACAAACCAAATCCGGAGAAACTTCTTTTGAGGCTGATGCAACGAATGTTAATGACGGCAGTGTGCCGCTGGACGATGTTCCCTTTTAAATAGTCGATCATTTCCGACAACAAGCAGTTTGGAAAGTTAATGCAGTATTTTTCTCCATCCTATACCCTTTAAATTTTCTGCAAGTATATCATAACCGAAAAACAACAGGGATAATATTGTTTAGGCATATCCCCGCAAAACAGGAATAATAATGAAAAATATCAATGTGTTGATGATACAACCGAAGACTCCGCAAACGTTTTGGAGTCATGATCATACGATTAAGGCCCTTGGATTCAAAACCACCATGCCGCCGCTGGGATTGCTCACCGTAGCGGCCATGCTTCCCAAGAACTTCAATATTAAACTGGTCGATCTCAATGTGGAAAATCTGGACATGCAGGATGTGGAGAACAGCGATATGGTTTTTCTAACCGGCATGATCGTCAACAGAGAATCTTTTATAGAATTGGTCAATTTGTGCCAGGGAAAAGGCAAGACGGTTGTTGCCGGCGGGCCCTTTGTGCAGTCCATTTACGGAACAAAAGCGCTCGATAATCTGGAAGTAAGCAAGATCGAGCACCTGATTATATACGAAGCGGAAAATAATCTTCCGCAATTTCTGGAGGATTTTGCGCAGGGCAACGCGAAAAAAGTTTACGACAACAAGGACAAACCTCCCCTGACACAGACCCCGACTCCCCGTTTTGATTTAATACGCCCCGGAGATTATGCCTCCATGGCCCTTCAGTTTTCCAGGGGGTGTCCTTTCAATTGCGAATTCTGCGATATCGTCCAGATGTTCGGACACATTCCCAGGACCAAGACGCCGGAGCAATTCATGAGCGAAGTGGAAGCGCTTTATTCAACCGGATACCGCGGGCGTCTTTTTATTGTGGACGATAACTTCATTGCCAACAGAAAGAAAGTCAAGGAAATGCTCAGATTACTGGCGGCGTGGCAAGAGGAGCGCGGGTATCCTTTCCTGCTGTTTACCGAAGCCAGTATCGATCTCGCCCGAGACGATGAACTGCTGGGGCTCATGAGACGATCGGGATTTACGTCCGTTTTTATCGGAATTGAATCTCCCGACGCTGACACCCTTCGTGCCACCAAGAAAAATCAAAACGTGACCTGCGACATGAATGCCGCCATAGAAAAGGTTCAGAAGGCGGGCATAGAAGTGATGGGAGGATTTATCCTGGGATTCGACACCGATACGGACGACGTTTTCGATAACCAACTGGAATTTATCCGGCGGAACAGCATTGTCCAGAGTATGGTCGGCCTTCTTGCCGCCATGCCGCATACCGATTTGTACAACAGATTAGAACGGGAAGGACGGCTGGTGTTCGGGCTTGGGCACAGCGGCAATAATGTTGACACCGACCTCAACTTCATCCCCAAAATGCCGGCAAAACAGCTCATTGCCGGCTACAGAAGAGTGATCAAAGAAACCTACGCGCCCCGTAATTACTTTGCCCGCGCGGCGACGCTTTTGAAAAAATTTCCGGATATGAGATTATCAAAATTGAAGCACGCGGAACCGTGGCAGAAAAAATTGTATATGTCCAAAATGACCATTCATCCGAATAAGGCCAAGCTGATCTTTGAACTGATGAAGCTTGTATTTAATCCTTTTGGTATTTATGGGTTGATTTTTATCATCAAATCATTACGGTTCGGATTGCTTTCCACGCCCGTCACGATCGAACTGACTTTCCGCGGCCTCCACTACATGAGCGTAGCCAGAGAAATTGAAAACGCCGCGGATTAAAGGAGGCAGCACCGGTAAAAAAGAACCTGTATCCGGAAGGCATTTCGGATAATCGGCCGTGATCTTTGGGCGGAGTGTCCGCTGAATGAGAAAAAGATGTCATGACCGCTGGGAGTCTTTTCTTCCTCCGATCTTCCAACCCATGATTTTCTTGACTCATACGAAACTCATTTATATATTTAAACAATAAATAATGAAGGGTTTTCCAATGCGGAGTTCACACATGAAACGAATTACTTTTCTGTTTCTTTTATGGATCTGCATGATCCCTGCCGGCTGTGCCGGGGTCAAGGTTTCCTTCGTCAGCAGCAGCGATTATATGTCGCTGCGTCGAGGAGACATTCTAACGACCGGCGACCTGAGCGCTTACACCGGCGCCGCATTGCAGGTTGTCGGCATTGAAAAAAAACAATGCGATAAACAGGGCGCCTTTTGCCGGCAGGCTCTGATGGAAACCATCGGACTGCACGGCGAGAACCGTATGTCTGCGCTGGCCGAGCTCTGGCTGAAGGAAGCCATGACGCTGGACAAGAATTTTGTGGAAGGCGGACGTATCGAAGAGGTGCTGAATGCCTATCTGGAAACGGCGAGATATGCGTATGTTTATCTTTTTCTAACCAAACGTTCATTTAATAAGAGAGCTCTGGAAGATCGCCAGACACAGGTTCGGGATTATTATAATTATGCCGTGCAGAAAACCCTGACCACCCTGTTTGAATATTATCGCAAAAACCCGACGACGGAAATGGAGCATCAACGTGATACGGTTGTTCGATTCGGGACATGGCATATTACCGTCCGGAATGAAGATGTACGGCTTGCCGCCCAGCGTATCATGCCCGAGGACCTGATCCCGGCGTCGTCTCTGTCATTTGCCGGCCTGCGCAATCAATACCGTCGCGACGGTCTGGGCGCCGAACTGGTGGCGGTAACCTCCCGTCGCGTGGTTGACAGGCAAAGTGCGGAAGTGCCTTTCAGTGAAACGCCTTTCCCCGCCGTAACAGCCGTGATGAGCTTCCCCGGGAACAGCCCCGGAGAAGTGCTGGAGACCCGTGACGTGGTCATTACCGGGTACGATCCGTACGGGCGGGAAAGTGTCCAACTGGCCGGGACCGAGGTTCCGCTGGCGGCCAATTTTACTTCCGGCTACGGACTGTGGCTGGCGCGATCGGGTTTTGCCGCGCAATCCCTGCTGACGCTTATCGGCAGGGGTGATGTGCTGGAAATGCCGCGTGTCTATCTGATGCAGCCTTATAATCCTCAACGCCATATTGTCATCATGTTGCACGGGCTGGCCAGCAGCCCCGAAGCATGGATCAATCTGGCCAATGAAGTATTGGGCGACGAAACGTTGCGTCAGAATTTCCAGATCTGGCAGGTTTATTATCCCACCAACGCGCCCATTGCTTATAATCATTACGAAATCTATCAGGCGATCCGGCAGACATTGGAATATTTTGATCCTGCGGGAAAGGCGCGCGCTTCCCGGAAGATTCTGCTTGTCGGACACAGTATGGGCGGAATTTTGTCGCGGCTGATGGTATCCTCCTCCGGAGATCGACTGTGGGAGGCGTTCCTCAAAATGTACCCGCTGGAGGGAAGACGTCTGGAAAGAGTGAGCAAAGAACTGGGACCCTATATGAAATTCGACCCGTTGCCGCAGGTCACCCGGGCGATCTTTATCGCTGCGCCGCATAAGGGCACTCCCGTGGCTGAATGGGCTGTCGTTCGCTGGTTCGCCGATTTTATTACCGTTCCTTTTTCCGTGCTGGGCCGATTCAAGGAAGTGGCCCAACTGCTTGTCGATCCCGGGTCCGCTAATCCCGTTTCACTGACCCGTTCATTCAACAGCATCGATAATCTCAGCAACCGGGATTCCTTTATTCAACTGACCTCGACTCTGCCGATTTCACCGCGGGTGCGTTACCATTCCATTATCGGTAATCACACGCCGAAGAAATCCCTGGCCGATTCCAGTGACGGTGTGGTGCCGTATTCGAGTTCGCATCTCGAAGGCGCCGATTCGGAAAAAGTGATTTTATCTGCTCATAGCGTTCAGGAAAAACCCGAGGCCATTATTGAAATCCGCCGCATCATGCATCTGCATCTTAAAGAGTAAAAAACGATTGTTGAAGATAAGAAAGGAGATTTGCTATGTTTAAAAATGAAAAGTTCTGGCATGTCGTCATGATGCCCGGCGCTGTGGCCGGGTGGATTTTTATCGTGTACGGATTATTGTTTCCGATTCAGGATGAAAGCCTGAGAATAGTGTGGATGGCTGTTGCCTTTCTATGGGGTGTCGGGCATATTTTTGAACTGGCCGCTGCCATTCCCATCGGAAAATCAAAAGGGATTCCCCTGAAAACGATCATAATTAAAACCATTGTATTCGGCGTCACCTGGTGGGTGCCGCTGGCGTTCGGATTCATAAAAAAGTGATTCGTCGTTGAAATTGAAAAACTAATGGTGTCCTGAAACCGCTGAATAATAAAATAGGCAGGCTCAAACGGGTCCTGCCTATTTTATGAGTTTTTTCCGGCGCATTAAATTGCTTCAATGGTGGACGTCGGTTTGGAGGTGATGTTGTACGTGACGCTGACCACTTCCGGAATCTCTTTGGTAATTTTTGCGGCAATGCTTTCCAGAATGTCAAAAGAAAGACGCGTCGGCCGGGCCGTGCGCGCGTCAAGACTGTTCCAGCAGCGAATTTCAATCTGATTGCCGAAGACCCGTTTATTGTTGCGCATGCCGGTCACGCGATCTTCATGCAGAATGGCCAGATACTGAAACGCTTTGATGTCTTTCAGAGCCGCTTCGGTGATGGCGGTTGCCTTCCTGACCAGGGCGATTTTAGCCGGAGTCACTTCGCCGATGACACGGGCAACCAGCGCCGGTCCGGGGAAGGGTATCCGGTTGAACATGCTTTCCGGCAGTCCCAGCCCGTGTCCGACTTTGCGTACGCCGTCCTTGCGCAGTTCAATAAGCGGCTCCAGAATTCTGTAGCCGAACGTTTTCTGCGGATCAATTCCCAGCTGTTCAAAAACATTGTGCTGTCTTTTGATGCCGGCAACCGTTTCATCCACATCGGTCAGGATGGTGCCCTGTAGAAGGTATTTGGCCTTGCTTTTCATGACCAGTTTCCCGAAAACATTTTTATAGAAAGTCTGGGTGATGGCTTCTCTTTTCTCTTCAGGATCGGTCAGCCCCTTCAGCGCCGAGAAAAACGTTCTGGACGCGTCGAAAACCTCAACCTGAATTCCAAGCTTTTTAAAGGCCGCCGCCACTTTGGCCGGTTCATTTTCCCGCATAATGCCGTTGTCAATGATATACGTTTTCAGACGTTTACCCAGCGCTTTATGTCCCAGGGCCGTCACGACCGCGGAATCGACGCCTCCCGACAGGGCGTTGATGGCGAATCCGTCGCCCACGGCCTGCCGGATGTTCCGTACTTTGTCGTCGATAAATTTATTTACGTTCATGTTTTTTGCTTTTATTTCTTTCGTCTTGATCATGGCGGCTCCTTTTGCGCTAAATTTTGATACAAAATTGTTTAAACGAAATCGCGCCGGGTTTCAAGCAATAATCATAAAAAATATCGATTTATGGGATCGGCGTTTCAAGGGACCGTCTTTTTGAAAAGACTCTCCATGCATGAAAGATGATTATAAAAGACCAGGCGATGAGTGGAAATTTGAACCAGAGATACTGCGGATATAAATCGTAATTTATAAAAATCAGTAAAGCATTGATGATGAGAAACGAAAACAGATGATAATAGAATCCCTTGCGCGCTTTTATTGAAAAAGAAAAGATACCGAATCCGTGATACAAAAGCGCGACAGTCCATCCCGCCAGAGGCCATTTGGCCCAGAAATATTGCGGTGATGCATCAAGATTAATCCAGATTAACACGGCGTTGACGGCCAGATATGCCGTTACATGGTAAGCGAACCCGATTTTTGCCCTTCTGTTTGTCATATAATCCCCTCTCATAATTTTTTTCGGCTGTCGTCGGACACGAACCACCGTCATTGCTCTGATTCGTGTCCGAAAAAGCTTTATTCTGTAAATCCTGAAATCAGTTTCCCGACTTTGTTGTTGACGGCCTTAATGGTGTCATAAACGCGTTTCCGTTTTCCGCGTTCCGCAAAGCCGCTGCGGGAAGTCCCTTTTACATTCTCGGCAATGCTTTTGTGAATGCTTTCAGTCGTTGAAACCACGTCATCAATGCAACCGAAAACCAATTTGACGATAGCTCGTTTCTCTTTCATAAGACCTCCTTTTTAAAATCATTAACTGTTGGCCGGCATCATCGCGCAGGGTTCGACGATACAAACCCTTTTCTCCGACCGGCAAATGCAATATACACATAGCAATTATAATTGTCAATAAAAATAGCAAAAATAATAGCAATATTTATAACTACAAAATATAGCTATTATTATTGACAATATATGCGTATTATATTATAGCAATGATAAAAATTCAGAACGTGGGTTCAAGGAGGCATGATGGCTATTATAAGAAAAGAGCAGAAGGAAAAATCAAAAAACGTATTGTTGCGGGTCAGCATACCGGCGTCGCTGATGTCTGAAATCAAGAAGATCAAAAAACTTTGCAAGGATACGGGTTTCTATTTTGATATCAAACCCGATGTCATCAGCGCAGTTGAAAAAGCCGTTGAAGAAGCGAAGGCGTTAATCCAGAAAGAGAAAAAGTCCAGATAGATCAATATGCACCGATGACCGGAGACCAGACGAGTTACAAACACAACGATGGAAAATCTTAAAAAAGGCAAGAAAGCGCTGGTTGTCGAAGGCGGCGGCATGCGGGGTGTTTTCGCCGCGGGAGTCCTCAACGCCTTCGGCAGCGGAGGATTCGATCCGTTCGATATGTATCTGGGCGTTTCCGCCGGCGCCTGCAATCTTGCCTCGCATCTGGCCGGCCAGAACGACAGAAATTTTGACATCATCGAACGCTATTCCATTGACGGCCGGTTCATCAATCCGGGACGGTTTCTGCGGGGCGGACACTGGATGGATCTGGACTGGCTGTGGGACGTTACCATCAGAGAATATCGTCTGGACCTGAAGAAAATATTCGGGCGATTGAAAGAACGGGGGAAAGAATATATCATTGCGGCAACATCTGTCGCGACGGGAAAAGCAGCGTATCTCGCACCGGATGAGGACACGCTGGAACATTATCTGAAAGTGTCCAGTTCGCTGCCGATTTTTTACAGAAATTTTCTGGAGGTCCATTCCGAAAAAATGACGGACGGCGGTGTGGCGGATTCTCTGCCGGTGCAAGAAGCCATCCGGCGCAGGGCAACCGAGATAACGGTTATCAGAACCAGGCCGTCGCAATATGTCAAGAAAGAGAGTATGTTTTCCCTGTGCTATCCTATCATCTTCAGGGATTATCCGCTGTTTGCGCAAGCGATGAAAAAAAGACCCGGGCATTACATGGAATCGGTGCGTTTAATCACACATCCACCGGCGGGAGTGCGCGTTTTTGAAATAGCCCCGCCTCCGGATATCGATGTCGGCAGGATGACCACCGATATCAAACGTCTTCGTGCCGCCTATCAAAGCGGCAGGGACCACGGCAGAAAATTTATGGACGGGCATGCGCCTTGAAAATTGCCTGATCAGACCGTCGGGCAAATTATCAGGATATCGGAAATCGTAAACCTGAACAAAGCAAAGCCTTGATCTCCCCAAGCCTTCACCGGACGGATGAACATTTATAATGTAATGACCATGCGGATGGCCGCTTAAAGAGCCTTTTGCCTGTTATTTATTTTTATTCCCAACTCCTTGGATTTCTTCAATGAAAATTTTTTCCCGTCTCTTGACTTTATCTATATATTGTGGTTAATAAGCTAAATTCATACAATATATAGTGTCTTTTTCTTTAATCTCTTTAAGTATTTATGAGGAAACAGCTTTATGGAACAGAAACATCTCGCCCCCATTACCCCGGAATTGACGCAGAATGCTTTAACCGTTCTGGAACGACGATATCTTAAACGCG
>DAOPVC010000012.1:0-40594 GCA_035350895.1 Smithella sp. | reverse complement strand
ATGCGGGAGCTAAATCAATTAACGCAAAAAACAAAATGAAGGCCATATAAGGATCATGCAGAAAACAAAATGGTTTATGGCAAGATTTATGTTTTCAACGGCGGCAATTGGCACTGCGCTGTCGGGCGGCCTACTCGGCTATATTTTGTGCCCTCTGTTCTCATGATCCTTTTTTAAAGACCTGAATTGTACGAAAGATCATCACTATATCATCCGCCTTGTCTCTGCTTTTTGGCGTCTGGCCGTTGAACTGCTCAAAAATCCGGATTACCGGAACAGGTTTGACATTCCATGGACCGCTCCACCGATCAACGCTCCCGATCCCAAGCGTGTTCGTGGCAGCGCACTGTGGCAGCATAGTGATGAAGGTTGCGGGTTGTGCAACAATTGCTGCACAAGAAGAGCGTGTCCTCTTCATGATATGAAACAAAATCAATGCAAAAGTTACGGTTCTTTTTTCTGGCGTTATTTCAATTGCGGACGTTACCCGGAAAGCACCAAACAAATTTGTTATTATGAATGTAAAAAATGGGAAAGGTGTAACTGCTTGAGTGAAAACGAATAAAAAATGTCATCCATATTTATTGTGAATCGCTTCCCGGATAGTTCGCAGGCGTAATCACCTCTGTCACTGCCTGGCAATGTTTGATATCCTCGAGAGTCATGATCTGCGGCAAAACCACATCCAGTCTGTCCTGCCCTTATTGCCTGATCGACGAAAACAAAGACCATCGCGAATTGCCGAAAATAGTTTCCGATTATATCCGCAATATTAAAAAAGAGTTGCGCCGACACCAAAGAACGACCCCTTAACAGCAGCAGCCTTTATCGTCGGTTTTTTTGCCGGCCGTGTCAACGGGTCCGCAACAGCACTCTCCTTCTTTGCCCAGCATCGAATTAATCACCGCCGCGGCACAGCCGACGCCTGACTGAACGGAAACGGCACCAGCCGGACAATTCAATGAACACGCGCCGCATTCCATGCAGGCATCGCGAGTCCGGATCATTACGTGTTTGTCGTTCATTTTAAATACTTCGTGCGGACAAACATCCAGACAAATCCCGCAGCCGGTGCACTTGTTTTCATCCAGTTGCAGCGTGACAACATTTTTCAAATAAACCGGGTTTTTCATTTCTCAACCTTCTAATAAGAAAAAATTGCGCCTATCCACAGGATAAAGCCAGCGATTCCGCAGGCAATCTCCAGCGGCAGCGCCCAGCGCATTTCCTTTTTTACTCCCGACAAAGAAGTGTAGGTGGAGGCACCCGTAAAATTCATTGCAAGATATCCTGACACCGCGGGAATAATAAGCAACCAGGCCAGTGCCTCGATTCTTCCCGGCCATGCCTGCAAATTAATATTCCGCAGGTAAAGGAGGATCAAAGCGATAACAATACCTACCGAAAAACCTTTGATAGAAAACGCTCTTCCCGGAAGATAGGGCAGCAGCAGAGGGCTAAGCACACTGCCTCCGATGATGGCGCAAAGCAGCGCCATAACGGCAAACAAACCGTAATTTCCCGCATTTGTCCAAAATACCGACGGGCCTCCGATGCCGCCGAGAATAAACAATGCAAACGCAAGAATCAAAAAAGGTTTTATCACTTCTGCAACCTCAATGGGAATCAGCACCGCTCTTTCCTTCAAAGGAAAAGAAATTGTCCGCATTTGCGCGGTCGCTTTCAAACCGGAATCAAGATAAACCGGTAAATCTTCCGCGCGAATCGGTCCGTACTGCACCATAAAGCCGGATCTTTGTTTTACTTTGTATGCGGCGATGCCCGGCGCACCTAACTGGGGAAGGATTAATTTCCGGTGACTGACAACCTTTTTGAGGCCACTGATCTCTATTCTTTCGACGAGTTCATCGGTACCGAAAGTTCCCTTGCCCGCCGCACACCAGACATTAATGCCTTTTGTATCCAGCACCAGAATCCAGGCCGGGCGTCCTTGAAGCGCCCGCCTCAAATAATCAAAACTCATCTTGTAGTTGGCGGAAACAAAAACGGGCGAATGATTATCCGGATGATCCAGCGCGTAAAGACCGGGATCAATTTTATAATCCATTCGGAAAGCGCTCAAGCGCGCTCGGATGGTTCCCCAGTAATCCTGCCGTGTAAGTTCCGCCGATACCTGCGGCAACCGGCCCGCCGGCGTATCAGCATAGCTGTTGACAAATGACTGATTCAAACCGGGCACATTATTTTCATACTCTGCCGTCGACATGCCGGAACAGCAGGTTGTCTGATTTTGAATGACCGGAAGTTCGAATTTATCCATGATCAAAGTCACGTTTCAAAAACATAGTGAGCTGATGCCTCTCAACTGAATTACCCGATTTGCGAAGCCATACAGAATATGCATCGTTCCTTATTTCTTAACAACATCCGTTACCGCCGTTGGCTGATTTTTTCATCGATGAAATAAAAAGCTTAACCGATTCCAGCATAGCAGTTCTTTTCCGCGCGGGCATTTTGCCCATCACCCTTTGGAAAAAACCGGCCAGACAGGCCAGAATTTTTTGATGGATTTCATTGCCTTTTCCGGTCAACACCAGTTTGGCCGCCCGCGAATCATGAATCGCGGCTTCCCGCTTTAAAAGCCCTTTGGCAATTAACGGGCTCACCAGTCGTGTGGTCGTGCTTTTCTCGACAGCAAGAAACTGATGCAGATCAGCCATATGCAGTTCTTTTTCTCTGGCTACCGCATCGAGGATCATAAACTGATGAAATGTGACGCCTTCACAAAAAGCCTCATCCCGACAGCACGAGCGCATGACCTGAGCGAGTCCGCTCAACACGTCTATTAATTCTGTGGCGTTTTTATTAACCGCTTTCGACATAGTTGTATACTACAACCATATCCGGTTTTGTCAAGAAGAATCTTCGCTGCACACACGAACGTCAATGCGGCAAGGATTGAAGCCCGCGTATTTCAAACCAGCATCATGGTTCGCCGGTCTCGTGATAAAGCGCATTGCGATTCCATAACAACCGGAGCCGTCTCATGCGTTGGGAAACAAACAACCTGGTAAAATCCTGACGGTATAAATTACGATTTGAAAAGTATCCGTTAATCAGATAAAAAGAATCAGGAGGAAAAATGAAAATTACGTTTCTGGGCACCAACGGATGGTATGATACCGACTGCGGCAACACGATTTGTACGCTGCTGGAAACAAAAGAAGCGTACATTCTGCTGGATGCTGGAAATGGTATTTATAAAGCGAACAACTACATAAAAAAAGATTTGCCGGTTTTCCTGCTGCTCAGTCATTTTCACATAGACCATATTGAAGGCCTGCACACACTGGCCAAATTCAACTTCCGGTCGCTTCAGATACTGGGGCAAAAAGGAACGGCATCAACCCTCCGGGCATTCCTCGCTCCGAAGCATTCTCTGCCCATGGATAGACTGCCTTATTCCTGCCAGGTCACCGATATTGCAGAAGGCTGGCATGACCATCCTTTTAAATTTCAGGCGCTGCCTCTTGTGCATGCCTCCAGATGTTTCGGATACCGGCTGGAAATCGATGGCAGCGTTGTCAGTTATTGCACCGATACCGGTTACTGCAGGAACGCCGAAATCCTCTCCGCCAATGCCAACCTGCTTATCTCGGAATGTGCGTTCCTCAGCGGACAGCAATCCGATTCCTGGCCGCACATGAATCCGCAGCTCGCCGCAAAGCTTGCCGTGCAATCGAAGGCCAAAAGGCTCGCCCTGACGCATTTTGATGCGGCGTTATATACAACAACGGCAAAAAGAAAAAAAGCGCAAGACCATGCGCAAAAGATATTTCCCGACACTTTTTCCGCATACGACGGACTGCGTATGGTCATTTGACCTGAGACGCGGACGTATTCAAAAACCAGGCGGAAACAACCGGCTAAACATTTTCCATTTCTTTTGTGACAATGGCATTCAGTTGTTCCATGGATTCGTCCATCGTGCCCGTGTTTAAAATATAGGCATCGGCCAGTGCAATAGGAATGGCCGTGCCGTATGCAATTTCGCGTTGATCCCGTTCATTAAAATCCAAAGGAGAATCATCATCTCTTCCCCTGGAACAAACACGCTCCAGCCGTAGGCTTTTCGGCGTCATGACGGCAACAACTACGCCTTCAGCCTTTTCGCGAATGAGTTCTATTTCCTGCCACGACCGCATACCCTCCAGAAAACCTGTCTCGGCTCCGGATTTTAGAATCTCATCCAACGCGAGTCTGGTCACGCCCAAACCGTCTTCTCCCCTCAAATCATCGGATACCTCGGACGTTGTGACAGGATCCACCTCCAGTCCGCGCATTTTAACCTCCGCCCGGACAATATCACCCGTGGAATAATAGACCATGTCCCGGGACCCCGCATAAATCCTGGCGATATTTTTTCCCGCCGCCGGCATGCCGACAATGATGAATATTTTCATTTGTCCCCCTTAAAACAAATTATTATTCATTGCATTCCAACTCAGCGCAGACATTGCAGGCGCAATTCCTTAACATCGGCGGGGTGAGTATCCCCGGAATGTGTTTAATTCATTTTACGATAAGATACCCTTTTATGCAAGCATCAGCGTTTATTGCCGTGATTTTCTCTGTGTTATTTTGGTTCCTTCGCTGATGGTGTCGTCAGGGTAGGCTATCACTTTTTCTTTTTCTTTCAAACCGGAAACAACCTGCGCCGCCAATCCGTTTCTCTGGCCGATTGTAAGAAGGCGTTTTCGCGCACGGCCATTCTCTGCTACAAACACCGCCCACTCCCGGCCCGACCGGAAAAGAGCGCTGGCCGGAATCTGCAGAATATTTTCGCCTTCCCAGATGACAAAGTGCGCTTCCATGCGAAAACCGTCACCAAGAACATCCCATTGATTGCGGGGTGATGTAATATCCGCCAGGACAAGAACCCGCTGCTCTTCAACACCCAGACTGGATATTTTTGTAAATCCCGCCGGCTCGATCAGACGCACGGTGCCGTTGAGCGGCGCGTCGTTTCCCCAGCGCTTGAACAGCACGGCCGTTCCTTTTTTAATCTTGACGGCATCAGACGAGAGAACTTCCACCAGGACTTCGATATTTCCGGGATCGCCGATATCCATCAGCGGCTCTCCCATATTAACGGCGCCTTCACTTTCGTGGTAAACCCGAAAGACGGCGCCGTTTACCGGCGACGTCACGGCCATAATATTGCCGTTGCCTTTCACGGATGAAAAATTGCGCAGCACGATTTTGGCTCGCTCCAGTTCGGAGTGAGCGACGCTTACCTCCGCCGCAGCCGAAAGCTGGAAAGCGCGAGCTTTCTGCGCTTCGGAATTTATCTGATCGAATTGATCTTTCGATATGGACCCTTTATCGTAAAGGGCTTTTAATCGCGCCTGCCTTTGCTCAAGGTAAACAACGTCAGCGTTGGTCACCTTCTCTCTTTCTATCGCTGCTTTAAGCGCGGCATCGGCAGATGCAACCGCAGCTTCCGCCGTTGCGCGGGTGCGGGGATCCAGGGCCTGTGACTGAAGCGGTTCCAGAGCGGCGACAATCTGACCTTTGTCTACAGCGTCTCCCACCTTGGCGGTGATGCGCCGCAGATATCCCGCTGTAGGGGCGGAGATGGTAAAACGATCCTTCAGGCGGGTGCGTCCTTCTTCTTCAATCGTAATCTGGAGCGGCCCCCGCGTGACGGAAAACAAATCCACTTCCCGGGTCGGCGGAAGAAAACCGTAAATAAGCAACCCGACGACGATGAGAACAATGCTGATTATAAATACCTGTCTGCGCAAGGCATGATTCATTGGTTTTGTCTCCGGTTTCTGTCTTTTCTATTTTACTCTCTTGTCTTCAGCACCGCCACAAGATCCAGATGGTTCAGCTTGTAACGTACGATCAAACCCGATATAAAAGCCGAAACAATCACGACCGCCGCCGCCTGCGCGTAGGTTCTCATTTCGATCACCAGCGGTATGCGGTAAAGATCGGTCGTCAATGCATATGCAACATACGCGCATATCCAGTATCCTATAATAAAACCCAAGGGAATGGCAACAAGAGTTATGAAGCCCAGTTCACCCAGAAGAATGTAGGCGATCTCGCCCCGGGTGTATCCCAGGACGCGCAGCGAAGATAATTCCCGGCTGCGCTCCGATAAGGAAATCCTCGCACTGTTATAGACAACACCGAACGCAATGGAACACGCCATCATCGTGGCAATAAACGTGAAAAAAAGCATCGCCTTGGCCATGATATCGTAAATGTTGCGAATCTCATTTTGCCGGACGACAATTTCAGCAATCCGCGGCATTTCCACAAACGACTGAAAAAGTTTCTCCCGGTGCTTTTCGTCAGTGACCAGATAAGCGCCGGAGATGGCGTCTCCTTCATTCATGAGGCGATTCAGCGCATTCAGATTCATGTAACCCATGACGCCCAGATACTGTTTGGCCAGAGCGACAACCGTCACCTGACGGACGGTTCTGGACCCTTCCAGCGCCTCAACGGTCAGCATATCGCCTGCCTTAACGCCAAGAATTTCTCCCAGATAATCCGTCAGCAGAATGCCCGATGAGGGCAGGGGGATGGCTTTAAGATTTCTATCCAGCAAAACACTCAGATGGCTGTCCGGTTGGATTCCGTTAATGACGGTCTTGTAGCTGCGATGGCCGAATGTCATCCTGACGGGCACGCTCCGGAAAGCTTCGCCGTTGCTGATGCCCTCCATTCTTTTAAATTCATATAACGCCTTATAAGACGTCGGTTCGATGAAGCTTACCGTCATATCCTCTTTCTGCGACATGACAAATTGAACATGAACCATATAATCGATACAGTCCTGAAAAAATCCGCTGCAGATCATGGTTGCGCACGCCGTTGCGATGCCGATAATCGCGAGAAATGTCTTGATCGGCTTTCGTTCGATATTACGGGCGACAATCCTTGACGGCTGGGAAAGAATGCGGCCAAGACCCGTCTTCTCAATCAGCGAAACCCGATACTTCTCGGGAGCTTCCGGCCGCATCGCTTCCGCGGGTGTCTGTCTGGCCGCCCGCCAGAGAGCATGCATGGTTCCGCCAAGCGCTGCAGCGACACTGATCAAAACAACCGCAAGAATAACGTCCGGATGCAATATATAATAAAAAAACGGGAACCGGTACGTTTCCATGTACAGCGCGCCCAGCAATTTGCCGAACCAGATGCCGCCGGCAATCCCCAGCAAAACGCCGCCGGCAATGATCATAATGACCATGTGCGTGTAATGCATGGCTATCTTGAGATTATCATAGCCGAACGCTTTGAGCGTCCCGATCTGTTCCCGCTGCGTGCTGATGGTTCTGCTCATGACGATATTCAGCAGAAAAGCAGCCACGCAAATGAAAATCGTCGGATAGATTCTCGAACTGGTCTGGAGCTGCCGGAATTCTTCACTCAGCAAGCGGTGGGATATCTGATCTTTGCGTCCGTAAGCGCCGAAGCCGCCGTACCGCCCCAGAATGTTGTCCAGGTCCCGTACAACATCGCTCAATGGCGTTCCCGGATAAACTGTCAACACAACATCGTTGAACGCGCCCTCCATGTCATAGGCTTTGCTGATGGCTTTGCGGCTCATCCACAAAGCGCCGTAACGTTTGAAATCAGGCGTCATCGCGCCCGTTTTCATCAGCAAAATGAATTCCGGGGAAAGAACAATGCCCGTAATCGTCAGCTTCTTCCATTTGCCGTTAATGACTGCCGCGAATTGATCGCCGAGTTTAAAACCGTGCGCCTGGGCAAAGGTTTCATTAATCACCACTTCATTATCCTTGAAAGGATCGGGAAGTCTGCCGCTTCTCACATAAAGCCGGTTGATCAGCGGTTCGCCTTCATCGGGAACGGACGTTATCCGACCGGTCACCGATTCCTTAAAGCCCTGGATATCAAGCTTGGCGTTGGCGCAAACGCGGGTTTCCACCCGGTTGACGCCGTCGATGTTTTTTATCTTATCTTTGAGGCTTTCCGGCGCCCGCTTTAAATTAACAAAAACATCGGCAAAATTGTATTCGCGGTAAAACTTGCTGCGGGTAAAATCGAGGGAATGCATGGTGCTGATAAACATGATGAAGGTGGCCACGCCGCTCATCACCACCAGCGTAATGGCAAACACCTGGCCTTTCATCAGCCAGATTTCCCGCCAGAGTTTTCGGTTCAGCGTCTTCACAACATCACCCATAAATAAAATATCATTGCGAAACGGCTCTCAGCCGCTGTGGCAATCTTTTGTCATTCCCTCTCATTCGGCATTCGCCGGAGTAAACGGCGGGAATGTTACTTATTTGCTGCCTGCCTTTCGGCATACCCGAACATGCGCCGGACTTCAACGTTGAACCTTGAACCTTATTCTTTTTCACCATTGCAGTTCGCTTGCCGATTTTTTCACTTTGTTGATTTCAACACTGGCGATGTGGCCGTTGCTTAAATGAATAACGCGATCGGCCATGCCGGCGATATCCACGTTATGGGTGATAATGGCGGTGGCTGTGCCCAGTTCGCGATTGATGCGCTCCAGCGCCTCGAGTACGACAATGCCTGTCTGGGAATCAAGCGCTCCGGTCGGTTCATCACATAAAAGAACCGCCGGTCTTTTGGAAATGGCGCGGGCGATGGCCACGCGCTGCTGCTCGCCGCCGGAGAGCTGCGCGGGAAAATGATTCATCCGGTCAGACAAACCGACAAGGTCCAGAGCTTTTTCCGGCGCCATGGGATCGGGGGCGATTTCCGTGACAACCGAAACATTTTCTCTCGCCGTTAAACTGGAAATCAAATTGTAGAATTGAAAAACAAACCCGACATGAAAACGGCGGTACTCGGTGAGTTCTTTTTCTGTGGCTCTGGTCAACTCCTTGCCCCGGTAGGAAACAATACCGCCGGTTGCCGTATCGAGACCGCCCATAATGTTCAGCAACGTGGATTTCCCGCTTCCCGAAGGTCCGAGCAGAACAACCAGCTCACCCGCATAGAGCTCAAGGTTCACGCCGCGCAGGGCATGCACCTCCACTTCGCCCATGGGATAAACCTTGGTCAGGTCACGAACCTGAAAAAAGTTTTCTTTCTGCTGATTCATCGACTGCACCAGTTTTCTCATTCGTTTTGTATTGATTGATGACGAGACAGAATGCTTAATATGTATAGCTGACGGCGGCGCCGGCGGAAAACCGGTCTGCGTACTGCCCTTCAACATTCAGACGAAACCCTTTGGCAAGCGGTATATCCAGGCCCGCAAATCCTCCGGCGTTTAATTTATTGTGAATGGAAAATTTACCGGCGGTGTATCCCAGATCGGAAACGCCGGAGGAAAGCCATAATTCGGCTTCCGAGTAATACAGATACGGTCCGGCATATAATTTCGTTCCGCAGGGAAGAGCGGTTTGCAAAGCAATACCGGCATTAACGTCCCAGAGATCCTGCACCTTGATTTTTTTACCCCGGCCGACCTGGTCGGTAAAATCGTTTAAATAATATGTGCCCTGAATAAATGCGCCAATGCCGATCTTTTCGCTGATCGGACAGAAAGCCTTTCCGCCGAGGGTCGTAAAAACCGTCTCGTTTTCCCTGAAAACATCCGCAATGTTCAAATCGGATATTCCGACTCTGCCGTATATCTCCCAGGTATTCCGGACCCCATAGGATGCCTGGGAATAAATTTCATTCTGTTTGAATCTCAGATCGGGCCCTTTTTCGTATGTCTCTTCATGGTAACGGTAGCCGATGGCGGTGTTCAGACCGCCCGCTTCTCGGGAAACAGTCTGGGGCGCGCCGAATAATCCCGCCGCTTGCACATCCGCGCTGATGAGACATAGCGCGCACAACCCCGAAACAACGATCGTAAAATATTGTCGCCATGATGTCTTTTTCATTTATTTTACCTTTTCCGGCAATGCCGCGCCCCCTTCCGGAGATTGTCCCGCCGCCGGGGCGGGAGATGACCATTTTGCTTTTCTCGCTTTCACCCGCTCATAGCGGTACTGAGCATACGCGTCGCGAAACGCCAGATAGGGATCGATGGCCGCGCCCTTGAGCGCTTCATAATCGCCGATTCTCAGCGATGCGGAGTTGACCTTATCAAAAATATTCACGCCTAATCGGACCGACCAGGGATTCACATAGGCGACAGGATCAAGAAAATAATCTCCTGCCATGCTGATCGTGTCACGGGGAGTAGAAGGTCCAAAAACCGGCCAGACAATATAAAAACCCTGACCGATTCCCCACACGCCCAGCGTCTGTCCCAAATCCGTGTCCTGCTCCTGTAAATTCAGTTCTTTGCCGGAAGAAGGATCGAGCAGTCCTCCAATGCCCCAGATGGTGTTGATGGTGAAACGTCCTGTTTCCGTCGCCGCGCCTTTGAAATCAGCCTGCAGCAGGCAACTTAAAAAACGCGCGGGAAAACCAAGATTGGAAAAGAAATTTTTCACGCTGATACGGGCCGGTTCTGGAACAATTTTTTGATACCCCTGCGCAACCGGTTTGACCGCCCAGAAGTACATTTTGTCATTAAATTCATGCATCGCCCTGTTGAACGGTTCCAGTGGATCGGCGATTTTGACTTTTTCTTCCCGGGCGGCATTGGCGGAATATTCATCGAATTCATCCTCGACATATTCTTCTTCCATGGGTTTGGCCGCGGCCACTGCTGATTTTGAGGTGGTTTGCGCGGTTGCGGAAACCGGCGCAACAGCCGGTTGTGCAATGTGCGTTGACGTCACGGCGGACGGTGAGGCATGGGAGCCGTAAGCACAGCCCGACATGAACAAAAAAACCAGCGACATGAACAAATTAAGATAAGTCTTCATCGTTCACCCGATAGAAATATTTGCGGCGGACATTGAGCGCCCCAACCGACGGATCCGCCTGTTTTCTATTGCTGCTTCACCTTTTTTCTCAGAATCTCCAGCAACTGCTCCGGTTTATCCTTGGCCAGGATATCGTTAAATTGCGTGCGATAATTCTGAACCAGGCTGATATTCTCCACCACAACATCATACACTTTCCATTTCCCGTCTTTGAAAATCACGCGGTAAAAGACGGGGACTTCCTTGGAGGATGTAATAATCCGGCTCTGCACTTCCGCCTGATTTGCGGAAAGCATGGTTTCTTTATAAAAATCGACTTTTTCATTGGTATAGCTCAGCACTTTGTCGCCATAGGCCTTTTCCAGCACCTGTTCAAAGAGCTTAACAAATTCCTCGCGCTGCGCCGGCGTAAAGTTGTTCCAGTTGCGCGTGAGGGTGCGCTTGGAAAATTCGATCTCGTCGAACATCTGTTTATAAAGGACACGGAGTTTCTCTTTTTTAATCTCTTTGGCCGACTCGCTCTTGAGTTTGGGATCACCCACGATCCCGATAACCTCGTTGACGCATTTTTTAACGGAATCAAGCGGAGCGCCGGCGTAAACAGGAAAAGCAAATATCAAAATCGCCAGGATGGTAAATAATCCCGTAATGTGTCTTTTCATTTCTTCATCCTCCTTAACCCAAGATATCCTTATTGTTTTTTGACATCTCCGAAAGCGTATTTGCTGATCAGACTCTCGATGTCCACCGGAGATTGTGTTTCGATGATCGTCCCGTTGGCCTCCAACAGCGACCCGCCGCCGCCCGGATCAACGCTGATAAACTTATCCCCCATCAAACCTTCCGTTTTAATAGACGCAATGGCATCATCGTAAATTTTGATGCCTTTTTTGATTTTGAGTTTCACTACCGCCTTCTGGTTCTCCTGATCCATGGTTATTTTTTTCACTTTTCCGACTTCCAGGCCCATGATCTTTACCGGACTGTCGATTCTTAAACCGTTCACAGACATAAACCGGGCTTCAATCGGATAAGAATCGTCTTCCAGGAAAGATACATTGCCGAGTTTGACGGTCATGTATCCGATACAGAGCAGTCCCAGAAAGACAAAAATTCCGACAATGGTTTCTATCTCATATTTTTTCATTGGTTTACTCCTTTACGGCGCATCTGAGCCGTCCGATTTCTTTTTGATGAGATTTTGCAAAATGAATAACCGATTCTATTTCATCAAAAGGTTTGCCTTCCGCCATGCCCACCTTGATGGAAAAATCGATGCACTGATGAGCAGGCGCCTGATTTTGAGCATCGACCCATATATCACTGATTTCCCCTTTTTGAAAATCTTCAATGAATTCATTCAGAATGTTTTGTGTTTCCTCCATGTTGGAAAACGGAAGAACGGTAACGATCTCATTGGATTTACGACGGGTGGAAAAGCCGCCGATCGCGCCGAAATGTTTATCAATGTAAATACCCATCGAGTGAATCGTTTCCTGTGCTTTGTCATATCCCAGGTAAGAATAAATTTTATCCATATCCGACAGGTTCATAACCAGAATGCAATAACCATTGTCCGTCTTTCTGCTTTGCAGCTGGGTATGATGCAAAACTTTAAACTGCCGCCGGGAATACAGGCCGGTCAATTCTTTCTGCAAGCCTTCCAGGCTCCGGATAACCTCATCGTTGAAGGGATGATTGAAGTTACCCAGTTCCTCCGGTGTCCCTTCAAAAACAATGGTTTTATCATACAGAGCGAGAATCCGGTTGGAAATAAAATAAACATCGGGAATCTCATGGCTGACCATAACCGCTGTAAAATTGAATTTCTTCTGATACTGGGCAATCATGCTCAAAATCGCGTTTTTCCGGACGGGATCCTGGCCGGTTGTCGGTTCGTCAAACAAAACCACATGGGGATCGGTAATCAACGCCCGCGCCAGCGCCGCTCTTTTTTGCATGCCTCCGGACAACTCCGACGGATACTTTCGCGCCGCTTCGATTAATTCGGTCTGTTCTATTCTGGCCATGACCCGTTTATGTATTTCATTTTTCTTCAAACTGGTATTTTCCTGCAGCGGCAACGCAATATTTTCGTAAACGGTCATGGACCCGAACAAAGCATTGCTTTGAAACATGTAGCTGATTTTCGACATGGCTTCGGTCAGTTCGGTTTTCTTCATGTCATGGATCGGTTTGCCGCGCAGAAGAATTGTTCCTTCGTCGGGTTTGAGCAAGCCAATGATGTGTTTGAGCAACACACTCTTGCCCGAACCACTCAGGCCGATAATGGTGGTCACTTCTCCTTCGTATATCTTTAAATTCACCCGATCCAGGACCGTCTGTTCTCCGAATCGCTTGGTGATATTCTTAAATTCAATGAGAGGTGTGTTCATATTTTTAAACCATCAACAGGGACGTCACGACGTAATCGGAAACAAGAATCAACACGCAGGAAATAACGACCGCCGACGTTGTCGCCAGACCGACTGCTTTGGCGCCTTTGCTGTCCTCGCGCATGTGCACAAAATATCCCTGATAGCAGCAAACCGTGGCAACGATCACCGCGAATACCACCGACTTTACAAAGCCGTTGGTCAAATCTTCCATGTCCACGTAGGATTGAATGCTGTGCGCATAGACGCCGGCATTGAGACCCATCAGCGCGACGCTGCTAATATATCCGCCGATAATGCCGATAAGATCAAAAACGGTGGTGAGCAGGGGGAAACTGATAATCGCCGCGGTAATCCTCGGAGTTACCAGATAGCGAAAAGGATCGATACGCATGGTTTCCAGAGCGTCTATCTGCTCGGAAATACGCTGTACGCCGATCTCGGCTGTAATGGCTGAACCGGCTCTGGCGGTAATCATAATCGCGGTAAGCACCGGCCCCAGTTCCCGGATCAGCGAAAGCGACACCAGCGTGCCCAGAGAGCCTTGGGCACCGAACTGGACCAGAGCGTGATACGACTGCAAACCCAGCACCATGCCGGTAAATAAACTGACCAGCATGATAATCGTCGTTGAGCGCGCCCCGATATAATAAATTTGCTGAATGACTTTCTGAAACTGTTTGGGATGAAACGTTTTGAGCAAGGCCAGAATCAGAAAAATAGTGGCCGCCCCTATACTGTTAATCCAGGTGATGACGGTTCTTCCCGTGAACGCAAATGGCCTGGTTACAAACAGATAAAAACTGTTCGGACTCTGGAAATTTTTTTGTCTGCCTTCATTAAAAGACATTAACACGTTTCTCCTTGGAGTCTTGCAAAGATATCTCGGCTGGAAATTTTACACATTTATTGAAATCCGTCAATGATTTCCCGAAAACACTTCCGCCATGAATGATGTGATGATTTGAGCAATTTCTTTGGGTTTTTGCATGGGAATCAAGTGACCGGCATCAGCAATCAGCTGGTACCTTCCATCCTGGAACAGGGATGTTGCTTTGGGCAAATCAATAAATTCCCTGTTGGAGCTTTTTCCGCCTTCCAGAATCAGGACCGGACAGGTCAATTTGTTCAGCAAGGGCCAGGGATTGGTGCTTTTGCCGCCCATAAAAAGCGCCGCTTCATTTCTCGGCGCACAGGTAAGCTTCAGATCGCCGGAGGCCTGTTTTTCCATCCCGTATTGAAGATAAAAACGGAGCATCTGTTCGTCCCAGCCTTCAAACAGCGATTTTGATTTTAGATAGTCCAGCGCCGCCTTTTCATCCTTCCAGCTGTTTTTTCTTTTGATGGATTGAGCCGCCAGAGGATGATCTTTGAGTTTGATATCCAGCGCGTAAAATTCTTCCGGAAGGAAAATCGGTTCAATCAGGATCATTCCGCGAGGCTCCAGACCGAACAATGCCGAAGCAATCGTGAGCACCGTGGCGCCCATCGAATGCCCGACGGCCAGATTATCGCTGATATTTTGAGAACTGCAAAAGCTGATCAGGTCCCGCGCAATGACATCCCAGGACAGACCGCCGCTTTCCGGATCGCAATCGCGGTAATTACAGATGTAAGGCGCCCACGCTTGCCTACGGGGTGTTAAATCTTCAAGGATCGGATGCCAGAGCCAGGGCAAAAAACCGGTGGCATGAGCAAAAAGAATCTGTGGAGCGTCTCCTTCATAGTAAAGATAAGGCAACTGCGCTCCGCCGATATCATGGGTCTTCAGGTCGGGAATGTCTATGGATCGTGCTTTTTTCATGTCTTCATCCGATGAAAGCATGCGCGCCACCGGGATATAACCGCTTCGGGAACCGCATCCACCGGCATGTCACGCCAGAAAAAAATTTAAAAAACAAAGACCGCCACTGCAATAACCGTGGTGTACTTGCTGTCCTTACAAATCGTGGATTGGGTTACATTCAGCGTTCTGACGATCTTGCCGCTGATTTTAAAAATTTCTTTTTTCTCGTCCCAGCTTTCATCCACGTTAAAATCAATGCCCAGAGTGGAGGCCAGCATCGCCGCCGCGAGATCCTCCGCGTAATCGCCCGCCTGTTTCTCGTTCTGACCGTAAGCGTGATGTTCGCTGATATAGCCGTAGGATGCTTTATCGGCGGGAATGGCGCACCCGACGGATGCCGCCATGAGCCTCTTGGGTTCATTGGTGCAACAGCGGCTCATGACGCAATACGTAATAGCCCCGGGCGTTAATTCTTTCAGCCCCTGGGACTTTGAGATCATTTTACAGCGCGGCGGGAAAATGCTGGAAACCTGCACAAGATTGCATTTTTCTATTCCGGCATCCCGCAGAGCGCGCTCAAAGGAATGCAATTCATCTTTGTGCGTCCCTACGCCTTTGGTAAAAAAAATCTTTTTGGGCACAAAACTATCCATTTTTCATCTCCTTCTTATTCCGGTGAAAGAAACAATATTGAAATTTTAAGCTCTTCGCTTTCCCTGCTGAAAACCTTTTGCGCTTATAGCAGGGATCGGTTGCTTATTCCATAATTTATTTATAAAATACAGAAAATATTTTCCCCGTTTCAACTTGCTCAAACGGCTAAAAAAGATTATAAATCCGGTAAAATAAATTCGAGGCCCTGTCGATGAGAAGAAAATATATCTATCTTGTTTTAACTCTCTTTTTAGTTTCCTGTTATTTGAAATCTCCCGATACGTTTCAGGAAATCAAGGATGTCACGGATTTACCTCAGGATCATGCGTCCCGTCTGACCGCCGTTCCCCAGGACAAGGTGCTTCTGCCCCGGGATGTTCAAACAACCATGAACGAAAATTATGACAAGATATTCTTTGCGGTCTGGCATAATCCCCAACCGGTTCACGCATCGCCGGAACGCGTATCTTTTATTTTTGAAAAATTTGCCATGACCCCCGGCTACGGAGAGAACAAGAAAAAACATTCCGCCAAATGGCTGAAAAAACTTCAGCAAAATGCTGCGCTGGAGCATTTTCCCAATACGTTGCGACCGGCCATCACCATCAGAACGACGAATCTGCGTATGCTGCCTACGCAGGGTCCTCACTTTTACAAACCGGGCGGAGACATCAACGGCTGGCCTTTCGATAATCTGCAAATATCTTCCGTACCGGCCAACACCCCGGTGTTGATCTGCCATCTGAGTCAAGACCAATCGTGGGCACTGATTGAAACAAGTTTCGCTTTCGGATGGGTCCCGGTCGAGGATTTCGCGCGCGTTGATGATGATTTTATAAAAACATGGGAGGGAGGGCGGTATGCCGTCGTCATTCGGGACAAAACCCCTGTGTTTGACGCAAGCGGCACTTTCGGCCTCAGAACTTCTGTCGGGCAAATGTTTCCGCTGGTTAACGCGTCGCCGGATACTCTGGAAATACTGATCGCTGCCGCAAACGAACATAACAATGCAGTCATCAAACACGGCTTTGTTTCCCGTGAGATCACAGAAATCAAGCCCCTGCCGTTTACTTACGCCAACGCGATCAAAATTGCCAATGAACTGATCGACGAACCGTACGGGTGGGGGGGACTTTACGGAAATCGGGACTGTTCGGCCATGACGAGAGATTTTTTCGCTCCGTTCGGCCTTTGGCTGCCCCGGCACTCGGAAGATCAGGTCAAAAAAACAGGAACTTACATCAGCCTGCAGGACCTTGAACCGGAAGCAAAAGAAAAAATAATCCTGGAAAAAGGCATCCCTTATTTGAGTCTGCTCTGGCGCAGGGGGCATGTCATGCTTTACATTGGGGCACATAACGGGCGGGCGTTGATTTTCCATAATGTGTGGGGAGTCAGAACCATAGACGCCGACGGTCACGAAGGCCGTAAGATTATCGGCAAAGCGGCCATCACAACACTGTACCCGGGCAAAGAATTAAGCGATATCGATACCGAAGGCATATTAATAAAACATCTTGCCGCCATGACCATACTGACGCCGTCAAAATAAAAAATGAACGCTGTAAGACGGGACGGCTTCTCAGGCACGACCTGCGAAACGTGTTGTTCATAAAACGAGGCCTCTTCGGACAATGGCATTGTATAAGTATAAAATTGTACTCGAATACGACGGAACCCATTATCACGGCTGGCAAACGCAGAAAAACGCCCGCAGCGTTCAGGAAACGTTGATCCGCGCCGCGCAGCAATTTCTGGACTCACCCGTGCAAGTCCAGGGAGCCGGCCGCACGGATGCCGGTGTTCACGCCCTGGCACAAACCGCTCACCTGGAATCTTCCCGGAAGGTTAATCCCGACTCTCTGCGCATGGGCATCAATGATAACCTGCCGGCGAGCGTCAATATCCTGAAAGTGGAAAGCGCGCCGCCCCTTTTCCACGCCCGTCATCACGCGGTCAGCCGCAGCTATCTTTATCTGATTTCCCGACGACGCACGGCGTTCGGCAAGCGCTATGTCTGGTGGGTCAAGGATAAACTCGACTGCGGCAAAATGAAGCGCACCCTGGATATTTTTCAGGGATTTCACGATTTCGCCTCCTTCGCCGACAAAAGAATGGACAGGGATTCGTCGACCAGGGTCAATCTTGAAGGGCTGTGGCTCAGGGAATTCGACAATCTTATAACCGTACGCATCGTCGGCTCTCATTTCCTGTGGAAAATGGTGCGCCGCATCGTGGGCGTGACAGTCGAGGCCGGCCGCGGAAATCTCGCTCAACGTGACATCGAAAAAATGCTGAAGGCTTATTCGGCAATACCGGCACGCTTCACCGCCCCGCCGTCCGGCCTTTTTCTGGAAAAGGTGCTTTATGAAGGAGATGGATTGCCGCCTATTACTCCTCCGCTTTGCCTGCTATGATCAGCGGCTTTCCATTCTGCTAGATGATGTCAGATCGGCGCCGGCCCGACTCTGGTTTCTTTCCGGTCTTTTATCCTTCGGCAATAAGCAACCGGCCTGACACATATCGGAGCATTCACCGTCACAGGGCTCGATATGAATGGTAATCACGCAATCATCAAACTTTTTTCTGATATTTTGTTTCAATGCTCTGGTAATGTTGTGAGAATCATGCACGGTCATTTGCGGATCCACCTTGATATGAAATTCCACAAAACGAATATGGCCGGCTTTGCGTGTCCGCAACTGGTGAAAGCCGTAAATCGTGTGCTCGCGGATAATGATGTTGCGGATATAATTTTCTTCCTCCGGTGGCAGTTTCACATCGATCAAATCCCGAAGAGAATGCACCGTCAGCTCATACGCAGCATGAATGATTAGAACGGCGACAAAAATTGCGGCAACCGGATCTATCCAATGAATGTTGGGATTGGGAAAAAATCTGTGTCCCAGCCAGATGATTCCCAGCCCCGTCATGACACCGGCGGAGGTATAGACATCCGTACGCAAGTGCCAGGCATCAGCCTGCAGGGCAATGGAATCGGCTTCCTTACCCACCTGGAAAAGTTTTTGCGACACCATAAAGTTCATGATGGAAGACAATAACATGACGCCGACGCCCCAGCCGGCGTTTTCCATGACTTCAGGAGCATTGAGTTTCTTTAACGCTTCAAAGATGATCCAAAACGCAGCAGCGAAGATGAGCAGGGCTTCCACAAAGCCGGAGATGTTTTCTATTTTGCCGTGGCCGAAGGGATGGTGTTCATCGGCGGGAACGCTGGATGTTTTAACGGAAAACATGGCGATCATCGCAGCCAGCAAGTCCACTCCGGAATGAATTGCTTCCGATATGATTGAAACAGAGCCAATGGCGACGCCGACAACAACTTTAAACAAAACAAGAAAGGAATTGGACGCAACCGACAACATGGCCACTCTTTCCTTGCGTTTCTGGATATCCGCCACGTAAGCTCCTTTGATATTTGTTTGAATTCACCCGTCTTTGTTTTTTCTTTAAATTACATTGATTCGCTTTGCAAGCAGGTATTTTTAAAACCACCCCCATCCGCTTCGCTACGGGGATAATTTCCAGTCCCAATAAATTGGGATTGGATAATTCGACCAACAAGCTTCAGCGCGTTTCACTTCTGAAGTTTGGGTCTCATTACGCTCTAAGACTATAGTCAAGGCTCATTATTGATTCGCTTTGCAAGCAGGTATTTTTGTGGTACGAGACATGCCTTGGTGAGACCCAAATTTCAGAAGCGGAGTGGGATTTGGATAAGCAAAATATTCTTTCATATATGAACGCAGCAGCAAAAGACTGGCGCGACTGGCGCTGGCAATTCAAAAACCGCATCACCACAATAGACCGCCTCGAAAATTTACTGGGCAAAACCGGTATCAACAAGAGTGAGTTCAAGGCGGTTCATGCCGTATATCCGATGGCCATTACTCCTTACTATTTATCGCTGATCCGCAGTCACCATGATCCGATTTTCGCTCAATGCGTACCCGATGGGCGGGAAATATCAGGCTTCAAGGAAGCGGAAGAAGATCCTCTCCGGGAGGATTCCCATATGCCGGTGCCCAAACTCGTGCATCGCTATACCGACCGTTGTCTGGCTATCGTGACCGAAACGTGCGCCACGTATTGCCGCCATTGCAACCGTAAACGCTTCTGGTCGCGATCCCGTCATATAAGCTTGAAAGCCCGCTTTCATGCAATGATTCGCTACATCACCGCAACGCCGCAAATCCGGGAAGTGATTATCTCCGGCGGCGACCCGCTAATGTTTGATGATAACATTTTAGAAAAAATGCTGTCGTCGTTAAGGGCTGTTCCACATGTTGAAGTTTTACGCATCGGCAGCCGCGCACCCGCGGTGTTGCCCATGCGCATCACGAAAGACCTTTGCCGGATGCTCAAACGCCATCGGCCTCTGTGGTTCAATACCCAATTTAATCACCCGGCGGAGCTTACTCCGGAATCCGCGCGCGCCTGTCAAATGCTTCAGGAATCGGGAATTCCCGTTTCCAATCAATCCGTTCTACTGAAGGGCATCAATGATGATCCGGTGGTGATGAAAGATTTGCTATCCGGCCTGCAAAGAATATCCGTCCGGCCGTACTATCTTTTTCACTGCGATCCGGCTCAGGGCTGCCTGCACTTTCGCACCGCTTATCAACCCAGTATTGCCATGATGGAAAAGATATGGAGGCAATGCTCCGGGCTATGCCTGCCGCAATATGTCCTGGATGTCCCCGGAAGCACGGGCAAGATACCTCTGAACGTGATGTCCAAAACGATGAAAAATGATTTAAAAAAACACAAACATTTTTTTGACAAGTTCCAATAAATAGATTAGAGAAGCGCAGAACAAAACAGGCGATTTTGTTATATTAAGCAAGGAGATAAATTTTATGTACACTGCCAGTGATTTAAGAAAGGGGTTACGGCTGAAAATAGACGGCGAACCGTATGTGATAACTGAATTTAATTTTGTCAAACCGGGCAAGGGACAGGCGCTTTACCGCACTAAACTTAAAAATATGATTAATGGAAATCAGTATGAACGGTCCTTCCGTTCCGTTGACACGTTCGAACCGGCCGATTTACGGGAAAAAACAATGCAGTACCTCTACAAAGAAGGCGACAAATACTGCTTCATGGATAACGAAAACTATGAGCAGGTTTACCTCACGGAAGACCAGGTTGACGATGCCGTGAATTTCATGACCGACAATATCGAAGTGGAAATTCTGCTTTTTGAAGACAAACCTATCGGCATCAGCCTGCCTAACTTTGTCGAGTTGATCGTGACGGAAGCCGAACCCTGGGCCAAGGGCGATACCGCTGCCGGCAACACAAAACCGGTCAAGGTACAGACCGGATACACGATTCAGGTGCCGACCTTTGTTACCGAAGGAGAAAAGATCCGGATAGATACGCGTACGGGTGAGTACCTGACCCGGGTCAAAGGTTAAATGATTGTGTAAAATGCTCATAGGCAAAGGACGTCCGGCGCATGCCGGATCCCTCGCCCCGGCAACATATCCGACCATACACCGCCCTCTCTTCTTCCTTGGCGCGTCATTGCCCCTAAGACATTTTGAAAAAACAGTCCTTTTCTCCGCAAAGTCTTTTACAGGTTGATTGATTTGAAAGCATTCCATTCCGATCATAACTTTACTCTGGCTCGCAAATCGCAGGCCTTGCGGTTGCGTGCCGAATTCATTCAACGTCTTCGTCTCTTTTTTATTCAAAACGATTTTCTGGAGGTGGAAACGCCTTTACGAATCCCCGCGCCGGCTCCCGAAGAACACATTGAAGCCCTGCGCACGGAAGACTGGTTTTTACAGACCTCGCCGGAACTTTGTATGAAGCGCATGCTGGCGGCCGGTTATCCGCGAATTTTTCAAATCTCCAAATGTTTCCGCGCCGGTGAAAGGGGCGATTTGCATCTGCCGGAGTTTACCATGCTGGAATGGTACGTCTCCGGATTTGATTATCACCAATTGATGAATCAATGCGAGACAATGATCCGGTCTGTCGCCGGAGATTCAGGCATGACTGAAATGGTTTGCCAAAACAAAAAAATAAATCTGTCTCTCCCCTGGGAAAAAATCACCGTTGCGGAAGCTTTTTCACAATATGCACCGGTGACGCTGGAAGACGCTCTGGCTCAGGAAAGATTCGACGAATGTCTGGTCGAATGTGTTGAACCGCATCTGGGAACCGGCCGGCCAACGTTTCTATATGACTATCCGGCAAAGCTTGCGGCGCTTGCCCGACTGAAAAATAACGACCCTGACGTTAGCGAGCGATTTGAGCTCTACATCGGGGGCGTGGAAATCGCCAACGGCTTTTCGGAACTCACCGATCGGGAAGAACAGAGAAAACGTTTCGAATCGGCTTTAGAAAAGCGCGCCGCGAAAAGCTGGGCGCGTTACGACATGCCGGATTTCTTTCTGCAATCGCTTGCAACGCTGCCCGACTGCGCGGGTATCGCACTGGGCATCGACCGGTTGGTCATGTTAATGGCCGGCGCGAAAAGACTTGATGATGTGATTGCCTTTTCTCCGGAAAATCTTTAATCCCCATGGAATCATAAAAACAAAAAAACCCGCCCCCAATCTCAGGGGCGGGTTTTTCAGTTTATCTTACTTTCAGTGATTAATGTGTGATTACATTAAGGGTGTAGATCGTGCCTTCCGTTAAATCCATCGTTTCCGTACCGACCATGAACGTGCCATCGAAGGCCAGCTGTCCATGGAAAACAATGGCGTCGGTTTCAGGATTCGTAACGGTTGCCTGACCATTCGGAGCAATATTAAGTTTCTTGACACTGACAAGCGCCAACCGTTGCACCGGCGTATACGCCAGAGACAAATTCCAGTTGTAAGAAAGCATGACATCCAGAGCAAACGTGAGTTCCAAGATATCCGGCAGGAATGATGTTTCGAACCGGCTTACATTAATGTCATGATGCGCCCATAAAATGTCATCGCCGACACCCAGCAGATGGTTATAGGAAGATCCGGTCATATTGGCGACGGCCTGGCCGTCGGTTACCTGGACCACCATCAACTGGTAGTCGCCGTTAATATCCGTATAGGTGCCGACCACGGTTTTCTTGTCCACGGAGAGGAATCCTTCAAAATCGCTTGCTCTTGCCCCCAAGGCATCCACCAGGGTCACAGTACCGTCAACCGCTACGGCTAACGTTACGCCATTGATGGTTGCAGAAGGAGCGCCGGTGGGCCCTATTTCTTCATCCATGGTGACACCCAGCGCGCTGTCGGTTGCGCCCGCGCCATACCACCATTCATTGGTTTGACCTACCACCAAGCCGTGCACAACGAAATTGTGGCTGGCCAGATTGGCATTGCTGTAATTGGTGGTGCCTTCCTTCTGGGCAATAACGATTTGATTGTTGGTTCCCGCTGTTGCCGTACCGGCGGCAAAATCTTTATCGGAGTTCATGGTCATATGACCGCCGTCACCCGGAGCGTAGGCGCCGCTTTGAATGATGGCGCCCGTATCCTCATTAACAGTAAATGTCAGATCAAAGTCTGCCGGACAAGTGGTATCGCCTGCGGAAGCGCTGGTTTCATAAGACAAGCACTGTGCAACGCCGGTGGCGCCGATCGTCACGCGGGCACGCGTCCACATATTTTCCGTACCGGTCCGGAGCAAATTCATGCGCCATGTTCCGGCCAGATCGGCCTGACCATATACGGAGGATTCCACGGCTGTAAAATTGACACCCGTGATATCCGTTAGACCTACGTCAAATGTTCTTCGTGCGGGAGTAAAGGTATACCCTTTCTTGGCAGGTGTCAGAACAACATTATACTGCTCAACCAGGGCTGCCGGCAGGGTCAGGGTGTAACTTCCGTCTGCACCGGTCATGATATAGCTGAACAAATCGCTGCTGATCGAACCTTCCCAGATTTTGACGTTCAATATTGTCAATGAGTACATGGCTGAAATATTGACGCCCTGTACCCCGGCCCCGGTCCCATCCGTTACGGTACCGGAAACTGTGATAAATAAATCCTGCTGATTTTGATTATTATCATCATCGTCGTCGTCGCCGTCGCTACAGCCGGCAACAATCAAAAACATAAACATAAGAACATATAGCAAAAATTGAGTGATAATCCTTTTTCTTTTCATAGGTCCCCCTTATTATTATTACATTTTTATCCAATAGTTTAAAGTTATCGGTACATCTACTATCATTTCTAAAAAAAAACAAGAAGTTTTTTAAATTAAAAGATTTATTGACAAGGTAATTTTTTTCCTTTAGCTTACGCTACAAATTCACGACCCATGGGAGATTGAAAAGTGAAAGACCTTGGTGCCTTAGACTTGAGCGGCAATTTTAACGGCAGTCTGCTGAGTATGATTCTCGACGCCGGATTGATGGTAAAATTCGTCTTACTGGTGCTCTTTATTTTTTCGGTTGTTTCCTGGGCGATTATTTTCATCAAATACCGTTATTATCGTAAAATTCAAAAGGAAAATGACGCCTTTAACGAAGACTATCTGCGCAGTTCCAAATTGTCCGATGTTTTGCCGGCGGCCAAAAAATATTCTTATTCCACGACCGCGGAAGTTTTCCGCGTCGGCTACAAGGAACTGACGCAAACCAACAAACCCGCCGGCGAGTCAGCGCAGGGACGCGACGACATCAGCCTTTCGTCTCTGGATAATCTGGAACGTTCGATGAACAAAGCCAGCGCCACGGAAATGACCAAGCTGGAAAGTTCGCTCGGTTTTCTCGCGACCACGGGATCGGCCAGCCCTTTTATCGGCCTGTTCGGCACGGTCTGGGGCATTATGGACACCTTTAAGGGAATCGGCGCGCGCGGTTCGGCAACACTGGCCGTTGTCGCTCCCGGAATTTCCGAAGCGCTGATCGCCACCGCCGCCGGACTGGCCGCGGCAATACCGGCGGTTATTTTCTACAACTATTTCTTAAATCAATCAAAAAACATGGTCCAGGAGATGGAGAACTTCTCCGCGGAATTTTTAAACATTGTCGAACGGTATCTGGTCCGTAAATAAAAACCGGAGATTCGTAAATCATGCGCGGGTCACGCCGAAAAAACAATTCCAATAAACCGCTGGCGGAAATCAACGTTACGCCGTTGGTCGATGTCATGCTGGTGCTGTTGATTATTTTTATGGTCACGGCCCCCATGCTGTCCATGGGCATTGACGTGAATCTGCCGCGTGTCAAAGCAAAAAGCGTCGATGTGGCCGAGGAGAAACTGGTCCTGACCGTCAGCGAAACCAGAGAAATTTTTCTGAATAAAACAAAAATGCCTCTGGGCGAATTGAAATCCAAGCTGGAAGCCATTTTTTCCAACAGGATAGACAGAGAAATTTTTCTGCGCGCCGATAAAAACGTGCCTTACGGATTTGTCGTGGAAGTCATGTCGGAAGTGCGCAAAGCAGGTGTTGATAAACTGGGCATGATCACGGAACCCCCTGAGGAAACGCAATGACATCCCGGACGCTTGGCAAAGGCTACCGCGGCAGTGCAGGCAACTTCAACAACATGATTTTTCTCTCCCTGGCCATCCACCTGATTGTCATTGCCGCCATTCTGGTCTCCATCCCGACAACGTCACGACATCTGACATTCGGAACGGCTTATTCCGTACAGCTTGTTGGTTCCGAAGCCGTTCTGCCGTCGCAGGATGCCTCCTCGCTCAATGACATCCTGGCGTCCAAAAAAACGTCTGACTCCATCATTATCAAACGCAAAATCAACAGCATTTACTCTTCACCGATTAAAATGCAAAAGACGGACAAGGCGACTATTGAAAAAGCCATCGGCTCCATCCGCCAAAAAGAAAAGGCCGCGCCGAAAACCCGGGAGAATACATCCGCCGCCACCGGCAGCACGTCCATGTCGGACGCCGAAGTGAACGCGCAAGCCAACGAATATATCGAAGCCGTGTGGTCCAGAGTGAAGCAGAACTGGTCTATCCCGCAATCATTACTGCCGGAAAAAAATATCACCACAATTGTCGACGTTAGAATCGCGCGCAACGGCGCGTTATTGTATGCCGGATTTGAAAAACGTTCGGGCAACCGTTATTTTGATGACTCCGCGCTCCGGGCGGTGAAGAAATCGAGTCCGTTTCCTGCGTTGCCCCATTGGGTCCGGGATAATCATATTGAAATCGGCATCCGTTTTCATTCCTCGGAATTGCGTTGACCGTTTTGCGCTTTCAGTATGATTGTAAACTCACCACAAGAGGTTGTTGAAACCTATGAAAAAATTTGTTCTGATTTTATTTTTGACATTATGCTTCTGCACCTGGCCGGGTTTAAGCAGTCGCACCGGCGCAAAAATTTACGTCGATATCGACTCGCCCGCTTTCAAAATGATTCCCATTGCCATTAGCGATTTTTACAATGCATCTCCGGCTTCATCGGCGGCCACCGTTTCCGACGGCGTTAAAAACGATCTCGCCCTGACCGGCCTGTTCAATGTGTTGAACAGGAAAAGTTTTCTGGACAACAGTATTTCCGCTGCATCGGCGGACGCCAGGACAATACGCTTCTCCGACTGGACCGCGATCGGCGCCGATTACCTGTTGAAAGGCAACGTCACGCAAAACGGTCAAGAGATGATTGCGGACAGCTATCTTTTCGATGTCGCGCGGGGTGAAATTATTTTCAATAAAAGATACCGGGCGCCGGCCGACAAAACAAAAGCTGTATCCCGGGCCATCGCTTCCGACATCATGCTGGCATTAATTAATGATGCGGGAGACTTCAACACCAAAATAGCCTTTGTATCCAAGAAAGGCCTCCGCTCCGACATTTATTCCGTTAACTATGACGGTTCCGAAATCAGAAAGGTTACACATCATTCATCCCTATTCATCGCCCCTCGCTGGTCGCCCGACGGCAACTGGCTGGCGTTTACCTCTTTTAAAAGAGGACGTCCGGAAATCTACCTGCTCAATCTGAAAAGCGGCATGGAAAAAAAAGTGGCTGCCTTTGACGGACTGAATTTATGCGGATCATTTTCTCCCGACGGGAGAAAATTACTGCTGACTCTGAGCAAGGACGGCAATGAGGAAGTCTATGCTCTGAACATCGCGTCTCTGCAATTGCAGCGTCTCACCACCAACTATGCCATCGATGTTTCACCGTCCTGGTCGCCCGACGGAAGGAAAATCGTTTTTGTTTCCAATCGGTCGGGATCACCGCAGATTTACACCATGGACGCCAACGGCGGCAATGTTAAAAGGATAACGTACAAAGGCAGTTATAATTCCTCGCCATCGTGGTCCATGCGCGGCGACCGTATCGTTTACGAAGGGCTGACCGGCAACCGGTATCAAATTTTTTCCATTGATGAAGAAGGCAACAATCCGGTGCAACTGACGTTCGACAACGCCAATAATGAATCGCCGTCCTGGTCGCCGTCAGGCCGTCAAATTGCCTATGTCTCCCGAAAAAATTCACAAAGCCAAATTATGATCATCAACGCCAACGGGTCCAGTCCCCGGCTGCTGTATGAACAAAACAACCCTTTAACCATGCCGTCCTGGTCGGGGCGATTGAAATAAGAGCACTGAAAACGCCGGAAGGGGGTTGTTATTTTCTATCCTTTGCTGTATAAGACACGCATATAAGTGAATTCAAAAAAGAAAAACGAAAATAAACGGTCTTTTCGTTATATTCTTAAGCATTGGATTGACGTATTATTATAAACTTAAATTTTATTACCTCAATTAAAGGAGCGGAAGCCATGAAAATGAATATATCTTTAAGATGGATATTGGTCGTCCTGATATCCGGCCTCCTGATGATGGCCGGTTGCGCAGGAAAGAAGTCAGTCGTCACCAGCGACGCGACGCAGGAAACAACGTCAGCGCCGACCACCCAGCAACAGGACGTTGCAACCTCCGACACAACGCCGGTCATCCGGGATACCGCGGAAGAAAAATCTGTGGATCTGGAAAAAATGGCCCGCATACCGTCGCCCGTCAGCGATATCCATTTCGATTTTGACAGTTCCAGCATCCGGCCCGACGCGCGCGATATTCTCAAGGAAAATGCCGACTATTTCATGAACAACAGAATATCCTCGATCATTATCGAGGGACATTGCGATGAAAAAGGAACGTATGAATACAATATGGCTCTGGGAGAAAGGCGCGCTCAGGAAACCAAAAAATATCTGGCGAATCTGGGCGTCAAGGAATCCCTGATGAAGACCGTCAGTTTCGGCGAAGAAAACCCCCTGGATCCCGCTTCCACGGAAGAAGCGTGGGCCAAGAACAGACGGGCGCATTTTGTTGTCAATCCATAATCATTCAGCGAGGTGCAAAACTTGAAAAAATATACCTGTATCCTTTTGTTTTTTGTTGCGCTTTATGTCTCCGGATGCGCGTCTACCGGAGATTTAAAAGCGCTCCGATCCGAACTTAATCAGAGAACAGATGAAAAAATATCCTCGCTGGAAGCCGAACTGAACGACTTAAAGCAGAATGCCACGGCTCTGGAATCCATGCGGAAAGGACAGGCCAACACCATGGCCGATATTTCCGAATTAAGGGAAAATCTTCAGCAATTGCGCGGTCAGGTGGAAACGTTGAAAAAAGACTCTTCGCTCGGTTCCAAAAAAGACGAGCAATTGCTTAACAACATGCTGTTGAGAATAAATTTTATCGAAAATTTTTTAGAAATCGGCAATAAGAACACATCGGATGCTTCAGATAAAGCAGGCAAAGTCAATGGCGGCTCAGTGGCCAAAGATCCCGGGAAAAAGCAGGATAAAGATAAAGCCTACTCGGCCGCCTATCAGATTTTTCAGGAAGGAAATTACGCCAAAGCTCGGACGGAATTCCAAAATTTTCTGGCCGCGTATCCCAACAGCGAGTATTCGGATAACGCCCAGTTCTGGATCGGCGAATGTTATTTTTTTGAAAAAAAATACGAGTCGGCCATTCTGGAATACGAAAAAGTCACGAAAAATTATCCCAACGGCAACAAAGTGCCTTATGCCCTTCTGAAACAGGGACTGTCCTTTCTGAAGCTCGGGGACAAAACCAGCGCGAAGCTCCTGCTGCAGGAAGTCATTAAAGATTACCCGAACACCAGCCAGGCCCGCATCGCCCGGTCCAACCTGCAGGACATTAAGTAGCATTCCCGCGCATAATCCACGGATTCATTCCAGAAAGATTTCTTCGATATCGTCAGGCAGCGCCAGGTCAAAAACAGATAAGTCCGTTGCCTTTTCAATTTGAATATCGGCATATTCGATTGCCAGCGTTGTCGTTCCGGGAAACGAGCTGATCACGATCTTTTTCGGGAAAACGCTTTGATCATTGTCATAAAAATATTGTACCTTGTAAAGTTCCGTCCCGAGTTCATCTTTTCGAATCATTTTGTATAAATGGTTGTTTTTTCCCCGCACCCAGATCATCCGTGAATACCCGGACGGATCTTTGATGTCCCGGCGGGAAAGATCGCCTTCCTGCGATATCGTTTCCCGGCCGGCCGGAAACGATCCGGTCAACACCATGATTATCTCGCCAATGTCCATGGGCCACGGTAAAAATCTTTTCAAATTGGCATGCGTCGGACGTCCTCCGTAAGCTTCCTTCCGCGACGGGATATACACTGTCATTTTTCCCGGTTTTGCCGTCAGGAAAAAATCGGGCGTGCCGATTAACGGCAGCAACTCCAGACGCAAATAAGCCGGGCGTTTCAAAATCAGGGCAGCCTTCACCTGATAATAATCGTCAGGCGTTGTCCAGTCAATCTTCGCCAGAGATTTGAAGATATCATCTTCCGCGAGCGCACCGAAACCGGATGGCAAACGTGTGCCGGACGAAAAATTATCCGCAACAACGGCTTGCCTCGTAACGCTGCAGGCAAGCAGCGGCAATACACAGAACAACATAGACACTAAACAGCGGATCTTTTTCTTCGTCATGGGCTAATCAACTTCCGGTGGGATCGTGACGCTTTTTCTAGGGTCTGTTTGTCATTAAAGCTTCACGTTTCTTTTGCAGTGATTTATTTTTCGGATCAATCTTCAGTCCCCGGTCATACATATCGCCGGCTTCTTTTATCTTCTTTTGTTGCAGGTACAAGTCTCCCAGATGTTCGATGATTTCAACTTCTTCGGGTAAGAGTTTCCAGGCTTCTTTCAGATATTTTTCCGCTTTAACCCAATCACTCTTTTTGAAATAAACCCAGCCGAGACTGTCCAGCAGATAACCGCTATTCGGCTTGATTTTAATGGCCCGGAGAATCAAATCTTCCGCTTCCTGAAGATGAATGCCGCGTTCGGCATAGCTGAACCCTATGAAATTAAGCGCTTCAGCGTTTTCCGGATCGATTTCCAGAATCTTGCTCATCACGGCAATGCTTTCCTCAAAACGATTGGTTTTGTCATAAAGCACGCCCAGAGCATAATGTAAATCCGTGCTGCGGGGAATGATTTTCAGTCCATCGTTTAAAACATTTTCTGAAGCCGCGCTGTCGCCGGTCTCGTCATAAAGCGCAGACAGGAAAAGGTAAAACGGCAACTGATCGTTCTTCTTCTTAATCGCCTTTTTGATCACCTCGATTGCTTCATTAATTTTTCTTTCATTTTGCAACAGCATCGCCGCGCGCAACCGGGCGCTCACATACAATTCTGATGATGTCGCGATGCTTTTATATTCATCAATAGCCTGACCATTGTCTTTTTGCTGCTCACATGTCGTCGCCAACAAATAACGCACCTTGTCATCCGCAATGTTCTTCTTCAGAACGGTTGAAAATTCCGCAGCGGCCAAATCAAATTTTTTCATGTCAAAATACAGCAAACCAAGCGCCACGCGTATTTCCCGATTATCCGGATCGATTTTCAACACTTCCTGGAACTCTTTCTGCGCTTCCTCATATTTTTTCTTCTTAATTAAAAGTTCGCCCGTTCTCACCCGCAAATTCAGCCGCGTGGGATCAATCGCCAGGTAATTCCGGTAAATTTCAATTGCTTTATCCAGTTTTTCCTGTTTTTCGTATAAAGCAGCCAGATCGAACAGGGCCATTTCAAAATAAGGATTCAAAGACATGACTTTTTTGAACATCTTTTCCGCCTCGTCGAATCTCTTCATCTTATCCAGAACTTTCCCGTAATAATAAATCCCCATAATATTGTCGGGATCGATTTTTAGCATCTTTTTGAATGTTTCTTCTGCTCGATCATATCTTTTTTCTTCCGCATAAATGATCCCCAGATAGAGATGAGCGATGAGATTCTTCGGATCCAGCTCTATGACTTTTTTATGTTCCCGGATCGCTTTCGAATACTCGGGAATATTCAGATACAACCCTCCCATGATGAGATGCAGATCCACATTATCGGGATGTTTGGACAAAGCTTCTTCCCCTTGCGCAATCGCGCTTTTCCAATCTCCCTGTTCCGCATACAGAGACATCAGTTCCGCCGCCAGAAAAGATGATTCGGGATCTGCGGCCAGCGCCTGTTTCAACTCCCCGGCCGCCTGTTCCAGATTGCCTTCATTGCGCAAAAGAACACTCAACAGATAATGATAGGAGGCCTGCTGCGAAAATTTATCCGTTAACGACGCCGAATCCTGAACGTGCTGCAAACCACTGCAGCCGAAAAAATTTACCGAAACCGACATCAGCAGAACGATTAAAAACATGCTTTTTTTCATATTCATTTTCATTGCGCGATCCGTTTTTTGACCAATGACTTTTTCTCTTACCGCATTATGATTTTGCCGGAGAATTTTTTACTCGTCTGACTATATGAGAGACTGGAACAATTAATACGCCTTTTTCACGCATTACGTTGGCCGCGTCTTTGAGCGCACGGACGGTTTCTGGATAGGGATGCCCGATGATGATGGCGGGTGAATGATCATTTTGGTTGGCTATATCAAGCAGGTGTCGATAGATTTCATTGTAATGACGATTGTTATCGATGAAAAATTTCCGTTCGGCGATGTGAAAACCCGTTCGACCGGCAATCGCCAAAGCCATGGAATCCGGCGACGTGCGTGAATCGACGAAAAAAAGTTTCTGCCGCCGGAGTTCTTTAAAAATCAAAGAAAGCTTCTGCTCGTCAATCATAAATTTCGACCCCATATGGTTGTTCACTCCGACAACGTAAGGCACCGCGGAGATGTTTTTTCGCAACTGTAAAAGAACTTCGTCGTCACTCATGTCCGTAAATAAAGCTCCCTCTCCGGGTTTCTCCTGCGGATACGCAACCGGTTCCATCGGCAGATGCAAAAGGATTTCTCTCTTCGCTTTGTGCAGCAGTTCCGCCGATTCACGGGAATGCGCTTGAAAAGGCAACACCGCAAAGGTCAGATTGGCGTCAACTTTCAGCAGAGCTTTAGCCGCATTCAAATCATAACCGATGTCGTCAATAATAATGGCCACTTCCCGCGCAGTAACCGGTCTGGCCTTCGGCGCCCTGGACTTATCGGCTTTTGGCACAACGGTTTTTTTCGTTACTTTCTTCGCCTGTTCTTTTTCAGGAAGCTCTTCCTGAAACTGCGCCACATAAATAATGCCCGCTATCGACAAGATGATTAAAACGATCAATGTAGCCGTAAAAAGTTTTTTAAATACCGTCATGGCTGAATGGTTTTTATTCTCCGCCTTTAATTTAATTTAATTTTTTTCATGATATTCCAGCTCTTGAGAATATCCATGGCTGTTTTCAACTGATTATCGTCTTCCAGAGGCAGAGCATCTTTCACATCCTTGCCTTTCGTTTCGTCAATTTTTGTCCCGTCCTCTTTGGTCGGTTTGATATGTCCCTTCAGGTCCTTCTCCCGGAGTCTCTCTTCTTTATCGATGCCGATTTCCGTGTCTTCCGACGTTTTGACAAAAGGAACAATGATGTCCGGCGTAATGCCTTCCGCTTGGATGGAACGGCCATTGGGCGTATAATAACGCGCCGTGGTCAGTTTGAGGGCGGATCCGTCTTCCAGAGGAATAACGGTCTGAACGGACGCCTTGCCAAAAGTCTGCGCGCCGACAATCAAGGCCCGTCCGTTATCCTGCAATGCGCCCGCAACGATTTCCGCGGCGCTGGCCGTCCCTTCGTTGACCAGCACAACGATCGGGCAACTGATTTCGAGGTTATCGTTTTTAGCCATGGACTTGGTTTCCATGGCTTTCGCCCGGCCCCGGGTGGAAACAATGACGCCCGATTTCAAGAATATATCGGACACCTCAATGGCTTGCGTCAGCAATCCGCCTGGATCGTTTCTCAAATCAACAATCAACCCTTTCATCGGATTGTTTTTTTCATCCATTTCTCTGAGCGCTTTGCGTAATTCATCGGCCGTGCGTTCCTGAAACGCTGCGATACGAATATATCCGATATGGTCTTCTGCTTTTTTATACTTGACGCTTTTCACCTGAATCATGGCGCGCGTTAAGATAATATCTTTAGGTGTCGTCATCTTCTCTCGTTGTATGGTGACAGTGACCTTGGTGTCTTTGGGACCGCGGAGCTGTCTGACCGCTTCCATAATCGTGATGTCCTTGGTCGATTTACCATCGATTTTGAGAATCTGATCGCCGGATTTCAGTCCGGCATGAAAGGCCGGGGTGTCTTCAATGGGGGAAACAACTGTTAATACATCTTTGATGATCATGATTTCGATGCCGACCCCGCCGAACTGTCCCTGGGTTTCCACTTCCAGTTCCTTATACAGATCCGGTGTCATGAACGAGCTGTGCGGATCCAGCGACCGGATCATTCCGTTTATCGCGCCCTGCATTAACTTGTTCGTATCCACCTCGTCGACATAGTTTTTTCTGACCATATCTAAAACTTCACCGAATGTTTTAATATCCTTATAAAGATTTTTATCCTTGGCGGTGACATTTTTATCGTTATTTAATCCTAAAAGAATAAACGACCCCAAGCAAATAATGGCCAGTAAAAAAAACTTTATGGATGTTTTTTTCATTACATTCCTCGCAAGATTGAATATATGTCTAGTGTACTTATATCATTTTCTTCAATATTTATCATGTTTTTGTTGGAAATGATTCGAAAAGGATGCCGGTGTTCCGGCAGCGAAAAGTTTTGATTCTACTCAATCATCCAGCGGGTTCCCTGAGCGGAATCTTTCAGAACGATATTCAGTCCGGCCAGGTGTTGTCTGATGGCATCCGCTCTGGCCCAATCCTTTTTCGCCCGGGCAGACTGCCGTTGCTTGATTAATTCCTCAATCTCATCAACCTTCAACCCCCTCTTGCGCAATTCGGTGTCCCTGTAAAACGCGAAAAACTGATCGGCATCGCTGTTGATTACGCCCAAAACCGCTCCAAAATGATCAAAAACCGTCCTGGCCGCAGCGAAGATTTTATCTTGATCGGAAGCGGGTATGTTTTTTTCTTCGGCGATAACGTTGTTGGTCAGCCTGACCATTTCAAAAACATGGCCTAACGCCTGGGCGGTATTAAAATCGTCATCCATCGCCTCATCGAATTTATCAGACAGCTCCCGGAACCTGGTGAGGTAATAATCCTGACGCTCTGAACGTTTGCCGGTAACCGGCCGCGTCTCGGCGGCCAGCTTGCCCTGCTGCTCTTTCATCAGTTGCAACGTTCTGTAGCATCTGAGCAGACCGGCTCTTGCTTCGGCCAGCGACTCGTCGGAATAGTCCACCGGACTGCGGTAATGGCTTTGCAGCATGAACAAACGCAACACTTCCGGATGATAGTGCTGCAAAATTTCACGAATGGGGAATATGTTGCCCAGAGATTTGGACATCTTTTCCGAATTGATTTTTACAAAGCCATTATGCATCCAGTAGTTGGCCAGAGGCTTTCCCGTTGACGCCATGGACTGCGCGATTTCGTTTTCATGATGAGGAAAAATCAAATCTTCTCCGCCGCCGTGAATATCGAAGGTTTCCCCCAGGTAACGCCCGCTCATGGCGGAGCACTCGATATGCCAGCCCGGACGGCCTTTTCCCCAGGGACTTTCCCAGAACGGCTCTCCTTCTTTGCTGTTCTTCCAGAGCGCAAAATCCAGAGGATTTCGTTTCTTGTCATTGACGTCAACGCGCGCGCCGGCCATCATTTCTTCCAGATTGCGTCCAGATAAGCCGCCGTATTGCTTATAGGAGCCGATCGAAAAATAGACATCGCCATCCACGCAATAAGCATATCCTTTTTCTTCAAGGTTTTTAATCAGCGCAATCATTTCGGCCATATGTTCGGTCGCCTTCGGGGTCATCGTGGGTGTCTGAACCCCCAACGCCGTCATATCCTCATCGTGCGCCTTGATGTAGCGCTCGGAAATTTCTCTGAAATCGATTCCTTCTTTGTTGGCACGGTCGATAATCTTGTCATCGATATCCGTAAAATTTTTAACATACGTCACGGTATAACCGCGGGCACGCAGATGCCTGACCACAACATCGAACACAACCGCCGCCCGTGCGTGTCCGATGTGGCATACATCGTAAGCGGTGATCCCGCAGACATAAATGCCGACCTTGCCGTCCTGCAAAGGCTGAAAGATTTCTTTTTTTCTTGTCGCTGTATTGAATATTTTCTGAGGCATATTATCGCTACTTGTTATCAGGGATAGAGCGGTGCTGCGCGCAAACCGGCATCTTCTTTGAAACCACACATGATGTTCATATTCTGCACGGCCTGGCCGGCAGCTCCTTTTATCAAATTATCGATGGCCGCCATGATAATCACTCGCTTGGTCCGCGGATCAACCGCTAAACCGATATCACAGTAATTCGATCCGCAGACGGAAGAAATATTCGGATACACTCCCGGGGGACACATCCGGACAAAGGCTTCATGTTCATAAAATTTGCAGTACATTTCATATAGTCCCGCCAGGGAAATGTCTTTTTTCAGTTTTGCGTAAATCGTGCTCAGAATGCCCCGCTTCACCGGCAGTAAATGCGGCGTAAAGGAAATGGGAAATTTTTTACCGGCCAGAGCGTTCAATTCCTGCTCGATTTCCGGCAGATGCCGGTGCTTGCCAACCTTGTACGCTTTAAATCCTCCATCAACTTCACAAAAAAGCGAACCGGTCAGCGGTTCCCTGCCTGCGCCGCTGACGCCGGATGCCGAATCCGCAACGATGGTCGATACATCCAGCAGTTTCTTTTTCAGCGCCGGAGCCAGAGCCAGAATGATACTGGTCGGATAGCAGCCGGGATTGGCAACAAATTTTGTCTTCTGGATTTTAGCCCGATAGAGTTCCGGAATGCCGTAAACAGCATCCTTGATGAATTTGGCGCTCGAATGTTTTCCGTACCAGGTTTCATAGGTCGTGATGTCCCGCAGCCGGTAATCGGCGCTTAAATCAACAAGCGTCTGGCCCGTTTTGATAAACTCCGGAGCAATGCCCATTGAAATACTATGGGGCAGTGCAAGAAAAACCGCATCGCAGATTTTGGATATCTCCGCCGGAGTCGCGTTTTGATATTTTAATGACGTCCGGCCGCGCAGCGCCGGAAAAACGTCCGCCACGCTTTGCCCGGCAAAGCGCCGGGATGTAACCGCGACTAATTTCGCTTCGGGATGACCCGACAAAATTCTGGTCAGTTCCTGCCCTGTATATCCGCTGGCGCCGAAGATGGCTGTTTTCATCATAACAAAGCTCCCAAAAAAAAGGGAGGCTGGAAGCCCCCCTCTTGGATTTTATCGTTTGGAGAATTGGAATCTTTTCCTTGCCCCGGGCTGTCCGTATTTCTTTCGTTCTTTAACCCGGGCATCTCTGGTCAAAAAACCAGCCCTTTTCAGTACGGATCGCAACTCGGCATCATACTCCAGCAGGGCTTTGGAAATTCCGTGTTTCACGGCTCCGGCCTGCCCGGCCATACCGCCGCCGCACACATTGATATATAAATCAAACTGATCTTTTTTGCCCGTTATCTCCAGGGGCTGCTTGATGATCATCTTTAAACTGGGCCGTGTGAAATAATCATCAAAACTTCTTTTGTTCACTACAAAATTACCATTGCCCGTTTTCATATAAACACGAGCAATCGCGCTCTTTCTTTTGCCTGTTGCGTAATACCTTTGTTCCGCCATGATTTCTCCAATAGTGATCTAATATCTTGTTTTACAAATTAAATAGACAACGTTTCCGGACACTGGGCTTCATGAATATGGGCATTGCCGGAATAAACTTTTAATTTTTTCAGCATTTTGCGACCTAAATTCGTTTTGGGCAACATTCCCTGCACCGCAATACGGATTATATCCTCCGGTTTTTCCGCCAGCATTTTCCCGGCGGCCGTTGCTCTCATTCCGCCCGGATAACCGGAATAGGAATAATAAATTTTATCGGTCAGCTTCTTGCCGCTCAGAACAATCTTTTCGGCATTGACGACAATAATGAAATCGCCCGTATCCACATGCGGCGTATAAGTAGCCTTGTGCTTTCCTCGTAAGCGGTGCGCTATTTCACTGGCGAATCTTCCCAGAACCTTACCGGAAGCATCCGCTATGTACCATTTTTTATCGGCCGTTTGCGCCTTAGCCATATATGTCTTCATAATAAAACCACCATCTTAGTGAAAAATTTAAAGGCGAACCTTATGCAATCTTGATTTGATTGTCAAGAAAAATGTTTCATTCATCATCGTTATATTATTCGGCCTCTTCCGGAAGTCGCTTCAGGATAGAATCCTTTTCGTCTTTTGAGCCGTTTTTCGACCGTTATTTAAGTGATCCGAGAATAAACATTTTTCATGTAAGACTGCAATATTTATTTGATATTACATAAAAATATATTATCGCCAAGAAGTTTTTTGAGTCGGTATCCGGCGGCAAGACTACATGCGTTTGTTCAAGAGCCAGGAATGAAGGTCTATGGTCTCCGAGTTCACCATCGGCCTTATCAAGAAACGATTTGCTAAGAAAATAAGATTACCAGGAGCTTTCCATGCAGGTCAACACATCAACGCGACCGTTGGCCACGCTCCGGCTGATTTCGCGTGGGAATTGATCGGCAGGGAGCATGATTGAGAAAGCCATGAAAAATGATGTTATAAGGTTTCATGCGAGAAACGTATGCACGATACATTGCTCTGCGGGCAGCTTATGGATCTGACAGCGTGATGTGCTGCTTAGGGCAAGAGGGTTTTCGCTTGTTGCGTCAACGCCGTCTTTACAGCCTGACGCGTCAGGAAGAGCATCTCCCGGTATTTTTCCGAAGCGTCCAGAGAGTTCGTCGAGGTGCCCGACGTATATTCCTTGAGAAGCCGCACCTTCGCTTTGGCGAAGGTTTCCAGCGTTTTTCGGTCAATGGAATTGACGAAGAGCTCTATAATTTTTCTGCGCATGGGGCGGGTAGAATTGGCCAGCAGCAGGAATATCGTATTATTGGCCACTTTGACCACAAGATCCTGCTGTTTTTCCTGAAGTTCGATAACTTTTTCTCGGTCATCAAGACTGGCCAGCTCTTCATTGAAAAGCCCTGCAATAGCTTTCACGTCGCGCGGCGAAAATCTGCCGGCTGCCATTTTGAGTATTTCCGGAAAAACAGCCGTCCAGAATTCCCATATTTCATCGACGAAATAATCATCAACAATCATTTTCTGCTCGTTTTCATCTTTCTGAGAAAAGAGAAGACTGAGAAAATCGATGCCGGCATGTTGCACATAATCTTTGACATAGATGCCATCTCCCTGTTTGATATCGAGGACGTTCATGGATTCCAACTGTTTTAAGCCGATTCGCAGAGAACTCAAATCGACTTTCATCTGTCTGGATATTTCTTTTGCTGAAGGAAGCTTTGTTCCGGGTTTGAGCTTATTATTGAAAATATCCCTCATGAGAATGCGAACAACTTTCTCCGGAACTTGTTGGTTGGCCATATACCCTTCCTCCTTTATTTTTAATTTTATACAATTATCAATGTCTTGTCAAACAATAATTCAATTATAATAATTGATATATAAAATTCTTGACATTCAATAGCAATTTGTTATACTAATTTCACTGATGGTGGGTGCCCCTCGTTAATTCTTTTGTGATTTGTAAAGACAGAAATAAGTTTTAAAGGGAACAATGATTGTAGCAGGATGTGATGTCGGATCTCTTACCGCCAAGGCATTGATCATGAATGAGAAGGGCCGGCTTGCGGGAGAGATCACCCGGGTGAGGTTGTCTACCCTGGATTCGGCCACGGAAGTAATGGAAAAAGCCTTGGCATCGGCTAAGCTCCGATTTTCCGATCTGGACTACTGCTGCAGCACAGGCTACGGCCGTTACGAAATTCCTTTCGCCCAGATGAATATGAGCGAGATATCCTGTCACGGATTGGGCGCCTTCCGTGCGGACCGCAGCATCAGAACCATCATCGATATCGGGGGACAGGACTGCAAGATCATCCTGATCGATGCAGACGGCAATGTCCGTGATTTCATCATGAACGACAAATGCGCCGCGGGCACGGGACGATCATTGGAAATGCTGGCCAAAACGATCGGCGTCGACCTCGAAATGTTAGGATGCCTGGCCGTCAAATCGAAGAAACCCATCAACATTACCAACAAATGCAGTATCTTCATGGAACTGGAAGTCCTCAATCATCTCTACGCAAGAAACAAGCTCAAACATATCGCCTGCGGCATTGCCGATGCCGTTGCCAAACGGGTTGCTTCTCTGGCGAAGGCCATAGACATCGAGAAAAACATTTGTATCACCGGCGGAGTATCCAAGAACCCCGGCGTGGTGAGGCAGTTGGCTTATCATATGAACGTTTCATTTACATCGCTTCCTGTGGATCCCCAGATTATCGGCGCATTAGGAGCCGCTGTCTATGCCTTGGAGACGTTGAAAGCAAAGGTGGAAACGTGATTACTGCGGGAGTGGACGTGGGAACACGATTTATCAAAGTTTGCGTCACCGATGGCGAGCGCCTGCGCGGGTCTGCCTGCGCGGAGATGGGCCCCCGGTTCGACACTATTATCCGTTCTCTTTTAAAGGATGCGCGGGCGCAGGCCCAGGCGGGAAGATGGGAAATAAAAAAAATTATCGCCACCGGGTTCGGCGGTCATTTGGTGAAGAAGGCTGCCTTTACACTGGGAGAAGCCGCCTGCACCGCCCGATCAGCCTTCTTTTTTGACCGGCATATTAGAACCGTTATTGATCTCGGAGGGCTCTTTATCACGGTTTCTACCATTGATGAAAATGGTTTTCTGGAAACCACTCATGTGAACGAGAGATGCGCCGCCGGAAGCGGTAAGTTTCTGGAAATGGTCGCTGAGGCGGCAGAGGTGCCTTTTACCGAAATTTCTGCCTGCGCCGCCGCTTCTCGTCAACCCTACTCGTCCTCCAGCAGTTGCGCCGTCTTCGCCGAGAGCGAGATCATTTCACAGATTAATTCCGGAATGAAACGAAGCGACGTTCTGGCCGGCGTTATCCGGGCCATAGCCTCAAAAGCCGCTTCACTCATCGACGGCGCCGGAGCAAAGGACAAGATCGTTTTGATCGGCGGTCTTTCCAAGGTTTCGGGAGTTCGAGACATGTTAACAGGACTTACCGGCAGAAGTATGACGACGTTGCCAATAGACAGCCAACTGGTTGCCGCCTTTGGCGCCGCCCTTATTGCTCAAGGTAAGATCATTCAGAAGAAGCGGAGTTCATTTCTAAAAGGAGGTGCCGCCTGATGGAATTGACGGATTGCGCTCCTTTGATTAGACAGGTCACAGAAATGATTAGGGATCAGCGCCGGGAGTTTTCCCGTCACCTCCCCGATAATGGTCAAGAGGCGCATCGGATCGGCTTTTTATCCAGAGATAAAAAGCCTGACAGGGCCGTGATTGTCACCGCCGATAATGCCGTCATTGAATTAGGATCACCGCGACATCCCTCTGTTAGCACGCTTCTTTGGACAAAACAAAAAGATCTGCTGAGCAGGGCGATTTGGACGGCCGGCAGAGATTTCCCCCAGATCAAAGAAAGCCCCGTCAGTT